>CAIYBH010000471.1 GCA_903924405.1 uncultured Planctomycetaceae bacterium | reverse complement strand
CTGGCCGGTAGATCTCTGGATACGATCATTCATCGGGAGGTGCAAGTGAGCCGCAAGGTGCCCGCCGTGGGTGGGAACCAACACAAAAACACTGTGGCTGTTCCGCGTTAATTGCGTAGCGACTTCTGCCGCCGTTTCACGGCTTGGTGAGGTGTTCTGTTCGCATGACCGTAGATTGACACCCACGGCGAATTGCCGGCAGCGCTTCGCGATTGGATCGCAATGGGGAGGCTCACACCGCGTGCTGACGCGCTGCCGCTAATGGGGCACACAGAATGCGGCTATAAAAAAGAGACCTGACCCCTTTTTGCGATTCGTTACTGCAGCAGGCTTCGATCGAGGACTTCCCGGGCTTTGGCGAAGTAGTCCTTCCACTCAATTTCCGGGCGACCATCGCGGAGGCAGTCGCGGATTTTCTGAAGCGTGTTTCTGGCCATGTGCGGACATTTGTTGCAGGCACAGGTTTCGCCGGTGGTCGTCATGATGCCCGGGACGGGAATGTAGGTGTGCTGGGGTGCGATCTTCTGCAGCGGATGGATCATGGTGGCTTCTGTGGCCACTAGAAACGTCGTGGGAGTTTCCAGTTTCATCACATGCTGACGCATTTTCTCGGTACCACCGATCACATCCGAGATCTCAAGGATGTTCTGGGGGCATTCGGGATGGGCCATCACAACGCTGCCTGGATGGCTGCGTTTGATGCGAATCAGATCCTGGATACTGAAGACTTCGTGCACCATGCAGGCACCGGGCCACAGGATCATTTTGCGTCCGGTGACTTCCATCAGATAACGTCCGAGGTGCTGATCCGGGACGAACAGAATTTCCTTATCGCGGGGCACTCGATCGATGATTTCGCGGGCGTTACCGCTGGTCACGATCCAGTCCACGAGACTTTTGACGGCCGCAGATGTGTTGATGTAGGCGACGGTGTGGAAATCGCGTCCCTGCTCCCGCAGTTGCTGCTGGAAGGCGGCTAGTTGTTCCGGGGGGCAGCTGTCAGCCAGTGAGCAGCCGGCCAGCAGGTCCGGGATCAGCACGCGTTTTTCCGGGTTCATGATTTTGGCGGATTCGCCCATGAAATGCACCCCGGCGAACACGATGGTGGACGTGGTAACGCGTGTGGCATCGCGGGCCAGTTTCAGGCTGTCGCCGGTGAAATCTGCGATGTCCTGAATTTCGCCATCCACGTAGAAGTGTGCGAGGATGGTGGCATCTTTTTCCCGCTTCAGGACTTCGATTTCATCCATCAGATCGAGGGGATCTTCTTCGCGTACGGGGCGTTCCTGCAGTACCGGCAACGTCATGTGTCTGTCTTTCTGTCCTGTTGGGCGAACCGGGCAGCGGTCCTTTGGCGGGCTTTACGCGGCACTGGTTGGGACACGCGGTAAGGCACCTCTGTTCAGCATTTTAACGAAATTTCATGAGAAACGGATGCAGAAAAACCCCGTGACTTGCCTGCGGAATTGGAAATTCGCCGGGGAGATTCGCAAATTTCGGTTTGCTGGGCACAAAATCAACCGCCGGAACACCGGCTTCCCTGCGAACAGATCGAAAAATTCGCGGCAATTCACGTCGATCAGCCTTGTTTTCCTCAATTCCGTGATTCCGCTGTGTCCGCGGACGATTCTTCGAACCATTCTTTCCCCGAATCCGTCCCATCCTTATACTGCCTCCGGTCCGGGGCTCAGCGGCTTTGCTGTCCCCGCCGCCGGCTTTCTTCTGTCCACCTCCTGTTTTTGGATCTGATTCAGTGCTTAGAACTCATCATTGCGGCGAACTTCGCAGAGACCATGCGGGTCAGACGGTGACCCTGTCAGGCTGGGTTCACAGTTATCGGGAACAGGGTCGAGAGCTTGTGTTCGTCGACCTCCGCGATCGCTACGGCAAGACCCAGGTGGTCTTCAATTCCGACGACGATTCCCGGATTGATGCGCTGGCCCGGCGTCTCCGTCGCGAGGATGTGATCCGCGTCATCGGTGAAGTGCGTCTGCGTGGCGAAGGCATGACTAACCCTCGGCTGGCCACGGGCGAAGTCGAAGTGCGTGTGCAGCAGCTGGTGTTGCTGTCCCGCAGCAAAACGCCGCCCTTCGAAATTGAAGGGGGTGAGCTGCCCAACGAAGAACTGCGGCTGAAACACCGCTTCCTCGATCTGCGACGTCCGGAACTGCAACGCAACATTCTGCTGCGTCATCAATTGACTCAGGCTGTGCGCGAGTACTTCAACGACCGCAGCTTTCTGGAAATCGAAACGCCCATGCTGGGTCGCAGTACGCCGGAAGGCGCCCGCGATTACCTTGTCCCCAGCCGCGTGCATCCTGGCAGCTTTTACGCCCTGCCGCAGTCGCCTCAGATCTACAAGCAGATTCTGATGGTTGCCGGCTTTGATCGATACTACCAGATCGCTCGCTGTTTCCGCGATGAGGACCTGCGTGCCGATCGGCAGCCCGAGTTCACTCAGATTGATGTCGAAATGTCGTTCGTGGAACGCGACGACATCCTCAGCACCATCGATGGGCTGGTGTCCTTTGTGATGAAAAAGGTCCGCAACATCGATGTGCCGACGCCGCTGGAACGCTACACGTACCGCGATGTCATGGAACGCTACGGCAGTGACAAGCCGGACCTGCGATTCGGTATGGAAATTGTCGACATCACCGATCTGGCTGCTGTCAGCGAATTCGGTGTATTCAAGGCGGTCTCCGGTTCCGGGGGACGTGTTCGCGGTCTGAACGTCAAGGGCGGGGCCGAAAAATACAGCCGCCGCATTCTGGATGTGGACCTGAAGAACTTCGTCGGCGACTATGGTGCCAAAGGTCTGGCCTACATGAAGGTGGCTGGTGGCAAGCTCGAATCCACCATCGCCAAGTTTTTCACCGATGAGCAACAGCAGACCATCATCAGCCGCATGCAGGGGCAGGACGGTGACCTGTTGCTGTTTGTGGCGGACTCATGGAAAGTCACCTGTGCCGCTCTCGCGGCCCTGCGAAACCGCATCGGTCGCGAACAAAATCTCTACGATCCCACGTCCTTCAACTGCATCTGGGTGGTCGACTTCCCGCTGGTCACGTGGAATGCCGAAGAGGGTCGGTTCGACGCGGAACATCATCCGTTCTGTCAGCCCAATCCGGAAGACGCTGAGTTTCTGAAAACTGACCCCGGGAAGGTTCGAGCTGACAGCTACGATCTCGTCGTGAACGGCTATGAAGCTGCCAGCGGCAGCGTGCGTATTCATGATTCCGAAATTCAGCAGATGGTCTTCGACCTGTTGAATATCAGATCGGAAGAAGCGGAGCGCCGCTTTGGCTTCCTGCTTGAAGCACTCCGCTTCGGGGCTCCGCCGCACGCCGGAATCGCGCTTGGCCTGGACCGGTGGGTCATGCTGCTGACCGGCAACGACAACATTCGCGAAGTGATTGCCTTCCCGAAAACCCAGAAAGCCGCCGACATGCTGACCGGTGCACCATCCCCCGTCGATGACCGACAATTGCGGGATCTGCACATTGAGGTCAGCGAACCGCCAAAGGGCTGAGTTTCAGTGGAATAAATGAATGGCCAGGTGCCACTTCAGAGGCTCGGTGTCAACCGAGCCTCTGTTCGCTTCTACCCGCACGTGCGTTGCAGACTTTCGAAGGCTTCATGAATGACGATCACGGTGATTTGCGGTCGTCAACGATGGGATTGCGCGACGATGGCGGCAGTTGAGGTCAGTGGCGTTTTCCGCCTGATTGCTGGCTGAACACCCTTTCGCCCTCCGTGGTCTGAGGACCAGTGAGTCTGCCCTGCTTACAGTGGTTGTACATCCACACTGACTGACAGCTGATGCTGTCCACCACCCATAAACACACCCGTCAGCGGGGGCACATCGCCGTAATCTCGGCCCCAGGCCAGAGTGATGTGGTCCCGGGCACAGATCTGATTGTTTGTGGGGTCCACATCCACCCATTCCCCGCCACCCAGATAGACGGATAGCCATGCGTGTGAGGCATCGGCGCCGACCAGACGCGGCTGGCCAGGGGGAGGGATGGTGCGCAGGTAGCCGCTGACGTAGCGACAGGGGATTCCGACAGCTCTGAGCATGGCAATCTGCAGATGAGCGAAGTCCTGGCAGACACCGCGTTTCAGGCGAAACACGTCAGTGATCGGTGTATTGACAGTGGTAGCGCGATTGTCGTACGCAAAGTCATGGTGAAGTCGGTGTGTCAGCTCAAGAACGCTTTGCAGGAGTGGTCGGTCGACTGCGAGGGAACGTTCGGCGTAGGCCCGAATCTCCGGAGTCCATTGAATCCTGGGGGAGGCAAAGCGGAATTCGAGTGCCTCATTGCGCTGACGTTCCTCCGGATTTCGAAGCATCGCCAGGCCTTCCTGCAACGTGCGCAGTCGACCGGCGGCAGAAATTTCACGAGGCCGGACGGTGACCAGAGTGGTGGCCGTGACATCCAGCAACTGGTAGCCTTCATTGAAGGAAAACATCTGAACAGGATTGCGAAAGGCATCTAATCGCCGGGTGCGGACGGAAGGTTCGGGGGTGATCATCAGCGCGAAAGATTCCACCTGCTGGTGGTCCGTTGAGCGAAATTCCAGCCATGCCTGATTGTGACCGACCGAGACCTGGTCCTGACAGGTGTAGCGGGTGCGATGCGTGACCTTGTATTTCACGTCGATCCTTCCGTGTTTTCCATGAACTGCCTGGGCACACCTGAGTGCACGAGGTACTTATGGGTCAGTGCATCGGAGAGTTTCAGCATGGCGTCTTCAGTGGTTCGCAGCGCCGTCATGACGGTTTTCAGACCGGTTTGAGCGAGATCTTCGGCGGTCAGCATGCGGACGGCATGTGCAGCTTCCATGACCAGTCGCATTTCCGGCGAACGCAGTGGCTGCGTCGTATAACCTGGCAGACGATCGGTGTGCTGGATCAGTCGTTCCAGCTGAAACGCGAGTGAACGAGGATTGGTTTCGTCCGTGATGGCCAGATCCAGCACCGCATTGCGCTGCAGATTTTCGCGGTAGCGAAATCGATAGGTCATCCGCACGTCCAGCACTTCGACAAGAGTCTTCAGCAGCAGCGGGCTGGCGTTGCCCTTACGCAGGTCTGCCGTGATCAGCAGGCGCGCTGTGGCTGCAGCTCGTTCGATACTGCGTCCGATTTCCAGAAAACGCCAGGAAGGCCCACGGTTCATCCCGTCCGCAATCAACCCACTGACCGACGCGATGTCTCCGATCAGAATACCCGTGGCAGAAACCACATCCGCCAGATCCCGCCATTCGCGACTGGGCGCGGTCCGGAATGTTTCTGCCGTCACATTGATGCGGTGCCAGGTGTCGGGGCTGATCCAGTCCCGAACTAACGAGGCCAATCGGGTCAGATCCTGCACGGTGGGAGCCAGACCGCCATATTCCCCCGGATCGAAAACCGCAGCCGGCAGCGCTTCGGCGAGTGATGGGAGTTGCGATTCCATGCCCTCCAGCACAAATCCGGGTTCCAGCTGTCCCTGTTCGCTGAGCAATCGGGCGAGAAATCGCACGTCCTGCAATTCGGCACTGCCCTCACCGGACAGGCGTTCGGCAAGAGCCCGGACGAGGCGTGCCAGAAAGTCACAGCGATCCAGGGACCGGCCCAGCCAGAACAGATTGTCTGCCACGCGACTGGGAAACAGAGCGCTGGTGCGTTTGAGTTCTGCAGGCTGATCCTGCGGGGTCAGCAACGACACCGGGTCAACTCGCCGATCCGCGAGGACCCACAGATCCTTGCTGCTGTCACCAGCGGCCACGGAAAGCTGCATGGGCCCGGTATCCGGCGCGATGCGAATCAAACCTCCGGGCATCAGGTGCCAGCGTTCTTCTTCTTCCACGAGAAACGCCCGGATGGCGACATGTCCGCAGCGCAGCCCGGAATCGGTCCAGATCGGGATTCCCGAGCGACTGATTTTTTCCTGAGCGACCCATGCCCATGGTTCGGCCTGCACGCGTGCCAGCCACTGCGCCCGCTGTTGCGCTGCCAGGTCACTGATGATGATTTCCTCACCGCCGCTTTTCTGAAACGCCGGTTTGATCACGAGGTCAGCAAAACGCGAACGGACCTCGGAGAAAGAATGTGGATCGCCGCACCACCAGGTGGGGATGGAAGGCCACAGCAGGGGTTCGCCCAGCAGACGCTGACAGATCTGCGGCAGGAACGGCATGAACACCGGGGCCCCCACAATCCCGCAGCCAGGGGTATTGACAATGGTCACGTTGCCGCAGCGCATGGCATTCAGAATGCCTGGCACACCGTGTTCGGAATAGCCCCCCATTTCGAGGGGATCGAGTCCCGATTCGGCACATCGGGAAAGGACAATGTCCACCGGCACGAGGCCTGACAGTGTTTTCAGGTACAGCACGTCGGAGCGCACCGCCAGATCACCTCCTTCGACCAGGGTGTAGCCGAGATATCGTGCGAGGTACACATCTTCGAAATAGTACGGATGCCGCGGACCGCTGGTCAGCAGCACAATTCCGGGGCGATCAGTGGGTCGTGCTGCTTTTTTTCGCAGAGCATTCTGCAGCCGCACAAAGAAGGAGGCCAGACGTTCCACGGGGAGTTGTTTGAACGCCGAAGGAATAGAGCGGGAGCTGACGATGCGATTTTCAAGAGCGAAACCAGGACCAGCCGGCGCCTCGGAGCGATCCGCCATGACGAAGAAACGTCCATCGGCGGCGCGAGCCAGTTCTGCGGCGTACAGAAACATGGGACGATCATTTGTGCGCCCAAGGTCACAGAACGATCGCTGGAACTCGGGATTGGCATACAGCAATTCCGCAGGGAGCAGTCCTTCATCCACCAGGCGACGCGGGCCGTAGATGTCGGCGATCAGCAGATTCAGCAAATGGGCGCGCTGTGCCAGGGCCGCCTCGGCCACGGACCACTCAGCCGCTGACGTCAAAAGCGGAAACAAATCCAGACGCCACGGTCGAGCCCCTTCACCGGCGGCATTGACGGAATGGTAGTTGACACCATTCTCGCGCAGCATACGGTCCGCCTGCTGATGGCGGCGTGTAAAGTCCTGAGGGCTGGTGTTGCGAAACACCTGCAGGAATTTCTGCCAGTGTGGTCGCGGGGCTCCGTCGTCCTCATAGACCTCGTTGAACACCCCGGGAGCGCAGGTGAAGACTGAATCCGTTCGCTGAATTGCTGACGCTCCGCTGCTCATCCCGCCATTTTCCGTGTCATTGAAAAGCCGGAACTTCCTGAGCGGAAGTTCGCGTGGGGGCGTATTCTAAACTCCGGGACCGGTTTTCACCCGCCTAATCAATACCTCGGTATCGGAATTCCGGGATCGGCAGCCTGAAGCGGACCGATGGACGCTGATATCGTTCACCCGGAGCCGGGATTTGCGGCGAGGAAGGATGGGACTGGATGGGACTGGATGGGACATATGGGAAATATGAGACATATGGGACTGATGTGACGGATACGACGGATGTGTTCTATCGGTCGCATCAGTCACATCGGTCGCATCAGTCGCATCAGTCCCATCGGTCGCATCAGTCCCATCAGTCCCATGCATCCCTGTAAAAACAGAACTTCCGACAAGACTTCAGGGTGTTTTTGCATCTACCCTGATGTTATACCAACTATCGCAGCCCAATTATTATCTTTTATTTCACCTTATATGCCGATTTTTTATTGCACTTCGGCATGATATTCATTATCACTTGCATCGCATCTTTTTCTGGGTTTTTGTCTCATTCGGCGGCAGGGTGTCGTTATGGCTGAGCGCGGAGGTCGTGATCAGCGGTCGGCAAGTTTGAGCGGACCTGGCTTTATTCCGCCGCATGGTGGTTACGAACAGTTGCTGTCGTTTCAAAAAGCAAGGATTGTCTACGATGGAACCGTGTGGTTTTGTGAGCGTTTTATAGATCGCCGCAGTCGGACTCACGATCAAATGGTTCAGGCCGCTCGATCGGGCAAGCAGAATATTGTGGAGGGCAGCCGTGCCAGCGGCACGTCGCGGGAAATGGAAATCAAGCTGACCAATGTGGCGCGCGCCAGTCTTGAGGAGCTGCTCGAGGACTATCGAGACTATCTGCGGGTGCATCAGGCCGCGCTGTGGGGGCGGGACAGCGAGCAAGCCACGTTTGTGCGGCGACTGGGGGCACGCGACGGAGTGGACAGTGCTGCATTTGAGCCGTATTTCAGGACTCGTGCGGCAGAGATTGTCGCCAACATACAGGTCTGCCTGATTCACCAGACAAATTACCTGCTGGACCAGCAGTTGCGGCGGCTGGAACGGGATTTTCTGCAGGAAGGAGGGCTACGGGAGCGTATGACGCGTGCACGCCTTCACGCGAGGAATGGTGGGAAACGGTCCAGTGGCTGAGGATGGGACTGATGAGACTGATGGGACTGATGTATCCTATCGGTCCTATCTGCCCTATCAATTCCATAATCCAGTAGCCCCGGGACAACGCGGGGCCGCAAAACTAAGGTGCCCTGTAAGATTTAATGGTGGCCAGCCAGCGCAGGATGTCGCCGGGCCAGGGGCGTTGCCAGGCGTGCTCAACCCCGGTCACCGGGTGCCGAAATCCCAGCTCGGCGGCATGCAGTGCGAGACGCGGGGCTTGACTGTGGTCCGGTAGCGGGGCGGCTCCATAGGGCCCCCGGTATTTCACGTCACCACACAACGGATGGCCGATCTCGGCCAGCTGTATGCGGATCTGGTTCGTTCGGCCAGTTTCCAGCCGACATTCCAGTTCCGTATAGCCCCCGGGGGCTCTGAGCGGCTGAATGTGGGTGATCATGTGTCGCCCGGGTTGGTCTTCGCTGCCGCTGCCACGCAGGCCATCGCCGCGATCCCGAATCTGATAGGACCGGAGCGTGGTGGCTTTCGGGTGACCGGGCACGACGCAGAGGTAACGTCGAAGTGTCTGGTGCGCTGCAAACTGGGTGATCAACCCCTGTTGTGCCTCGGACGTGCGGGCAAAGACCAGAATCCCGCTGGTCTCACGGTCAATCCGGTGCACCGGCAGCAGTTCGGCAAAGTTCGGCGCGGCGGTACGGCGTTCGCGTTTTTCAATCAGCCGCTGCAGCGATTCTTCCAGAGACGGCTGTCGCTGGCGGCGTTGCGGTCGCCAGTCCTGATCGCCGGGATGTCGCACGGACAGCATCCCAGAGGGCTTCTCCGCCACAACTACGTGGGGGTCAAGAAACAGAATCCGCACGTCACTGTCGCTCGGCGGCGGCGGAAATGCGGTGGCACGGACGTCCAGCTGATCGCCCGGCTGGACTCGGCGGCCCTCATCGATGACAAGGATGCCGTTGACTCCCAGTCGTCGTGCGGCCAGCAGGGAGCGAGCGGCCGACCACGTGAGCGTCGTATCGTGTTTTCGCAGAGCGGAAAGAATAGCTCCAGCAGTCTGTTCGGTGATGGTGAAACTGCGAACGGTCACGGGCGATGTCCACGTTGGAAGGGCAGGGGCCGGTTGTTTCAGTTTTGGCTGTGGTCGTAATCAGGGTCACACAGGGCAGGTTGTCGTGCATTTCGCCGAAGCGAATCACGACAGACAGGGCTTCGGGGAACAGCGGAGCGACTTCAGGCGGTTTTCTGGCCCGGGTAGCGGACGCGACCATGGTGGGCAGCGAGCAGGGACTTGATGAGCGAGTCTTCGATGCGTCGGATTTCGTTCATCTGCAGATTGCATTCATCGAACTGCCCGTCGAGGAGGCGTTTCATGATGATTTCATGGACAAGGGACTGGATGCGTCGCGGCGTGGGTTCCTTCAGGGTACGGCTGGCACTTTCGACGGCATCGGCGACCATGAGGACTGCGGTTTCACGGGACTGGGGTTTGGGGCCCGGGTAGCGGAAGCTGGATTCCGCGGCGTCGGTGCGATGGTCCACGTCGGCCTTGCGTGCGGCTTCGCGGTAGAAGTATTCGACCAGCGTGGTGCCGTGGTGCTGAGTGATGAAGGGATGCAGTGGTTCCGGAAGATTGTTTTCTTCCGCGAGTTCGAGTCCATCCTTGACATGCCCGATGATGATCAGAGTGCTCATGGCGGGTGCCAGTGAGTTGTGGGGGTTTTCGGTGCCTTCGACGATGTTCTCGATGAAGTATTCCGGCTTCATCATTTTGCCGATGTCGTGGAAGTAGGCCCCGACGCGAACGAGGAGTCCGTTGGCACCGATGGATTCGGCGGCGGCTTCGGCCATGGAGGCGACGGTCATGGAGTGGTTGTAGGTTCCCGGAGCGCGACGGGAGAGTTCCATCAGCAGCGGATGTGAGACTCCGGTGAGTTCCAGCAGGCTGATGTCGGTAACGATACCGAAAGCCTGTTCGATGAAGGGCAGACTGCCGGCAACAAGGTAGCAGCAGACGAGTGACCAACCGGCGAATTTGAGGGCAGTGACGATGATACCGAGGTTGCGCCACGAATCGGTGACACCCTGCTGTTCCAGAACACCGACACCCCAGACGGCGCAGAACGAGACGACGGCGAGGAGGAATCCGACTTTGATCATGACCAATCGTGACTTGATACGTCGGAGGGGCAGGATGGATGTGGTGCAGATCGTCATCAGGATCATGAAGTGGCCGAGCGTGGCGAGTGTGGCCAGTGAAATGATGAGTGAGAGGCAGAAGGCGGTCATGATGGCCACGACCTGGCTGTAGACGATCGCGGAAATCATCACGGCGGCGAGGAGCGGTATGATTTCGGCGCGCAGTGGATCATCGCTGGCGATGCAGGAGAGCAGGACGGTCGTGCAGCACATGAGGAGAAAGATGATGAGTCGCGGGGTATCGAACAGCATACGTGGCGAGGCATAGTTGAGGAACATGCCGAAGAGGATCACCAGCATCGTGATGAGCACGGTCCAACCGAGGAGTCGGATGGTTTTCTGTTTAACAGACAGTTTGCTTTCGAAGGCATCATGTTCCAGTTGCAGGAGTCTGCGGTGGGTTTCGTTCAGTTGAGTTTCAGCGGGGACAATCACGGTCCCGGCGATATAGCGATCAAATTTTCCTGTGGCGGAGTCGCGGGCGGCCTGGAGTTCTGCGGCGGTGGCTTCGTTGTCGCGGCGCAACTGGCTTTTCAGGTTGACCTGCAGCCAGATTTCGATGTTTTTCTGCAGGCGTGCGAGTTTGCCGAGCGTGGGCCAGTTTTTGCCGAGTCGTCCGGTTTCGCGCAGTTGTTCCTGCAGCAGGACGTCTGCGAGCACACCGTTGTGCACGGTGTTGCCGACTTCGTCGAGGACTTTGATGGCTCGATTGCGGTCGAGGACAAGGGAGGTTTCCGCGTTGTCACCGAAGAGGCGGCGGGCGGCGGAGGTGTCGATCAGTCCGAGTCGGCGGGCGTCCCGGGTGAGCAGGTCGAATTCGCGCATGAGTTCGTCGATGCGTTCGCCTTTGGAACCTTCGGGGTCGCGAAGTTGATTTCTGAGGACGCTGAAGGAGGTTTCCTGGGTATCGCTGCCATCATTGGCGATGCCGAAGCCGGTGAGGATGGATTCGTTGACGTCCTTGATGGTTTCGGCGTTGGCCATTTCGCTGAGCTGATCGCGAAGCAGCGACTGGAGGCGTTCGATGACGGGGGCTTCATGGCGCAGGACGAGAGGGGCGGCCTTGATCGCTTCGTCAAGTTGCCGGCGGCTTTCGTCGACGTTTTCGACTGCGAAGTCGGTACGTGCCTGGATACCGACGGCGGCAATCTGGCCGGTACGATAGTTGAAGCGTGCGTTCCAGGTCTGTGACGCGATGAGCAGTCCGAACACGGAGACGACGGTAAGCATCACCAAAGTCAGGATGCGGTAATCGCGGAAGGCGGACAGGAGCCGGTCGCGCGTGGTTGGCGTGGGGCGAAACAGCCGGGTGTGGCGTGATCGCCTAGTTCCAAAGAACGACATGGCGATCACCCTTCCGTGGCAGGTTGAAGCAGGCAGCGAGGCTCTGCGGGGACGCGGAGTCGCGGTGTGTACAGGTCAACCGCAGTCCGCAGGATTCGAAAGAATCCCGGGAATCCCGGTGATGAGCTTCTCATGAGAGCAGTGAACCGACGGATGAGCGTCCATCGCGCTGGCTGATGCGGAAGAGTTCAGGGAGCGTCTTCAAGACGGTCGCTCCTGTTCCGTTTCGTACGCCGAAACGATCTCCCGAACCAGCCTGTGTCTGACAATATCCTTACCGGTCAGCTGCACTGTCGCAACTCCGGAGATGGCAGAAAGTCGCCGAATTGCATCCTTGAATCCGGATTGCACGCCTTTTTCGAGGTCATTTTGTGTGGAATCACCGGTGACGACGATGCGGGAGTTCTGTCCCATACGGGTCAGGAACATTTTCATCTGGGTCACAGTGGTGTTTTGTGCCTCGTCAAGGATCATGAAGGTGTCGTTCAGCGTGCGGCCTCGCATGAACGCGAGCGGCAGGATTTCGATCACATCATTGGACATGTAGCGGCGGACCTGATCGAAATCGATCATATCGTGCATCGCATCGAGGAGCGGGCGAATGAACGGGTTGACCTTGGCGAACATATCACCGGGGAGAAATCCCAGTTTTTCGCCGGCTTCGACCGCTGGGCGAACGAGAACAATTTTGCGGACCTGTTCGGCGCGGAGGGCTTCGAGCGCGAGTGCGACGGCGAGGTAGGTTTTTCCGGATCCGGCGGGGCCATCGGCGAAGACCAGATCGTGGCGGCGAATGGCCTCCATGTAGCGGGCCTGTCCGTCGGTTTTGGGCCGAATGGTGCCGACGCGATCCCGACCGGAGCGCAGCTCTGTCAGGCCGCGCGCAGGCCAGCCGGCTTCGGCGAGGACTGAAGCACCGCGAGACGGTGGTTCCGGGGGTTGACGCGGGGGCGCGGGGGGTGTCGGCGCCAGGGTAGCAGCGACGGTTTCTGTGGTCAGTTCCTGTTGTTTTGCCAGCAATCCTCGCCATTTGCGGAGTGTATCAAGGCAGGCTTGCACCTGCGGGGTTTCACCAAGGATGCGGACCTGATTGCCACGGAGGACCACCTGTGCGCCGGTTTCGGAGCACAGTCGACGCAGGTTCTCGTCGCGTGAGCCGAACAGGGCACGGGCTTCGTCGTGATGCTCCAGTTCCAGAAAAGCTTCGGGCATGCTTGAGTTCTTTGAGGGTTTGGGCCGTTGTCTGCAGGAGGACGTGTTTTGCAGGGCCCGGTCGCCATGCGTCCGGACAGCAGTCGCTGTACACGTTGTAGGAAGTGCGAGTGGCAAATGCACGCGTGTGATCAGC
Organism: uncultured Planctomycetaceae bacterium; assembly: GCA_903924405.1. Lineage (GTDB taxonomy): Bacteria > Planctomycetota > Planctomycetia > Planctomycetales > Planctomycetaceae > SXXK01. The sequence goes on along the minus strand of CAIYBH010000471.1, from coordinate 50,937 downwards.
GATTGTGCCTGGGGTGCAGGTCGAATTCCTCTGCCGGAGTTCGGAATTCGTTCAGGCCAGTTTCGCAATTTTTCCAGTGAGCCCTGCGGAAAGACAGGGATTTCCCGCGGGATTTCCGGAGAAAGGCGTTTGAGGGCTGGTGTCGATGGAGGTAAATCCCCCCTATTCGCTACAGGCGCTCTATCTGCCACGGTCCTGTTCCGGATTGGATGACAGTGGGGCGCGAGGCGTTTTTCCGCTCAGTATTGCGGCGCGGTTTGGGTTAAAGTCTGGCGTCTGACCGTCGGGATCGACGGGATGTCCGCGCTGTGTCGCTCTACTGAGAACAAACCAACTATGTCTGCGACTCTTGAAGAATCTGCCCCGATTGCGGGTGTGCAGGAAAGCCTGCCCGAGGGGAATGCGACTGTGCCGGCGCCGTTTGAGCGTCCGACGATCGTGGCGGACAGTGTGCCGCGCTGGCTGAAGGCATCCGCCGGGATGACGTGGATGCTGGTGCTGTCGGGAAGTCTGCTGGTGTATCTGGCGGGGCGTCCGTTGTGGCCGACAGACTTGTGGGATCATTTGAACTACGGGGCTCGGATTCTGCAGACTGGCACTGTCCCGGACACGGAGCCGTTAATGGCGGTTTCGGCGGGTGTACGGATGGTCAATACGGCGTGGTTATCGCAGTTGGGGATGGAGCTGCTGAATCGGCGCTGGGGTTTGACGGCGTTGCAGTTTTCAGCGGCGTTGCTGGCAGCAGGAAGTTTGTTTCTGGTGTCGCGACTGGCCATGCTGCGCGGGCAATCGGTGGTTGCCGGGGTGTTGGCGGGGCTGGTGTATGTGCGTTTGAATCTGCATGAGCTGCAGGTGATTCGTCCACAGCTGGCCGGGCTGTTGCTGTACTGCGCGGTGTTGAATTATGGCCTGCAACCGCTACGGGGTGGACGCTGGCAGTTTTTGATCTGGCCGGTGTTATTCGGGCTTTGGGCCAATCTGCACGGTTCGTTTGTGCTGGGACTGCTTGTACTGGCGGTGTCGGTTGCGGGCCGGTTTGGTGATGTTCTGTTTCGTTCGCGCTCACTGCCGGTGACGTTGGGGGATGCTGAGGCGTGGCGCGGGTTGCTGTTGCTGCAGTTGTGCGCGGTCGCCGTGCTGGCGAATCCTGCGGGCCTGCTGGTGTACCCGGAGGTCCTGCAGTTTTCGGCGAATCCGAATGTGGAATCGATGTTTGAGTGGGCGCCGCTGACGTTGCGTTCTGTGCAGGGCCAGTGGTATGCAGCGGCGGTGTTACTGACGATGCTGGCCTTGAAGATCACTCCGCGTCGGATTCGATGTGGTGAAGTTTTGCTGCTTGTGTTGACGGGGGCCCTTGCAGCGTGGTCGGTGCGAATGCTGAACTGGTTTGCCCCGGTGGCGGGTGTGGTGGCGGGCGTGCATCTGGTGGCCGGGGTTCGTGGTTTGCGAGCGCGGGTGCAGGTGCAGGACCCGTCGGAACCGGCCGTGATCTGGTCACTCGCGAATGCGGGACTGTTGTGGATTATCGTCGCGATCACCCCCTTTGGGACTCAGCTGCTGCGGGGAGTGGTGCCGGAGGAATCAAGGCTGTTGTCGCCGGCGACACCGATCCGCACTGTGGAATTTCTGCGAGGGTATCAGGCGATACCGCGGGGGCTGGCCTTTGTCCCGGCGGAATGGAGCGGCTATGTGATGAATCGGGGACCGCAGTCGCTGCGACCGCTGGTGAATCTGCATGTGCATCTGATGCCGGAGGAGGTCTGGAAGGACTACCTGCGTTTGATTCGCGGACCTGCGGACTGGCAGACGCTGATGGACGAGTACGGGATGAACATGGCGATTGTGAATAAGGCGGAGCAGCCGGTGCTGGTGAAGAAGATTCGGGAATCGGCGGACTGGAAAGCGGAATACGAGGACCGTCAGGGAATTGTGTTTGTGCGGAAACGTCCGGTGTAGTCTGAAGAGGTTGCGGCGGGGTGTCCGAGTGGTGTTGTCGGTCCGGGCGCCAACGGGCGGATGGGGAAGCATTGACGGTGTGTCGGGAACTGTACTGCGGGATGAACGAGCATATGGCGGCTGTTTTTTCAGGAACGCGGCATGCATTGCCGGTGAGCACAGTGCTGGCAGTGCAGCTGATTGTAATCGGAGCTGTGGCGGTTTCCTGGGTACGGGCACCTGCGGATCAGCGGCGAGCGATTGTGGCGACGGTACTGCAGCGTCCGTACCGGCTGGATGCGGCTCCGGCAGTCGACAAGGCGGCCGACGTGCGGCCGTTGTATGATGAGCCCGCGCTGGTTTCGGATGAGCAGCTGGCGGGTGTACTGAAGAAACTGGTCCCGCGATTCAGCCGTAGTCACCTGCGACCGAACCTGATTGAGCATGCTCTGCGAACGTGGGGGGCGACGATTGAATTTCGCGATCCGGATGCGATCTCGGGAGCGTTTATGGTGTCCTTTCTGACGGACGCGGCGCGGCATCTGAGTTCCTGGGATGGCAAGGTTGAGCCGTTGCTGGCAGATACTCCGGAAGGCGTGCATATTCGTTTTGCGGAGGATAGTGCAGCGTCGGTGCATCATGATCATGCGCTGGCGGCGTTGACGGAGGCGGGGCTGCGACTGGATGCACCCGTATTCACGACGATGCGACCGCTTCAGCTGCGGCATGTGCTGTCCGAGGCGTTGCGGGACTTTCGACTGGACGAGCCGGAGACAGAGTGGTCGAGCATGTGTTTTGCCTTGTGGCTGGCACCGCAGGAAATCCGGGAGTGGCATAACGGGTCCGGTCGCCGAGTGACGCTGGACATGCTGGCTGACCGACTGATGCGTCAGCACAAGCGGGTCGGAGTGTGTCTGGGGCTGCATCGGGTGTACACGCTGACGTTGCTGCTGAGACTGAATGAGTCGCAGGGAGGGCGATTGCTGCAACCGGCGACGGTGTCGGCGGTGGAGCAGTTTCTGCTGGAGGTGCGGGACCTGATGGTTGCGTCGCAATGGCCGGATGGATCGTGGAATGGTCAATGGTCGGAGGGCGCAGAATGTTCGCAGAAGACGGATCCTCAGGAGAAGCTGTCGAAGCGGGTGATCGCAACGGGGCATCAGCTGGAGTGGCTGGCGATGGCACCGCAGAGGTTTCATCCGCCGCGAGAGACTGTGGAGCGTGCCGTGGGTTGGCTATTACGAAATGTGGAAGCGACACCACAGTCGGAGATTGACCAGAACTACACATTTTATTCGCATGTGGCGAAATCGCTGTGTTTGTGGCGGGGAACGAGTCCGGCGGAATTCTGGATGAGTCGCGTAGAAGGTCGAGAGTAGGGTTCGGGAAGATCCGGCAGGATTGATTCCGGGAGGGGCGGGGCGATAGACTTCGGAAAACGTCTGGAGAGCCGTGGTCTGATTCGGTGAAGATTCGGGGTGTATCAATACCCTGGCCGCTGCGGGGCTGAGTCGTTTCGGGATGAAAGGGCTGAGCGGCATTCATGATTGTGGAAGGACTGGTCACAAGTATCGGGTTGGATGGACGGCTGAACGTAGCGCCGATGGGTCCGATCGTAGAGGGTGATTTTGAGCGACTGGTGCTGCGTCCTTTCCAGCCATCGACGACATTTTCAAATCTGTCGAGTCAGCGATGTGGTGTGTTTCATGTGACGGACGACGTGGACGTGATTTCGCGGGCCATCACGGGGACTCTGACAGAACTTCCGGCCACCGAGTCGGCGCGGGTTGTCTCAGGTCGAGTGCTGGTGGACTGTTGCCGTTGGTATGAGTTTGAGGTGGAAGACGTGGAGGCCGGCGAGGCGCGCAGTCGGATGCCGTCGCGGGTGGTGCATCGGGGCGAGCGGCGGGGGTTTCTGGGCTTCAATCGGGCGCGACATGCCGTGCTGGAAGCCGCGATCCTGGCGACTCGACTGCACCTGTTGCCGGCTGAGGAGATAGATCAGGCGTTGCAGTTTCTGGCCCCGGCGGTGCAGAAGACGGGGGGATCGGTGGAAAGGGTCGCCTGGGAGCGGATTGTGGAGTTTATTCAGCGGCGACGGGGGCTGCTGTCATGAGGCGGATACAGGTTCACACGGGAGCGCGGCTGCACTTCGGGCTGATTCTGGGGAACGCGGAGGATGGCTGGCAGTTTGGCGGGCTGGGCCTGATGGTGCGTCGACCGGGCTGGGGCATGATGGTTTCGCGCGCTGCGTCTGGTGGGGATGAGATTTGTGGCGGTGTCGAGGCGACGTCGCGGATTGCTCGGGTGCTATCGCGACTGCGGGAAACGCTGGCATTGCCATCGCTCCGGGTGGTGGTGTCGGAAGAGATTCCGTTTCACACGGGTCTGGGGGGCGGGACACAATTGGCGCTGGGCCTGGCGTCCGCCTGTTTGTGGCTGGTGGAAGGGGAGCGTCGGATCACGGCTGAGCAGTTAGCGCAGCGGGTTGGGCGTTCTGAGCGTTCAGCGATCGGGACGTATGGGTTTGATCATGGCGGTTTTCTGCTGGATCAGGGTCAGACGGTCCCGGAGACGCGGGTTCAGCGGGCCCTGGTTCCGGAGGGCTGGCGATTTGTGCTGGTGCGTCCTGTTGAGGGGCAGGGCATGTCGGGGGCGGAAGAGCAGACGTGGTTTGGTGCGCGGCCCGTGATGGATTCGGCGTTGATTCGAGAGCTGAGTCAGTTGGCACTGGGAGTTGTGTTTGCGGGTGTGACGGAATTGCGGTTTGCTCAGTTTGCGGAAGGACTGGAGCACTACGGGGACCTGGCGGGGCGATTTTATTCGCGAGCGCAGGGAGACATTTTTTCGTCGCCGCTGATACGGGACGTGGTGCGGGAATTGCGTGCGGCGGGAGTCCGGGGAGCAGCGCAGTCTTCGTGGGGCCCGGGCATCTGCATTCCTGCAGAGCATGCCGAGCATGTCAGGGATATTTGCGGGCGATTGAGATGCTTCGGCGGTGCGGCAGGACTGCACGTGGAGGTGAGCGAGCCGTTGAACGGCGGTGCAACGCTGTGGACGGAAGCGACGGCTGAGCGAGCTGCGATTGTCTGAGGGACTCGGGTTGAAACGGTGCGTATGTCTGGTTAGGGGAGTGGGCCGTGAAACGCATGGTGCTCAGTCTGTTAGCGGCGATCGCCCTGAGTGTGGGTGTGTTCGTGCTGTCTCAGCGGCTGGGAACGGAAACGGCCATGCGAACTGCGCCGCTGGAAGACGTGCCCGGGCTGCGGCGTGTCGCGCCGGAAGATTGGGCGGACCTCGTGACCTCCGGGGAGCTGCGCGGGCGTGATGCGGTGTTGTTGCCGATGAAGTTTTCGGCGGACGACTTTCAATCGGGGGTTTCTGCGGAGCATCGCGGATTTCTGCCAGCGGAGAGTTGTCGCGAATGCCATCAGGAGTACTACGAGACCAGTGTTGAGACAGCGCATGCGAAGACGTCCATGTTGCCGGGACCGAATGTAATTCGGGGGAGTTTTGCCGAGGGGCAGAACGTGCTGAAGACCGGCAACCCGCGCCTGCAGTTTCGCATGACGGCTGGTGAGAGCGGATTTTTTCAGACGGTGCAGTGGCGGGATTCCGAGCTGGGGACTGAGTACGTTCGGGACTTTCGTTTTGATCTCGTGCTGGGTTCCGGCAATCACGGTCAGAGTTATCTGTGGTGGGACGAGGATCGGTTGTATCAGATGCATGTGAGTTATCTGACGGAGAGCAACGCGTGGGTGAACAGTCCCGGACCGTACACAGACGGCACCGTGGACTATTCGCGGCCGGTTCCGGCGCGGTGTCTGGACTGCCATGCGACGTGGATTGGTGTGGATGCGCGGGAAGTGAACCGCTTCGACCGGGAGACTCTGCTGCCGGGCGTGACCTGTGTGCGGTGTCATGGACCGGGGCACGAGCATGTGGCGTATCATCGTCAGTTTCCGGAAGCAACTGAGGCTCATCGGATTGTGAATCCCGGGTCACTCTCGATTGAGCGGCAGAATGAAGTGTGTGCTCAGTGTCATTCGGCTGGTGAGCCGCTGGGCAATGCGTTTGCCTATCGTCCTGGTGAGCCGTTGAAATCGTGGTTGCAGCTGGACCTGAAGAGTGACAGTGAAAGCAACGCGGATCCTCACAGTGCGAACCAGCTGGCGCGACTGATGCAGAGTCGTTGTTTTACGGCCAGCGGTGGACTGAGTTGCACGAAGTGCCATGATCCGCACAAGGATCAGCGTGGCCGACTGGCGGACTATTCGGCGCGATGTCGAGACTGCCACAAGCCGGACGTGTGTCCGGACGTACGTCAGTTGGGGGCGAAGGCGCAGGATCGCTGCGTGGACTGTCACATGCCCGCCACGCGGGATCAGGAAGTGCGCATGGAAACGGACCGAGGGAGTCTGCAGGCCTTACTGCGGGACCATCAGATCGGCATCTGGCCGGAGATCGCGGAGCGAGTGCGTCGGGACGGGGCGGCAGAAGCGGCGGACGAAGCGGCGGTTGAACAAGAGTTGCAGGGAGCCCGGGAATGACTGAGCAGGCGGAGTGGTCTTGCGTGGGGCATCGCGTGGGTCTGAAAGCAAGTCGCGGGCTGCGGCGATTGTCTCAGCAGCGACGGTATTGTTGTCCGTGGTTGTGGCTGAGTGTGTTGCTGGCCGGTGTCGGATGTGGAGATGCCGGACCTGCCCCGGTTGGTTCTGGATCGGGCGGCACCGCGCAGGTCGGGGAAAGTGGTCAACCAGCCGCTGGTACGGGCGCGGGTGGGGAAAAAATACAGGCGGGGGCCGGTGAGATTCCGGGCAGACAAAGTTCAACTGCGGCGAACGGTACGTCCGGGCAGCCGGCGTCGGGCTCGGAAGGCGAAGAGTCTGCTGGAGTGTTTCAATTCGCGTCGATGCGTGAGCGGAGTGGCATTGATTTTCTTCAGCGGAGTGGAAATTCGCCGGCCAAGCCGTTTCCAGCAGCGAACGGAACTGGTTGTGCGGCGCTGGACGTCGACATGGATGGGCAAGTGGACCTGTATTTTGCGAATGGGGCTGAATTCCCGCTGCGGGCGGATGCTGCGGGGCCGTTTGACCGACTGTACCGGAATCTCGGTGACTGGCGGTTCAGGGACATTTCGGAAGTCGCTGGAATCGGTCAGGCGGGATATTCGTGTGGTTTGGCCGTGGGGGACGTGGACAGTGACGGGTTTCCGGACCTGTACATCACGCGTTATGGCCGAAACCTGTTGTACAGGAATCATGGGGACGGCACGTTTTCGGAATCGGCCGTGGCGTTTGGGGTTGCGGACGAGCACTGGGGAACGAGTGCAGCCTTTGGCGACCTGAACCATGATGGGCTGCTGGATCTTTACGTCTGCAATTACGGGCAGTGGACGTGGGAGACCAGTCAGTATTGTGGAGATGAATCGCGAGGGATCCGGATGTTCTGCAGCCCGACTCATGTTCCCCCGGAAGCGGATGTGTTGTACGAGAATGCCGGGGATGGCACGTTTCGGGATACTTCGGAGTCATCCGGGATACGTGGCGTCACGGGGCGTGGTCAGGGTGTTTTGATAGCGGACGTGGATGGAGACGGGCGGACCGACATTTATGTGGCCAACGACATTCACCCCAATTTTCTGTTTGTGGGTGGTGAAAAGGGTTTTCAGGAGATTGGTGAGCAATCCGGGACGGCCTTTGATCACGTCGGACAAGCACAGGCGGGAATGGGTTTGGCGATCGCCGACGTGGATGGCAGTGGAACTCTGGACCTGTTCGTGACCAACTATCAGAACGAGCACAATGCGTTGTATACAAATCTGGGTCAGCGGACATTTCTGGAGACCGGATTGACGGCGATTCCGGAGGGCAGCCTGCCGTGGGTCGGCTGGGGCACGTCCTTTGCGGACTTTGATCTGGATGGGTGGCCGGATCTGATCGTGACAAACGGCCACACGGACGACAATCTGGCAGACCTCGGGCGGGAGGGACAGTATCAGCAACCAGCGGGCCTCTGGAAAAACACGGGGGGACAATTTCAGCTGGTGCGCGGCGCTGGAGCCTACTTCCGTCAGCCGCATGTGGGACGTGGCCTCGCCACTGCAGACGTGGACAATGACGGCGACGGGGATGTGATTATCAGCCACCAGGATGCTCAGCCGGAACTACTGCGAAACGACAGTTGTCCGGTGGAAGTCCTGGGCCGGGGAATTGTCCTGCGGCTGATTGGCCGGCGGGCAAATCGCGACGCGGTGGCGGCGGTTGTAACCGTTGAGTTCGGCGAGCAACGGCGGATGTTCACGGTGTACGGAGGGGGAAGTTATGCTTCGGCAGCGGATCGGCGACTGCTGATCGGGCTGCCGGGCGATGACGACGTGACGCTGAAAGTCCGTTGGCCGGATGGCATGGAAACCGTCACGCAGCAATTGCCCCGTGGCGAGCGTTTGGTTATCGTCCAGGACGAGTCGGAATCGTCAGCGGTGCGCGTACTGCGGGACGTGCAGTAGTTGAGTGGACGAACCGGAGCGGCGAACCGGCGTGGCGAATCCGAAGTTGCTGGCGGGCTTTTTTCAGCGTCGACCATATCCAGCTCAACGGGCCTCGCCAATCGTAAATCAGTCAGGGTGTCGTGAACGGCACGATTCAGCGGCAGATCAGTCGCGATTATCAGGTCAACAGGAAAGTTATCGGGACTGGAGACAGACAGTGGCAGACAGTGGTCAGGTTGAACGGGTAGCAGTGCAGCCAGCGGGTGAATTCAGCATTGTCAGAGTGCTGGTACTGGTGGGTGCAATTGGGCTGGTGACTGGCGGCGGGTATTACGTTTGGAATCAGACACAGGGTGAGCGTCCCAAAGTGCCGTTTACGGGCATCGTCCTGTTTGAGGGGCGACCGGTTACGACGGGGTCTGTCATGACGGAAGTGATTGGTGACCCGCTGGACTTCAGTATGGGATATCTTGATCAGCAAGGGCGATTCTCTCTGGAAACCAATGGAGAGACGGGGGCATCAGTGGGACGGCATAAGGTCAGAATCAGCAGTCTGGCGCCGGGAATTCCGCCACGTCCGCTGGTACCGCCAAAGTATCTGGAAACGGCCACATCACCGCTGGAAATTGAAGTGACCTCGGATCCGGCCAGGAACGACGTGGTTTTTGAGCTGGAGGGAACAATACCGGCACCGGCCGCTGCTGGAGGACCGCCGGCGGGCCCACCCGGCGGGGCACCAACACAACCGTCTGGTACTGAACCGGCAGCCGGGGCTGCAGCACCGGCCGGGACTGAGGCCGATTCAGCAGCGGAAAACGCAGAAAAACCGGCAGAGTCAACTGAGGCTGCGCCGAACTAACGGGCCCGGAACTCGGAAGCTCAAATTCGCCGTGGCACATGGAGTCCCGGTCGCAGTGATCGTTTTGTCGGTGGAAAAGCAGCGGGAAGACGTCGCTCGCCGGAAAACATCGTTATGAGGGATTGACACGAATTCCGAAAAATGGTAACACGTTGAGAAATGCTGTCGAAATTGGGACGGCAGATGCCTAAGAGCCGGTCGGAGCTGCTGAAAAAGTGGTCATTTCGTTCTGGTTTATGGCTGTATTGTGTTCTTATCGAGTGTTTTCTTGATCACGCGCAGGGGAGGATGGTATGAAGTCCGTGGCTTGGAAGAGGCGAGCATTTACGCTGATTGAGCTGCTGGTGGTGATTGCAATTATCGCCATTCTGGTGGCGCTGCTGTTGCCTGCCGTCCAGCAGGCTCGTGAAGCAGCACGACGAACGCAGTGCAAGAACAATCTGAAGCAGATTGGGATTGCCATGCACAACTACCATGACGTGTACGGACAATTTCCGCCAAGTGTTGGCTGGAATCCTGGTCCGGCATACCGAGACGACATTCAGGCGGCATTTTCGGACAAAGTGTTCATGTTGCCGATGCTGGAGCGTACCAACGAGTTTAATCGTTTGCGTTATGACCAGTACCCGTACCATCACTGGTACCGCGGCAGCAACACGGCGCTTAGCGGCCGATTGCCGGTCTTCAACTGCCCATCGAACGCCAACCCGAATCAGGGTGGTGCTGACGGCAACTTTACCTACGCGATCAACAACGGCGTTCAGCGGTTGTCAATCGACGGCGTAAATCCTGTCAGCGGCTGGGAAGGTCGCCACAACGGGATCGCATCGTACATCGGTCAGCCGGGCAATCAGAATGCTCCTGTCACGTTCGCATCAATCACTGACGGGTCGAGCAACACGGCCGCCTACGGTGAATTCGGCATGGATAACTTCAAGCCGGAGCCCTATGGCACACGGACAAAGCAGATCAAGACCTGGGCCGGCGGGAACACTCATCAGGAACTTCGCACCAACTGCAACGCCCAGACGGCGTCTGCAGACAACGGTGGTGGTCGCCATGCAATGCGCGGGGCCGGCTGGTCCTGGTCATTCAACGGGGCTGGCGCTGTGTACTCCCACAATATGAATCCGAACGAAACCAGCTGCCACTCCAACGAAGGTGACTGGTATGGTTCGACGCTGATGTCGGCGTCCAGCTGGCACACCGGTGGGGCTCAGATTTGTCTGGCTGATGGTTCTGTTAAGTTCATCAGCGAGAACATCGACCACAACGTCTGGGTGCGTGTGGGCGCGCGTAATGATGGCCAGGTGCTCGGAGAGTTCTAAGATTCTTCGAGAAGTCCTTTTCAACATCAGAAGCCGGGATGTCGCAGGACACCCGGCTTTTTGTTTGCCTTGTTCTGTTTTTTTGCAGAGGCAGCCTGGTGGCAAAATCAATGTATGTCAGGTCGGTCAGCGTAATGCTCACTGGCTTATTGAGTGCAGTTCTGACCGTCGGCTGTGGTGACGGAACGTCAGAAGACACCAGCGGCAGCGCGGGATCGTCGGAAGTGGTCTTCGGGACCGGGAAAACCGGACCGAACGCCATCCCCCTGGACCCCGCAACCGGCAGTGGCAAGCCGAAACCGCAGAATGTGCCTCCGGATCCATTACCGGCATTTACGGATGTGGCCCCCTTGATGGGTATTGAATTTCGATATTTCGAAGACCGTGTGCCCGGGCGTTTTCTGCTTCCCGAAGTGATGGGTGGGGGCGTCGCGTGGCTTGATGTGGACCTTGATGGCTGGCTCGATTTGTACTTTGCCAATGGTGCCGTGCTGGATCCGCGGGCGGAACCTGTGGAAGTGCCGGGAAACCGTTTGTTCCGAAATCGGGTTGGGCAGCGGTTTGAGGATCGTTCCGAGGTGGCTGGTGCGGATGATGGTGGTTATGGGCAGGGCGTGATTGTCGGAGATTATGATGCGGACGGGTTTCCGGATGTGTTCGTGGCCAATTACGGCAATGACGTCCTGTATCTGAACAACGGCGACGGCAGTTTTCGAGATGTGACGGCAGTCGCCGGGATCGGCGATCCTCACTGGAGCACCAGCGGCGTGTGGCTGGACCTCAACGATGACGGGATGCTGGACCTGTACTGTGCGAACTACATGAACGTGACGCTGCAGAATAATCAGGTGTGTTTTTATGGTGACAAGCCTGGGTACTGTGGTCCCGGGAAGTATGACGGGGTTCGGGACGCGGTCTGGCTGAATGCAGGGGACGGGACGTTTCGCGATGGGGCTGATGAATCAGGTTTGTCAGCACCAGCATCGAAGGGTCTGGCAATCACCGCGATTGATCTGGATCGTGATTTGAAGCCGGAGATCTATGTGGCGAATGATATGGAAGCGAACCTCCTGTTTACTCGCAGTGCGTCTTCAGGTGGGTCTGCGGGTTGGCGTGAGATTGGCCAGCAATCCGGATCGGCGGTGAGTGCAGACGGGGTGAACGAAGCCAGTATGGGAATTGCGGCGGCGGACTATGACGGCGATGGACTGCCTGACCTCTACCTGACCCATTATTATCAAATGAAAAACACGTTGTATCGGAACCTTGGTGGGTTGTTATTCGAAGACGACAGTCTTCGGACTGGGGTGGCATCCAGTAGTTTTGCGTTTCTGGGGTTTGGCGTGATTCCTTTGGACTACAACCGTGATGGGCGGCCGGACATTTTTGTGGCGAATGGACATGTGCTGGGACCAGCGATTGAGCCCAACAACATGCCTCCCCAGTTGCTGCTGAACACCGGCACAGGGTTTCGTGATATTTCTGAGCACGCGGGAGCATATTTTCTGGACGCATGGATTGGGCGTGGAGTGGCCGGCGGCGATTTCGACAATGACGGCGACACGGACATTGGCGTGAGTCATCTGGATCGCCCGGTCGTGCTGCTTCGCAACGAGACGGCCGTGAAGGCGGGATATCTGGGGCTGGAGTTGCTGCACCCGGAGCGTCGGTCGCTGACGGGAACACGTGTGAAGGTGACAGATTCGCGGGGAAGTTCCGAGCAGACTCTGGCGGCCGGGGGCAGCTACCTGTCAACGAACGACGGTCGGTTGTTGTTTGGGGTGATTGGTGAACAGGTGCAGGTGGACATTGAGTGGGCGGACGGCCGCGTGGAGTCTCACACGGACGTCGCGACGAATCAGTATGTGCTGGTGCGTCCGGGGCAGCAACCGGAAGTGAGAGTTCGATGAGTGACCGAGGAGAATTCGCTGCTGGAACTGCGGGTCGGCGCTGGCTGCTGTGGTTCACGATCGTGCTGACTGTGCTGTCAGCGATCGCGGTGGTATTGTGGGAGAGGGCGGCGGACGCGCGTGCGAGAGATGACCTGGCGGCCGGGCGTCAGTACTTACTGGAGCGGCGGGATCATCTTGCGGAAGCAGCACTGGAGAATTATCTGCGGCGGTTTCCGGACGACGGAGAGGCCATCCTGTTATGGGCGCAGGCGGTGATCAGTGGACGTGGGCGCGATCCGCGGGAAGCCGCAGAACTGGCCATGCAACGTCTGGCGAAGATCACTGATGACGCTGAGGAGGGTGCTGAATCGCGCATGCGTGAGGGCCGCCTGGCGCTGCTGGTCCTGCAGCAGCCCGACCTCGCAGAACGGAAACTGCGACGTTCGCTGGAACTGGATTCGGCCCCCGTGGACGCGCACTATTTAATGTGGAAGCTGTACGACCTGACGGAGCGTTTTCAGTATGCGGAGCCGTACTTCTGGAGTACTCTGGAGCGGTCACCGAAAGAGTTGCGTCCCGGTCGTCTCGCGGATTGGTATTTCAGTCAGTTCAGCCCGAATTCAGGAAATGCCGAACTGGACCGACGCATGGGTTTTCTGCCAGAGGGGCAGTACAATTCTGATGACGTTGTGTTAGCGCGTTTGAAAGCGTTTCAGGAGCATGAGCCTCAGGCCGTGAGTACGGCGACAGCGCGAGCGGCTTTTCTTGTGCATCTCCGTGACCGGGAAACGGCATTGCAGGTGCTGGAAGCGGTGTCGGCAAACCCGGACGCGGTGACCAACATATTTTTTCTGGCCACATGGATTGATTTGCTGCTGGAGCTGGGGCGACTGGACGACGCGAAGGCGTGGTTCGAGCGTTGGGGGGCCGCGAAGGATCACTTTCTGTATCACAGGACGGCAGGGCGAGTGCTGCAGATCGTCGATCGAAACGATCAGGCAGCGATTTCAGAGTTGAATCAGGCACTGGAAATCTGGCCTGGTCCAGTGGACTGGTCTTTGCTGCATTTTCGTGCTCAGTCCGAGGCGAGGCTGGGGCAGCGGGAGGCTGCGGAGAAATCGCGTGCGCGAGCGAAAGAGATCGAACTGCTGATGGAACTGGAAGCCCAGCAGCCCCTGCGACGAGCCTTGCTGGATTTAAGTCGAGCGGACAACGTAGGGGTTCTGGCTGAGTTTTACCGGCAATTGAATCGGCCGCGGGAGGTGGAAGCGTGGAAGCAACTGCAGGCCGATTTGCCCTCGCCGGGTCAAAAGGTATACTGATCGCGAGGTAGTGGAACTGGTCCACAATGTTTACGGTCTTCCCGAGGAGTATTGCGATGAAATCCCCATGGATTCCTGCTTTGTGTCTCTTGGTCACGTTTTGTATTTCCGGCTGCGGTGGTACTCCGGAACTGGCACCGACCGAGGGCGGACAGAACTCCAAGAGTGACGAAGAAATCAAGAAGCAGATGGAAGAGTCCATGAAGAAGTCGATGGGCAAGTACAAGGGCAAGATTCCCGGATCGGGCTGAGGACTGTTTGGCCTGCGAGCGATGTGGCTGCCGCAGCCGGAGTGTTGCCGTACGGTGTTCGGCATCGAGTCAGCAATGCAGGTCGGGCGATGTCCCGAGAGATTGAACTCCGCGTGTGTTGACGAGCGGGTCTGACGAAGCAGGCACTTGCCATCCGGCGAAGGCCTGCTTTTTCTGTTTTTGAAGGCAGGACACATTCGTTCATGAACTCTGTTACTGGCCGAAGGGGAACGATGCGGAGTGCGTGGTCGGCAATCACGTGGTGGCTGCGGGGCGCGACGAGTGTCCTGTGGCTGGTGTGTGTGTTGTCGGGTGGTGGCCTTCGGGCGGACGAGGCAGAGCGGGCCAGCGCCGAAAAGTTGCTCGCTGCCCTCGTTCGCAACGCGCGATACGGAACAACCTTCGACCGGGTCTACGCATGGCATGCGGAACGGGGCGTGGTTGTGGAGTTTCGTCGCAATCTTCTGCGGCATGCGGGGCTGGTGGTTGAAGAAGATGCTGCTGCGGAACAAGCGGGCGACGCATCTGTACCGACCCTGACCATTCCGCCGGCGTGTGCAAAGGAAACTGCGTTGCTGCTGGCGGCAATGCTGGATCTGCGTCATTCAGAAGCTGATGCAGCCGTGAAGTTGCTGCAGCAGGTCGTGCAGGCGCAACCAGACAACCCCATTGCGCATTGGTACCTCGCCCGCGCCTACTCTGAGCGGGAGGCGACGGTTGAGGCGGTGGCCTCGTGGGAACGCGCAATTGCCCTGCGGCCGGGGCGTGCAGATCTGCTGGAGCTGTATCGGGAGTATGCCGGGACACTGCAGCGAGCTCGACGACCGGACGAGGCGCTGGCGGTCTGGATGCGTCTTGAACAGCAGTTTCCGGCGGACCGTCGGGTTCGAGAGCAGATTGCTGCGGCGATGGCGCAGGAGGGGCGCTGGCAGGAGGCGCTGGATCGATACCGGCAGCTTGCCGACTTATCGGACGATCCTGAACAACGGATTCCGATGCAGTTGCAAATGTCCGAGATGCTGCTGCAGTTGAAGCAGACCGACGCTGCGGTGGAACTCCTCTCAGGTCTGATTCCGGAAGTTGATCCTGAGGGCTGGCTGTATCGGGACATTCGTGGACGGATTGAAACCGTTTATCGTGATACGCGGGACCTGGCCGGGCTTTCGCGGTACTACGAACTCTGGCTGCAGCAGCAGCCGGAAGATGTGGATGTGATGAGTCGTCTGGGCTCTGTGCTGGGGCTGATGGGACGCCCGCAGGAATCTGAAGCGTGGCTGAAGAAGGCGGTCGCAGCTGCTCCAGGTGACGTGAGTGTGCGCGAGGTTCTGATTGAGCAGTTGGTTCGCAATGGTCGGATTGGCCAGGCCATTCTCCAGTATGAGTTTCTGGCGGATGCAGGAACTGCGACAGATGATCATCGTGTGGCGTGGGGCCTGTTGTGTCTGGGACGCCCGGATCAGGCGCCTGACCAGCAGCGAGCTGAAGCGGTGCGGGTCTGGGAACAGCTGGTGGCGGCGTCGCCCGGGGATGCTGCAGTGCTCAGCCGGGTTGCTGAGTTGATGAACCGGGCTGGAGTCACAGAGCGGGCGCGGGCGTTGTATCAGCAGGCAATGGAAGCCGCGCCGGAACAGCTGCAATATCGTGAAGCTTTTGGGGAGTTCCTGAGTCGACAGCAAAAGAAGTCGGAAGCATTGGCGGTCTGGCAGGGGATGGCGGAAGGATCGCAACGGACCCGGGACAATCTGGTGCGTCTGGCAGGCATTCTGCGGCGTGCAGGTTGGCTGGAGGAAGCGATCGCGGTCCTGCGCGAAGCCTGTGAGCTGCAACCGGAATTTTCGGACCGATTATTGTTCGCGGACCTCCTGCTGCAGGCCTCAGGCTATGACACCCACAGCGGAATTGATGAGGGGGCGGTGGGTGGAGCCAAGTTGCCAGTCGATGATGCAGTGGGGGCAAGTGAGCTGATTCGCGAGGCGTTAGGGCAACTGGATCAGGCTGCTGAAGCTGCAGCGACACCCGAACAGCGTACAGAGGCGCAAAGTCAGCGTGTACGGATTCTGCTGGCGACCGGCCAGCTGGATTCCGAGATTCTGCGATTGCAGCGTGTGCTGTCAGTAGAGTCGTCTTCCGGGATTGCGTTGAGACAGCAGTTGATGGTTTGCCTGGAGGCTGCCGGACGATTGAATGAGGCGGTGGAAGTCTGCCAGCAGCTGACTCAGCTTGACGACGATAAAGTGACGGCATGGGAGCAGTTGACGGCGTTGTATGAACGCACGGGGCGTTACGGGGATGCGGCCGATGCGTTGGAAAAGCTGCAGCAGATTGATCGCCGGGGGCAGTCGGAACACCTGCGCAGGCTAGCGGGGCTGGAAGTGCGCATGGGGCGTTATCAGCGGGCCATGGAAGTCGCGGAGCAAATCACGAAATCGGCTCCCGGAGCGGTGGCCTCATGGCAGTTTTATGCGGACATTGCCTTTGAAGCGGGACAACCAGCGGCAGCGGTTGCGGCGTTGCGGAAAGCCGTTCGTATCAATCCCGATGATGAAGCGGCGTTAAAGTCTCTGGCCAAAACACTGGCGGATGAGTTCCAGACGGCTGAGGCAATGGAACTGTACTGGCGTGCCTTTGAGCGGTCGGCAGAGTCGGATAGTCGTGAAGCGTTGCTGATCTCACTGACGGACCTCGCCCTGCGCAGTCAGACACTGCCTGCGTTACTGCAGCGTCTTGAAGAGCGGTCTCGCGAGGGGCGGGAGCCTGGTGAAGCCACTCGGGATCTGGCAACGGTCGCTCGTGAGTCGGGCGATTTTCGAAAGGCACGAGCAGCTCTTGAATCACTGCTGGCCGAAACCCCGGAGAACACCACATTGCTGACGGAACTGGTAGCGTTGGCGGAAAGAGAGAAGAACGCGGAAGCGGCGACTCGTTATCAACTGCAGTTGCTGCGCATCACTCGTGACCCGGATGATGTGCGTCGCCTGCTTGCGATGGAAAATGTTGATCTTCGACAGTTTTCCCCCGGGGACCTGATTCGCGAGTCTGTCGCCGATCGACCTCTGCGGACGGATGTGCACACGGCCATTCGACTTGCCGAGTCGCTCGAGTTGACAGAAGTGATGCTGGATTTGTGCAGAAAGCAGCGAGTTGCCGATCCGGAAGACTGGTGGTCGCTGCTGCAACTGGCGCGGTTGGCTGTTCGTGGGGGGCAGTCTGCGGATGCTGAGGAAGCGGCCCGCGCGGTACTGAGTTTGACACTGCCGATGGAGGCTGTGCCGGCATCGTCTGGCACCGCTGGAGCAGGACTGGCGGCTCCGTCACAGTTTGCTATGGCCGAACTAACAGCGTGGCAGCAACCACGAAGCGGGGACGCAACCACATTCGGTGATGCGTGCGCGGAATGCCTCGGGATTCTGGCACAGTGCTCGGGGCCGATGGCGGTCCGGGACGTCATTCAGCAGAGGTGTCCACAGCAACTGGGTTGGGGGCCCGTAGTGGCGATTGTGGAATCAGCACCGGCAGAATTCAGGGACGATACGCTGCTGTGGGCAGTCGACGAGGCATTGGAGAATTCTCAGGACGTCGTGGCCGTGGTCATCCGATTTCGTATTCGGCAGCGTTTGCTGATGGCGCCAGGAGTGACAACGGCGGAACGGGATCGGGGGGAACTGGAAACTGCGTGTCTGGGACGTCTGCGTCAACTGGTCTCACACCCGGAATGGTTACTGGCCAGTGGGCGTTGGTCGTCGCCGGCGCTGTTTCGATTGCGTCGTGAGGATTATCGGGGGTGGCTGCTGGAAATGGCCACGTCACCACAATCGACGCTCCCTCATTTATTGTTTGTGTTGCAGCAGGCCGTTCAGTGGCAGGACGCCTCGTTACTGCGACAGTTTCTGTCGCAGATGCAGACGCGAAATCCGGACGGGGAAACTGTGCTGCAGCTGCGAAGGCAGCTGGAGCAGACGGACCAGCGATTGCTGACAGGCATGCTGGAAACCAGGGATGACGTGCGGGCGATGCTGCAGGTCCTGTTGCGATGTCGGCAGATGGAGCAGCGGGCCCTGACACCGCGATTGCTGGCCATTTCGCAACCGGGAGCAATTAGTTTTCGGCATCAGGTGGCGGCGGCGGATGCGGGCGAGCGGCTGATCTCGCAGGTGCTGGCCAGAGCGGTGCTGGTGTGTGAGGGGACATCCGCGGAAGTGACTCAGCAACTGGGGCTGGCTGAATCGACTGTGTCTGAGTTTGGTCGCAGGATGTTGCAGGCGGACTTGCTGCGGCAGCGCGGGGAACTTGTGCCGATGCTGTATCAGTTGCTGGTGGCAGCGGAGCAGGCACCTGAGGCAACAGATCTGCGGCTATGGATTGCTGAGCAGATCGTCGGGCTGGACCTGATTGATGAAGCGATCGCAGTCGCAGAGCGATTGGCGACTTCGGATCCGCGAGTGGTGATTGATGGTGAACTCCTGGTGTTGAATGTCAGCCTTGCGAATGATCGCCCGGAACGTGCTCGACAGGCTGCGCTGCGACTAACCGGACTGCCGTTGTCCCGACAGCAGCAGTTGAGTCTGATCCCGGTGCTGGATCGACTGGGCATGGGCGAGGATGCACAGGCGATTGAAGCGAGGCTGGGACGAGGTGCAGAAACCCGAGTGGCAGTCCTTGGTCGGCAGCTGCAGAGCTGGATGAACTCGGCCAATCAGGAGCTTGCCGCTGAAGCCGCCTGGGAGTTACTCAAGCTGTCGTCGGGAGGGAACCTGTTTTCCGGTCTGCGTCCCAACGATGACCGGGATGATGGCGGTGAACGGCTGCAGGCGATCAAAGCGCTGGGCAGGCTCGGACGGCTCCAGCCGTTGATTGATCGATACGAAACGATGCTGGCCGCATCGCCGGATTCGATGGCTTTGCTGGAAATTCTGGCGGAGTTTCATGAAGCAGCAGAGCAGTGGGAGCTGTTGAATGCAAAGCGGGATCGGATCGCTGTGTTATCCAACCGTGTGCCTCCGGGACTGAAAAAGCAGGCGGCCGCACTGGAAACCGCCGGAAAAACCTCAGAGGCCTGTGATTTATATCTGCAGTTTCTTAAAGAGGATCCGCTGGCGTTTGAGCAGGAGATTGAAACGATCTATCAGGCATTTGAGCGAGCGAACCGGCGTGCGGATTTTCTGGACGCGGTACTTCGAGCGGAACCATCGTGCTGGAGGGATCACAGTCGCCTGCTGCTGAATGTTCTTGCCGACGTGTCAACCTCCGGACAAGCACCGGAAGTCGTGGCTGCTGCGTTGTCGACACTACTGCAAAATGTCGATACGCGGCGCACGGCAATTGCGACCGTCCTTGCCCGGCCCGGTCTCGCTACTGAATCGACAGTTCTTCCCGCGATCCTCGATGAGCTGACAGCACTGCATCAGGCGGACAGATGGAATCCGGCTGAAAGGCGAGTGATTCTGGATGAGGTGCTGCGGATCCTTGGTCGCCTGCAGGATCCGGAGAGCTGGAACCAGGCGTTGTCGGTACTGAAGCCTGAGTCTGTCAGCGGGTCGGAAATCCGTGTTGTGCAGGTGTTCGTCAGTCTGGCACGGAATGACCACGCGGCAGCCTCACAGCAGCTTGTCGAAATGCTGGAACAGGTTCGAGGGCAGGAATCGCGCGGGGCAGAGGAATTGCTCGCTATTGAGGCTGCGGCCTTGTTCCTGCTGCAGGAACGATTAGCGGATCAGAGCCCGTCTCAAGCGGAGATTCGTCTGCAGATTCTGCAGGGCTTGTTGACCGTGAAGACCATGAACAGCGATCTGTCGCAGCAGACAACACTGGCGCTGGTGAACCTGTATGAACAAACCGGCAGACCGCGTGACGCACAGGACCTGCTTCTGCAGCAGGTGCGTAATCTGCGGCCTCAGCAATTGGCGGCCGCAGGTCCGGAGACGATTCGTCGTCTGCTGCAGACGGCAGAGCAGATTCAGCATTCCGGCTATCCCGTCGATGCAACCGGTTTGTTGCTGAGCGTGACGTCTCATGATGTGGATCGATTCACGCGGGATCTTGGCGAAGACAAGGCAATCGCATTTCGCTCACGCTGGAATGCAGCTCGACGGTGGGGTCTGCAGCAGATCGGGGCGGAGCAGATGCTGAAGTGGCTGGAGCGTTGCCTCGAGGAGCCAGCGACTTCGGACGCCGGATCTCCGTTCGATGTCGACCTGTTGCTGGAATTATCCGGTACCAGCGATCCGGGTTGTATTGATGTCGAGAAGCTGAGGGAGATTCGTGCAGAGAGTCTGTTGTTCCAGGCAATCACGAGGGCGGAATTTTCTGAGGAGAGTACCCAGTCCCGTCTGTTGAAATCCCTGCTTCAGATGAAAGACAGCAGGAATCTGCCAGCCGGACTGACGTGCGCGGCCGTGTTACTGACTCGAAAACTTCCCGTCACATCGGTAACTAAGAATTTGCACCAGCACCTGATGGAGCAGCTTGTGGGTGTGCCGATGACAACTGACAAAGTGACAGATGCGATTGCCAGGGCTGAAATTCCGGTGAGTCTGCGAACTACTCAGTCGCTGGCGAAATTGCTGCTGATTCGGGAATCGCTGGTGACATCCCGATTACCGGTCGCTGAGGCTGAATCACTGATCGGACAGGCGCTGAATGAGCTCAACAGGTGTCCGCAGCGTCTGGTACGACTATGCGTTCTGAACGAAGCGTTGGCTTTGCTGCAAGTGTATGACCTGCCGGAGTTGCGAATACAGGTAGAGGCGCTTCGTCAGGGGCTGATTGAGGAACAGACGCAGCAATCGAATGGTCGGGGGACCGAATCGCTGGCTGAGGAGATTCGAGTCAGGTTGCTGCGGCCATGAATGCAGGGGAGGTGGATTCGGTGCATTGAGGCGGGACGAGCGCGTGTGAGTCTGCTGAGGTGATGTTGGGCGGTCTCGAGGAACCTGAGCGGTGAATCGATTCCATCGCGAATCCCGGAAGTGACAGGGAATTTCTCCGGGGGCACTTTCCAACGTCATCTTCGCTCGTAAGATCCGGGGTACCGGATTGGTGACACGCTGCTGACAATCCGGAAATCACTCAGATCGGCAGCACGTGCAGAGTGCGTTGCGATTTGGGGTGGCTGAAATGGCGGGCAGATTCGTCGTGTTCGGGGGACGTCAGCGGCCTCGTTGTTTGCATTTTGGCTGGCAGCGATGCCTTGCTTTGGTGTTTGCCAGCCTCTGGGGATCCTCAGCGGTTTCCCTCAGTGCGTCAGAGACGAAATTCCGCGTGGCAACATTCAACTGCAGCCTGAACAGGGAGGAAAGCGGCCAGTTGTCCCGGGATCTGGCCGGTGGAACCAGCGTCCAGGCGCGAAAAGTTGCCCGGATTCTTCGGAAAATCCGCCCGGACATTGTGCTGTTGAACGAGTTTGACTTCGAGGAATCCGGCACGGCTGTACGGTCATTTCTGACTGAGTATCTGCAGGCAACTGGCGATTGGGTCGTCGAGGAGCCGCTCACCTATGAATTCACCGTATCCTTGCCCGTCAACACCGGCGTTCCGACAGATCGGGATCTGGATCACGACGGACAGAAAGATGGTCCGGCGGACGCGGTCGGTTTCGGGAAGTTTCCCGGGCAGTATGGAATGCTGGTGCTGTCCCGATTTCCACTCCGCCAGTCTCAGGTGCGAACCTTCCGAAATCTGCTTTGGAAGAGCCTGCCGAATCCACTTCTGCCGCTGACATCCGAAGGTGGGAAGTCGTGGTACTCCGCTCAGGATCTCGATGTTCTGGCGTTGTCCTCCAAAAGCCACTGGGATCTCCCGTTTGTCGTGGGTTCTCAGGTGGTTCACATTCTGGCAAGTCATCCGACACCGCCTGCCTTTGATGGAGCTGAGGACCGCAATGGACGACGCAACCACGATGAAATCCGCTTCTGGAAGGAATATCTGACGACAGGTCCCAAAGCATGGATCATCGACGACGCCGGGGTATCCGGCGGAATGGCAGTGGATGAGCAGTTCGTGATCCTCGGTGACCTGAATGCGGATCCTGTTGACGGGGGCAGCGTAACCGGGGCCATCCAGCAACTGCTGCAGCATCCCCGGGTGAATGCTGCTGTGATTCCTCAGAGTGATGGGGCGGAGGAAGCTGCAAAACAGCAGGGGCAGGCCAACCTGCGGCAACAGGGCAATGCGCGGCATGATACGGCCGATTTTTCAGACCGCTCGGTAGGCAATCTTCGCGCGGATTACGTACTGCCGTCCAGTGGACTGAAGGTCAGGGATGCAAGTGTGTTCTGGCCACTGCCAGGATCGCCAGATTTCGAACTGATTGACTGTTCCGATCACCGACTCGTCTGGATGGATCTGGACACGGGTTCCCCGTAATACTGCACCCGGCAGCCTGAGAACAGTTGCAGGCTGGTGGCGTTCGCAACGACATGAATCCGCATAGGGACGGACGACTCGGTGGCACCCGGCCACGCGTTGACCTGTAACCGGCTGCAGTCTGCCGCTTGCCATGGTGGACGCGGTGTTGCCAACCACGCGGGTCATCTCCAGCTGGCCATCTTAAGTCAGTCCAGAAACCGCGAGCGTTCGGAGGGAGTGGGCATTCTACAGGCTTCCCGACGACCAAACAGACGATACCGAAATCGAGCTATTATTCGATAGCCAAGGTCCCGAATTGGAGCAGGGATCAGCCACAGAAGAATCCCCAGCATCCTCCAGACGCCTCCGAGCAGCATCAGTATGCGGCAGACTGCCGTGCTGCGCAGGTAGCAGTGTCCGTCAATCAGCAGGACCACGCTGGAGAGATTTTCACGAATGGCTGCCGGGACCAGTCGTTGTGCGTGATTGCCCTGCAGAGGTGACAAGAGAAACGTGCCGCGAGTGTCGCGTCTAAGGATCCAGTTCACGGTGTGATTGCAGAAGCCACAGACTCCGTCGAAAAACACGACAGGCTTTCCGACGGGCGGAACGGTGGTCGGACTGGCAGTCACTGCAGAGTCGTTTGCTGGTCCGTCGCTCGATGTGAGGGTCATACCGGTACCTCTCTGTGGGATCCAGGAGCTTTTCTGCCAGCTAACTTCTGAGTCGCTGGCGGACTGACACAGCGGTCAATCTGCACAAGTCATCCCACCGTTTATCGCGGCAGGGCCCTTGTTTCGACGTGATTCTCAAACCTGCTACCGAATTCTGTGACCTGCAATTGTTTCAGCAGGCCACTCCATAAGTCTCGTGAGGCGACCGGGGTTCCTGTACCGGAAGACGCCGGAAGCAGAGGCCACTGAACGCAGCTGATGCCGAGGCCGACTGTAGTGCAGCGCATAAAAAAAAGGAACGGCAGCTTACGCAGCC
This sequence comes from uncultured Planctomycetaceae bacterium, assembly GCA_903924405.1. Lineage (GTDB taxonomy): Bacteria > Planctomycetota > Planctomycetia > Planctomycetales > Planctomycetaceae > SXXK01. The sequence continues at coordinate 27,527 of CAIYBH010000471.1, read as the reverse complement.
GTTCCTCTTGATCAATAGTACATCAGTCAAAGCATGACAGCCGGACAATCAGTCCTGGTAGTCAACTTCGATGTGGCCCTTCTTTACGCGAACGTCAACAGCGTACTTGCCGAAGTCGTAGCGAACGCGGTCGCCGTCACGGCGGCAGATCACTTCTTCTTCGCAGCTGCACTCAGGAACGCAGATCTGGATGAAGACGACCTTCTTTTCGCAGGCACAGCAGGTCTTTTCGCAACCGCAGGACTTTTCACAGCCGCAGGACTTCTTGCAGCAGTCACAGGGTTCGTCGCAGGCGCAGGGATCATTCACTGCGATGATGCGCGGAACTGCACATGGTGCCATTTCGTGCAGGTCCTTGTACTTCACATGCTCGAACAGTGCTTCCGGAGCAGCTTCCACGACCGTTCCGTGCTCAGGAACCGGCGTTGGGGCTGGAGCAGCTTCCTGTCCGTTTACCTGGCCCAGGACCAGACCACACAGCATCAATGCAACCACAGACAACGACTTCATAACAACCTCTACCTTTCTCAATACGAACAACCTTACCAACCTCATGCGGCAGGATACCGTTTCAATGCTCTGCCCGACCCGGGGAACTTTCACCCCGTACAACTGAGTCGCTTGCTGAAAGACGACCTGTCTTGCGGCAACAGACGACCACGAGAAGAATTTCTCGTAGTTACCGTTTGTCACGCAGGTTTCAGAACTGTCTGTCAACTTGCGATCCGGTGGGTCGCCAGAAGCCGGCATGACCAGACTTCAGTCGATCAACCATGCATCACTCAGAACACTCGGTCAAGCTCCGTTGAGAAACTCTGCCCGCTTCGCAACCTGCGAAGATGAGACGCAACACTCGGGGAATATACGTCAACTGCAACGCCGTGACAACTGTCATGAAATGGGAGGTCTGCGGACCTTTGAAGTTCAGGGGCTGAAGTACTAGTTGCGGGCAAAAGCTGAAACGCAGGTCTACGGCCTTTCACGTACTTCCCCCCAATTGCCTCGGCGACTCTGGTAGAGAGCCAGATGATCTCTGATGGCACGAGCTATCTGCCCAGATCTGGAAATCAACGTGCAGCCAATCAGGAGCCGTAAGTCCTTTTGAATCAATTATTTACGTTGAAATTTCCTCAGGAATCCTGAACCGGAACGTCGCTCGTGTCTGCGGCAGTATGCTGGCAGCCACCCCTGAGCCGGATTGAATCGCTGGCGAATTATGCCGCCAGTGGGCGCGATTCGTTTGTGGCGTCTGAGACGGTGATACGAGTTTTTCGGGCTCTGAGAGGTTTAGGATGGATTTTCCGACCTGGAAGATTTCTATAATTGGGAATACTGGGTCGCGGTGAACTGTGCAGGTTTCCTGCAAGCATGAGGGGATCAGGTTACCGGGGGGCCACCAGATGGTGAGCGCAGTCACCAGCAGGTGGATAGATTGCGTTTGAACCGCACAACGGGGCAATCCATGACCCCGTCCGAGTGACCGGCCGTTAGCGGAAAATCATGACGTGAGGAGCAATCTGGCCCGGCAGTAGCGATCGCTCGAGATGGCGGAATTTCATTCGACCAGCACATTGTTGCGCTTCGTTTTCACGCACCGTGCGGCTCGGCTGATCCCCGGCGAAGCTGGCACACAAAACAGCCTCCGCAATCAAGCGGAAAATGCCCCTCGCTTCCTGTTTTGCCATCGTGTCGACCTTCAGAGAATCGAACACCCTGGAATTCTGACGATCAGCAATACACCCTGATGCTGCGACGCCTGAAAGTGCTGGAAACAGATTGACATACCCATGGAAGGCAAGTCAGCTGATGGTGGTATACGTTTTGCGCAACACAGTTGCTGGCATCCCCGCAGCGTGTTTGTTTGCCACAGCATGGATGACGAGGGGTGCTTATGGAGCACGACTGGCAGTTACGGCGGCCGGGGCCGTGACCGCGGCAGCCGGGAAGGAAGTCTCCAGTTGCCCGGACTCGGCATTGAACAGTCGGACAATTCCGTCGAAGCCACCCACCGCCACCTGTGCATCGTCGGGGCGGAAGCTAACGGCAAACACTGGCGATGGAAGCCCGGGCAAATCCACATTTTTTGCGGGATCCGCCACCATGCAGATACGCGCAGCGCCGGAAACAGCGGTGCTGGAGCCGATCACGAAACGCGTTCCGGATCGGGCGATGTCCAGATCGGTGAGGCGTCCTTCCACTCGTGGCCACGAACGAATCAGGTTGAAGTCGTCTCCGATCTGCCTCGCACGCTCACGGAAGATCTTGTAGAGGCGAGGTTCGCCGTCAGCTCCTGCGGCCAGTACTTCTTCAGCCGCCGGCAATCGCTGGACATCCACAAGGCCACCTTTCAGAGCCCCGGGGGTAATGCTGGTGATGTTGTCCACGAACTGTCCGTTGGAAACAATGGACAGTTTCATCGAGCGATCCCGACTGACACTGATCACGTGATCATTCTTCAGTGAGAATGTCGTTCCCTGGACCCAGTCAGCGTGGGCATCCATCCGCATCTGCTGTTCACCGGATTCCACCCTGACGACGCGAACTCGATTGTCGGCACTGCCGAAGGCCACCAGAGTTCCATCATCATTGAAACTGACGCCAAACAGTGAGTCGTTGCCGATGGTTAGAGCATGCAGGAGTTTTCCGTCGGCAACATTCCAAAGCTGCAGTTCACCGAACAGCGACGGGGTTCCTCCAGCCACAGCAAGGATTTGACCGTTGGGGGAAAACGCGAGGGATTCGATTCGCTGTGCACGCCCGATGAATCGTCGAGGAGCCGCACTGCCATCCAGAGTATGAATCTGCACTTCGTGGTAGCCAGTGACAGCCAGCAGTCGTCCATCCGGCGAGTAGTCCAGCGAGGTCACAACCGGTGGTGACGTGTAGACGGGAGGATTCTCGGGCGACACGACCTGTTCGACGGAGGCTGGGGTGTCATCCACGGCGCCCTGACTGATCCACTTTTTCAGCAGTTCGACCTGCTCAGGCTTGAGAGGATCCGCGTTGAGGGGCATTTCCGGGTCGTCACCAATGACATTCTGGATCAGCGGGCTATCGTCAACCTTGCCCGCAAGAATTGCGGCGCCCGAGTCACCGCCATGCAGCAGATCCGCAACGGAAGTGACAACCAGCCCGCCTTCTTTCTTTCCACCGAAATGACAGCCAGAACAGTTTCTCTGCAAAATCGGTCTGACAGAGCGGTAGTAACTGATTTTGCTTTCGGCACTGTCCTGAGCAAGCGTGGTCGTGGATAAAAACAGTGCAGTCAGCAGTCCAGCGACGCGAGGCAGGGTTGAGCAAGAGACAGGCATTGGGCAGCCCTTAGCAGCATGTTGAAGTGGGTGGGTGAAGGCGGCAGGCCACCTTCTTTTGCCTGCGAAACCTTCGTGCCGGAGAATTCCGGACCGTGTTGATCCCCCCGCAGAGAGCCTGCAGGGGAAGTTGCGGCAGGATGCCAGGCGAAAAGACGCCTGGAGTGTACTTGTGTGCCAGATTGAGGACCACAAAGACCGGCGACACTGTTTTAATCCGCCGTCAGGGAAAACGCAAAGAGTCCCGGGCCAGGGGGCCATCTTTTTTCCGGGTTGCCCGGAATTGACGATCATTCTGAAGCGATGGAATCTCCAGGCTCATCCGGGGATGGCGAAAAGGCGTTCAACCGGCAAACAGTCGCGTTTCGCCCCAACGAAACGAGCATCAGCGCTGTTTCCTGCCGAAAACGCGAAACCGTGACCGTTCTGTGATCAATCCAGGGACGCGAAACAACTCCGATTCTTCCATGGTTTCGCCATCTAAGGCTCACTCTTGCGTTGCAGTTGTGGTGACACGATCTGCAACGCCAGCCGCCGGGTGTTTCCGCAACGCCCCGTCAGTTGTAGCTCCCGGCCGGTCAACGTCGGGATGGGCCATAAAAGTCCTCCAGTTGTCGCCGCAGACGGCGTTCCCGATCCGAAGGATCACGCATCGACCAGTCTCGCAACGGGTCTGTGACAAACCACGGCCCTACGTCGTTTCTGTAGTACAGCTTCTTTTGTTCGGCCAGATTCAGTGGCCTGGCACCGACGCGTCCGAACACCGAAATCTGGTTCCCGGCTTCGTCCACCGCACGATCCCGGTCCAGTCCCTCGGAAATACACAGAGCCCGTCCTTTTCCCGTGACGGGGAACGTGGCGATGAGCGTGGGCTGGGGACGCGGGGAGAAACCAGCGTTGCCCGGGGTCTCCGGAGACGTCAACTGGACGACGTGAACCCCATTCCTCCCATCGGCGAGATAGGCAAAAAGACTGGAGTAGGTAATCCCCAGTTTGACATCACGAAGATCGTTGATCCTGCCCGCGGCATCGTAGATCTGATCCACACGGGGATTGAGTGGATCACGGACATCCACAAGGATCAGTCCCTGTTGACCGCCGGACACGTATGCATACGTTCGGGCGACATACACGTTTCGTGCATCATTCAGGGGGACCAGCGATTTCAGGACTGGGGTTTTCGGTTCAGTAATGTCCAGTACCTTCAGACCTTCTTCATCCACAACAAATGCGTAGCGAAACTGAATCTCCACGGCGACGGGGTGTCGCAGCAGATCCTGTCCAAGGACACAGTTGACCACAGGATTCAAAGGATCGTCAAGGGAAATGCTGACCAGTCCCGCAAGGCAACAAACCCATGCGGTCGTTCCGGAGAGTGTGACGGATCGAGCGCCGTGGAGCAGACCGTTCGGGTTAAAGACGAGATCTTTCTTCAGCACATTGTTCAGCGGATTACCGTCCAGAAGCGTCCCGGCGCCGATCAGAATCAGTCCTTCCTGAAAATCTGTAGCGTAGAGGTATCCATACACAGGATGTACAGCCTGCTCATGGTTCTCGGACAGACGCGTTCGCTGCGGATCGACAGCCATCGTGGCCGGCGCGGCAATATCTGTGGCATAGGGGCTCTCCACATACAGACGCTGCCCCAGAGGTGAAACGGGAGCAGTTGTGATCCGCTGGGAGAAGCCTTTGTGTTCCACAAAGGCGGTGTCGTAGATTCGGATTCCGGCTTCGCCGCAGGCCGCGTAGCAGTATTCACCCCGCACCTGCACACTCAGGACCTCGTGCTGTCGGTCGGGACGCAGCCACTGTTCGCCAATGTCACTGCCAGGATGTCGGACCGCATCCAACAGTGTGCGACCACGTTCGACATGCGCCCGATAACGGTCGGGATAGACCGTTTGATGCATAGTACTGCCGATCACAGACTGCGGTTCATCCCGTTCCGTCACAGCAATCGCATGCAGGCCATCCTTACCGGCCGCGACCCAGCAATTGGCCCCGACGAAATTGAAGTAGTTGGTGCCGTGCATCAGCAACTGAGCCATGAGAGCGTTGTTGTCATTATCTGCCGCGAGATGACAGTCGGTACATGTCTTTGTCTCCCCCTTACCTCGAACGGTGTGTGGGACATTGGTGCTGAAGGCTGTGCCACTGAGCCCCTCTGCTGATACGGTCTGCTGCTGCAGGTAAACAGCTTCCCGATTGCTGTTGAACGAGGTCACATGCACCGCGCAGGACGATCGCGCCGGGCCAATCCGATTGCCCGTGACGTTGCCGTCCCGAGCCAGCATGAACACGTCATCGCGCAGGGTCTGAAAGTTATAGGCGATATGATTGCGACTGATATGACCCTCGTTATGCAGCGAGGGTGTTCGACGATTGGCTTTCTGCGGCAGATGACAACCAAAACAACTGGGGTTCCACGAAGTATGGCAGGCGATGCACGACATCGTTCGTGGCTGATGCGCACAGGGACTCTGATCGGACGGCAAATCACCCCACTCAAAACGCCCGTCAGCCTTCATTCGCACAGTTTTGGCGAGCGCAGCCGCAGGATTATAGTCCGGATGGTCCGGATCAAGAGTGTCGGCCACCTGAGGCACTTCCCAGCTCAGGTTCGGTTCTACCATAGAGTTCTGAATGACGCGCCCGGATATGTTTTCGAATCGTCGTTGTCCGAAGGGAGTTCGCATCGCGGACAGGTTGCGTCCCACAGTGGCCTGATCCGACGTCGCAGCGGCCGGCCCGGAGGTGGTCAACTGCCGATGACCATCAACGACCTGTCCTGCCGGCTTGTCTGCCGTACCGTGGCAGTCAATACACTGAATCTCAATTGCTGCACGCACCTCGCCATACAGCTTCCCATTTCCGTGCACATCCTGCACGAAATGACAATCCACACAGTGCATGCCTTTTTCCAGATGTATGTCCAGCATATGAACCGGGACATTGTCTTTCTTAGCCAGCAGCTCGGCCTCCTGACTCTGAACCCGCTGCAGTAGATCACGGCCGGGTTCCGTCCAGTCACGGTCACGCTGCATTTCCCGGGCCACGATGGGAATCTGCATCGCCTGCTGACGCTGTTCGACGGTCGGCTGCAGAATCGGACGTCCGGAATAGTCGACAATCTGCCCCTCGCGATCTCTGCGAAAGACTGCCTGGTACACCCAGCCGTGGCCATGAAAATCGGCAAATTGGGTGGTCGGCAGTTGAGCATTCAGCTCTGAGGAACGCTGCAGAAAGTCAGGATCTGACCATCGCCCCCGTGCGGCCGACTCATTCGGATCCGATTCCGACGCCGCATTCAGCTCGGTGGTCGATAAGCGGCGTTCACGCCCCGGGTACATAAAGCGGGCGTCTGTTTCCAGATCCCACCACATGTATCCCAGATAGCTGTTCATCACAGAGGTCCCCGGATGCATATGACAGACAATACACTGACTGGTGGGAATTGCTGATGTAAATCGATGCGTTATCGGATGCCCCGGTTCATTGCGGGGAATCATCGGATCCGGTGGGCCCGTCAACGCATCGGGAATCGATGCCGCAGTACCACGATTTCCGTAACGGGAATACGGACCGGAGTGAATCGGCGAGCGGTCGTTGGCATAGATCATGTGGCACGCGGTACAGCCACTGGAGCGATAATCCCCCGGATGATCGCTGGTGCCGAGAAAGTTAAGCGTGGGATCCAGCAGCCGGGTTTTCTGCAGACCGAGAAAGACGGGATCGGTGCGGGTTCCTGTTCCCGGCCCTCGCTGGCTGGCCCGTGTCCTCGGCCGTCCGGACTCCTCGAATCGCTCGGGTATTCCGATCTCTGAAGAAAAGCGTCCACCGCGTTCGAAAACCCTCAGGAGATTTCCCGGCTCGGTGACTTCAAATCGCGGCAGCGGTTCCAGAGATGCAAGGATGCCCCGCCGCTCGGTGTCCTCCGCCGTAGGAGCAGGGATTGTCAGCAAACGTTGCGGTTCCCCGTGCATACTGTAACTTTCTCCGTAGCGAGACCACTTTTGAGAGACCGAACCATTGTTGTACAAGGCGGCCCCCCACAGCATGCAGCCGTGTGTCATCATGCTGTTTCGAACCTGCTGGTGCTCCTGATCATGACAACCCGTTGTCCCGCAGCTCAGGTGAGCAATCCGAAGATCGCCCGGGTTCATGAATCGAATGAAGGCGGGATCCTCGTGATTCAGTGCCGTGTAAGAACGGACCGGATTTCCAGAGTTCACGAATACCTCGCGATTTCGCGGATGAATATGTGCGCGGGTCTTATCCGTGGTTGTCGCATCACCTCCGTGGCAGTCGGTACAGCCCAGGCGGACCACATCGCTGAAGTGTGGGTCATGAGCTCCCTGGTGGCAGGTCACACAGCCCTGACTTTTGACATGGATCTGCTGCGCCGACTGCCAGGGTGTTTGCGTCTTGCGAGTCGCGGAAATGTGCACAACGCCCTCGGTGGAGTCGGAAGGCAACTGTTGCCGGTTTCCTCGATTGTCGCCGGGGGTCCTCGTCTTCAGCTCAACTGGTCGTACAGCCTGTGAGTCCGCTGTCTGTTGCCGCTCTCCTGAGTCGGTGACGGCAGGCTTCGGAACGGATTCGACGGTCAGGTCCGCAGGGCGGCGATGTCGTGCCGTGAGCTCGTCGGAAACCGAATTAGCTTCCCTGCGAGATTCCGACCGTAATGCCTCCGGAGGCGAACTCTCCCGATCGTCTCGTGGCCTTGATGTCCGCCAGCGAAAGTCGGTCTCGTCGGCTCGCAAGCCTGTAACCTGGATCGAGTCGGTCGAGAACACATCGCACGCGTTCCGAGCAATCAGACTGAACCAGCCCATCAGGGCCAGCATCAGCAAAGAGCAGCGCACCAAAACCATGTTCGTCTCGTCCCTGATGTATGTCGAAAAACCGCGAGTTCCGCATCGTGATTCGGAACGGTGCTCCCGGGTCATTCCGGGGCTTGATTTCCGTACCAAATGGCTGAGACACCAGGTGTTGGCGTCTCCAGGCCTGCTGGTCACCATGTCAGCATCAGATCCATGAACAACGCATGCAGCGTCTCCGGCTTCTGTTGATCGTGCAGCGCAGTCACCGTACGCAGGTCGTCCTCAAATACGTCAATGAATCCCTGACCCGGAATCAGCGAAGCCAGTCCCGTCGTCAGGATCACGTGATCATTCAGCAATGGCCGATACTCAAGCCCCAGACTCAGGTCGGTCCCGATTCGCCGCGCCACGCGTTGGCGCGATGCCAGCAATTCAAGAGACTCAGTCTGATCAAACCAGAGCAGATTGACATTTGTCACCGTGCGCAGTTTTGGCGTCAGTTCAAAATCCACTCCCGCATTCAGCAGCCGCAACCCTGGATTGACAAAGTTGGCCTGTCCCTGAAATTTTCCGGGACGCAGATTCGGCAGCAGGCTTTCCCGCTGAGTCAGATTCACACCCAGAAGGCGAATCTGCTGACGCTGCCAGAAGCTGAATTGCCCTCCCGCAAAGTTGGGATTGTCCGTGATCGCATCGAAGCCAGACGCTCGACCGTCCTGAAGATCAGAATCTCCGGACGCGTACAGGACAGATGTTCGAAATCGCATCCAGTCGCGATCCAGCGACAGCTCGACGGCCGCCAGATTCGCGCGAATCTGCGATCTCTGCCCCTGAAGTGCATTGAACTCATCAGTGCCTTCGACATGATAAAACGCGTGGCTGATATTCAGGACACCCAGATGACCGTCCCCGGCAAATCCTAAGTAGGCTGCACGGACATCGTGAGAATACGTGGAGCCCACCGGAGCCGGTCGCACCGGAAATCCATTATCGTCCTGTTGCTGATCCGCCTGGTCATCGTTGTAGTGCAGACTGAATTGTACAGTATAGCCCGGGGTTACGAAGTCCTGGATATAGTAGTTGGCAATCAGCGTGTTCTGATGACGATCCCGAAAAGTGTTCAGAAAACTATTCGTGTCTTTCTCCGCCTGATCCAGCATGACCAGATTATACTGATGTCGATTGGCCGCGGCCGTGCCGAACACACGCACGGCTCGATTGGTATCAGCGAAAATCAGTCCCCGAAAATCACTCACAAACCACTGTGATCCCGCTCGGACTGACATAAAGTCAAAATCCGTGTTCAAGTCGGCCAGCCGCCATTCGGCGAACCATTCATCAAAAGCAATATCACCCTGATTACGCACCTTGCCACTGGCCGGGTCCGCAGAAACCACTCCCAGTTCATTCGCCTCCAGATAATTCCTGTTCAGCACCGGAGTCATACGGATCTGCCAGTCCACCGGCTGATATGACGCGTCGCCCTGAAAAACACTGACCTGCAACCGCAGACTGTCCGCAAAAAACTGCTGGTGCGGATCGCCGATACTGCGGATTGCGCCCGGGGTCTGCGTTTGACTGCCGTTCCATGCACTGGCCGGAACCTCCCGTCGCTCATACAGAAGTTGATTGGAAACCCTGAAGTTCAGAAAAGTGTCCTCGCCGAAAATCGGGTAGTCCCCCTTCAATACGTGCTGGTGATACGGATCCCAGGGTGTGCGGGGTTTATATGGCTGATCCGGATGTTGTTTCCGTCCCTGATAACGGTCCGCAATCGGAAATGGCGAACGCCAACGATCCGGCACGATCTGCGCGCCGGCCCCGTTGACAGCGTCCGTTGGGTTTTCACCAGCAGGCAACTCACGCTGCTGTTCGGCCTCCGGAAATCGTCGCAAAACCCATGGAAAGTCCGCGTCGTTTTCGGTTCCGGCCTCGGTCACTTCGTCCAGGCTCGCACGCCCCACGGTCCCCACACGCGCTGATTCCTCAGACCACGCTAACGTGGCTCGCAGCAGGTGCAGAGCAAGCACGATCAGCAGGCCGTCACGCCGCACACCCTTCGCACACCCAGTGGTCGGCTGCCGCACAGAATCGACGCCGCCCCCGGTCACCCACTCAAGGGCGGTGCGAGCGAAGCGAATCAGGTTAACAACCCACATGCCGTTTGTCCGAAAACTCAATCACTTATAACTCCTGCATTGCCTATATTCCCCCGAAATACAACAGGACACCTGTTCACTGCAAGCACGAATCAGCAGTCGAGTGAGGGTATTCGAGGGGATCAGGCGAGAAGCAGTCTCACAGTGCACCAGAGTGTACGTGCACAGTTGCGATCGGCCGAAACTGCCCGTCTGCGCGGCGTTAGCCGTCCCGTGTCGGGGCGGCGCAGTTTCGATCGACGTCCATGGCACGCGCGGCATGCCCTCGAATGGAATAGCGACACGGTGCAGAGACGGGGGGGCAGGGCGTCTTCTGGTGAATTGCCTGGAGATGTCGCCCCGGGGCTTCGGCTGGGAAAAGCCGGCACGTTTAGGCGGAGCGAAAGGCGACTATTGCCGGGATACGCGGCGTTTCGCTATCCCAGCCGTCGGCGTTGTGGTTCGATACTTCAGCCCACAGCGTTCCCCAAATACCTGCACATGTCCAGGTGAGTGCTGGAGGAGAACCAGGTCCTGCCAGTCCCCCCTGAAAAGAACCCGCCATAGACGGGTTCCCTGGAAGACACAGCGCCCCGGCAGCGTTACGGGCGCGGCGGCGGGGCGGCGAGGTCAGGCGTTCACTTCGCCCTGGCAGCATCCGCAGCGGCTTTGGCTACCTTTTCCTGTTCAGCAGACAGTTCCGCGTTGGGCGTGGCGTCCAGTTCCACTTCTCCCCGAATCCATTTGACGGCTTCCGTGATCGAGGTGAGATACCGTTCATCGGCCCAGGACGTTTCGTTGTGCCCGAGATTATTGAAGTACACTCGCCCTTCACCATAGTTCTTTACCCATGCCACCGGGACATGGTAAGGCATAGCAGGCTTGCATTTGGACATATCCAGACTCATCAGCACGCGAACCTTTTCCGGCTGCCAGTTTTTGTACTGGTAGATCTCGTCACGAATTGTGAATTCCGCGCCGAAGGACTTCATCAGGGGATGAGCAGCATCGTGCACTTTAATGGTCACGGTGTCGCCAGCATTCCACGGGTGACCATTGAACGTACCTCCAACCATGTCCCAGTAAGGCTGGTAGTCGCCGTAGGTATCCGCAGCCGAATGAAAGCCGACGAATCCGTGGCCTTTTGCTGTCAGCCACTCTTTGAAAAAGTAGTCCCGGTCCGCCTCCGCGATCGGCAGCGCTCCCGTGGTGTAGAACATCACGATGTCGTAGTTCTTCAGGTTGTCTTTCGTGAAATCCGACGCGGCATCCTGAGTACAGTCGACCTGGAACAGCCCGGTTTTCTCACCCAGTTGGATCATGGCCACTTCGGCAACCGCCAACTTGTCTGCAGCGGGACGACGCACGCTGCCATGCATAAAACCGGCGCTTTGCGTCAGCATCAGCACGCGGGACTTTTTCTTCTCTTCAGCATGCAGGGCTGCCGACAGCAGACCGCCCACAAGCATGACAACACAGAGACTGCGCACAAGTTTCATCAGGTTTCTCCTGCAGATCCGCATCTGCGGTACGCACACACATCGATTCCTGCGGGAGGCGACGTTGCCGAACGCAGGAATGACTGAGGGTTCTGCCTGTATTGTGAGAAGAATGCTGAAGGAATACCAGGCAAGCCGTGCATCGACACAGCGGAATCCATGCGGTGACTGTCCACTCGTCATTTCCGCGGCTATTCTCGCAGTGCAATCAGCCATCACAGTGGTCAGACACTGGCTTCTGCCGCGGCCCTCGGCGTGTTTCCCTGCAGGGTACTGGACAGAATGTTGGCCAGCTGAAAGCAGTTGCTCATCACCACTTTGCCGCGATTCAGAATCCGCCCCTGAAAATCAAAGATGTCTTCCACACGTTCGATCAGTTCCACCTCGGTCGTGAGCACGTCCCCGGGGCGAACAAAACCACGGAAACGGGCGCCCTTGACCCGAATCAGCACACCAAGTGCGTACTGGTTGAAGAATGGATCATGGGTGTTGAACTGTTCCATCGGATTGAACCGAGCGGCCAGCAGGATTCCCGCGCTCTGCGTGGTCACCTCCTGCAGCATGGCGCCAGGCACAATCGGCGCTCCGGGGAAATGTCCCCGCAGAAAATCCATGTCCTCTGACACGTGGGTCGTGGTCTGAATGGAACGATCCCCGATCTCATCGATGCCACTGACCATCAGGTAGGGGGCTCGATGGTGCAGATAATCTTCGACGCGGGCGAAGTGATGGTGATGATCAGGAAGCGACATGGAAATCTCCCGGCAGCAGGAAATCGAACGGAATGGCTGCATCATAGCCTCGGCAGGCAAATCGTCATCCCGCATTCCATCGGGACCTGGGGGGACCGCTGAAAAATCCTGCCCGGAAAACAGCGAATTCTGAGCATTCCCCATGGGTTCTTCTGCGAGTAGCCCTTTCGGTGCGATCCCCCCCGGTTTTCCAGCCCCCTTTGCTCGTGCTCGTGCTGGAAGCCGAAATCAAAATCGACGCCGAAGCCCCGCCATCCTTTTTGTCACGCCGTCAGCGCAAGCATCACTGATACCCCAGGAAGTTGGCTTAAACAAGCACGAGCACGGTAAGGGACGGAAACGCGGGCCATCAAAGCGAACGTGGTCGAACTGTGTACCACAGCGGGTGATTGCGTTACAGTCGCGGCTGGTATCGGCCCAACTTGACAGTGAAGCGCCCCTTCGATCAGACTCATCAGTTCCTGAGTGACCGTTGTCCTGCTGCCGTTCAGAGTCGTCCGGGCCTTTCATCATGTCTATCGTGTGTGTGTGTCCGCAGTGTGGTCGTAATATTCGCGTTGACGACGCCCTGGCTGGCAAACGAATTCGGTGTCCCGACTGTGCATCCGCCGTCTCAGTCGTCGGCGGCGAACTTCCTGCTGTCCCGTCGCCCGTTGCTCCCCGGTCGGGACGCAGCGGCAGCACAAGGCCGCTCGAACCGTCGGAGCAGCAGGTGCTGAAAAATCCGGTGGCACACTCCGTCGCCCCGCAGCCTCAAAGTCTGACCGGGGTCTGGAAAATCGGCGCCGGTGTGATCGCGGTGGCACTGCTGAGTGTATCGCTATTGCTTTCGTTTTCCGGAGACACGTCGCCGCCGCAGGGGCTCGATTCTTCGGACGGTGGCCAGCCGCCCGAATTCCTCACGACGCCTTCCTCGGAGTTTGCCGGGGGACCGGTATCAGCGAAACCTGCTCTGCCACCCGCGGACGTTTCGCAACAGGCACCCGTGGATCTCAAAAATCTGCTGGCGGCAGACGAGCCTTCCCAATTACCATCCCCCGCTCCGTCATCCCCGCCGAGCAGCGTCGAGTCGTCTCCGGAAAACGCGTCCGTGGCAGGTCGCACTGAAAAACCAACGGAAATCTCCGCGTCTTCGGCTCCTGCAGCGTCTTCTGCGTTAGAGACGTCTCCACTGGAACCCGGGGCAGGGGCTACTGAGTCGCCAGGGGCGCCGTTGTTGCCGAATGAGGAGTTGCTGGCCGGGCGGAGCCTGCCGCCGCAGCCGGTTCCTGTCGCGGAAACCGCGGCATCGGTCGCAGAGGCCCAGGCTGTTGCCAGCATCCTGAAAACCGCCTGTTATCGCTGCCACGGAGAAGGTGGAACGAACGAAGGCGGCATGAACTATGTGGCCAGCCTGGAAAAAGTTCGCGAGTTTCTGGTACGGCCCGGAGATCCGGAATCATCGCTGCTGATCCGCCGCATCGCCTCGACAGATTCAGCAACGCTGATGCCCCCGGCGGGAGAAATGCCACAGTTGACCGCGACGCAGATCCAGACGATTCGGCAATGGATACAAAACGGCGCCCCCATTCCTTCCAGTCAATCAAAGCGAACCTTCATCACAGCCGAACAGGTAGTTCAGACGATCCATGCCGATTTAATGACTCTGAATGAACGCAGCCGTCGGTTCATTCGCTATTTCACTCTGACCCATCTGTACAACGCCGGCGTTTCTGAAGAAGAAATGCAGACCTACCGCCTGGCCTTTGCAAAGCTGGTCAATAGTCTTTCGTGGGGACGACAGATCGTACTGCCTCATGAAGTGAATGACAGCCGCACAATTCTGCGCCTTGATATTCGGGATTTGAACTGGAGCAGCGAAATCTGGGAGCAGATTCTGGGAGTCAATCCGTACCCATTTGAACCCGATATCCCAATGGCAGACGCCTGTGCTGAGCAGTGTGGCACGCCGGAACCGTGGGTCAGGGCCGATTGGTTTGTATTCAAGGCATCGCGCCCGCCGCTGTACCACCAGGTACTGCGAATCCCGGATACGGAAAAAGAGCTGGAGCTGCTACTGCATGTGGATGCGCCCGCCAATATCGAACAGGAGAAAATCGTTCGCGCCGGCTTCAACCGCTCGGGAGTCTCCCGAAATAATCGTCTCATCGAACGTCACGAAATCGCTTATGGCGCCTACTGGAAAAGCTACGACTTTGCCGCCAACACCGGACGGCAGAATTTGTTTGAGTATCCAGAGGGCCCCGTTGGAGATCAGGCGTTTCTGCATGACGGGGGAGAGTTGATCTTCACGCTCCCAAATGGGCTGCAGGGGTACATGCTCTCTGATGGCTCGGGAGCTCGGCTGGACAGCGGGCCAACGGCCATCGTCAGTGACCCGGCCACTCATGACCGAACCGTGATCAATGGTGTGTCCTGCTTCTCCTGCCATTTCGCCGGCATCATTCGTAAAGAGGACGAAATTCGCCCGTTTCTGGAGATCAACGGCAGTTCGTTCGACAACGTGGGCTACCTGCAGGCCATTTATCCAGGCCAGAGTGCACTTGACCGTTACTATCAGGCGGACGGTCAGGCCTACCTGAAAACCCTCAGCCAACTGGGAATTATCAATACCAGCCGTGCCGGTGAACCGGTTTCCAGTATGTCGCAGCGGTTTCAGGCGGAAATCCCAACCTCCATGGCTGCCGCAGAATTTGGTCTGACTCAGGCCGAGTTTCTGAAACGTATGGAACAACTGCCGGGGCTCCCGCGATCACTGGGTGCCCTGCGCGTACCGGGAGGCACCATGAAACGCGATTCATTTACGGAAGTCTTTCGAGAAGCCTCGCTGCTGCTGAGCGTCGACCCGGAGTCAGCCGACAGCAGCGCCCGGATGAATGCGTCCCGCACGATTGTGCCCCGAATCTCCTTTCCTCAGGTGCGCGCCGCGGCCATGGCATTATCACCCGACGGAAGTCGACTGGTACTGGCCACCAATACAAATGCCCTGATGCTGGCGGACACACGCACCGGGGAAATCATCGGAACCACCGTGCCGCTGAATGACATTACCTGGGGCACCATGCTCTGTCTCAGCCCGCAGGGAAAACAGATTCTGGTGGCAGGGCGAGATGGCCAGATACTCGTCTTTGACGTCACGCAGACGGGTGAAATGAAGTTTGTGGAAGCGTATCGGGGGCACCTTGACAGCGGCTCACACGCGGAATTGAAACACGTGATAATCAGTCGTGACGGGACCACTGTCCTCTCGGTGTGTGTGAATCAGCAACTGCATGTCTGGAATCTTCGGACTCGTAAAGCCATTCGAGTACTGCAGAATCCCCTGAAGTCGGATATTCGCGGCGGCTGGGTCAGTACAGATGGGCGCGACGTGTATGTGACGGATGGCCGCGATCTCGCGAAATTCTCCCCACGGAATGAAAAACAGCCAGACGTCATCTCCCTTGGAGACAAATCGCCCGGTGCTGCCGTGTTTTCTCAAAATGGGAAACTACTGATCGTTGATGGGAATCGGGACGGAAGCCTGCGTTTTTTTGAGACGAGTTCCGGCAGGGAGGTCGCCACGATTCCCATGGCGCGAAATGCCCCGCTGACTGGCCTGCTGCTCGCGGATTCCGGGAAAACGGTCGTCGCTCTTGGCTGGGGCAAACTCCAGGCATGGCGGATTGCCGATCAGTCGCCGGCGGCGATTACAGCCCCACCCGAAGCCGGCTCGCGCGGTACGGCCTGCTCAACTGGCGACAACGACCTGTTTGCGTGGGTTGAAAGCGAGGGATTCAATACGGTGGTTCATTTTGCCAGATTGTCACCCACCAACGCTGCCGCCTTCGCTGCAACCACCGCAGCACTCAGCCCGGGATCCCGACAGACGTGGAAACAGGGAGAAAAAGCCGAAATCCGCTACGGTTCAGGGTGGTCGCCCGTCACCATCCTGCGAATGAACCCGGATCGCACCGTGCGAATTCACTGGGATGGCTGGTCAGACACGTGGGATCAGGACGTGCAACCGACTGACCTGCGGCCGATCGCCCTGCCACGAAAGTAACCCACTCCATGGAAAGAAAAAATCCATCCGGTTCTATGGTGGGGCAAGGCTGAGACCGCCGCAGTCGCAGAAGATGGCCGTTTTGAAGTTTTGGCGGTTTCTGAAGCCCCCGACACGGCGTTTGATCGACATGATTGGGCTGTTCGCCTTTTTGGCTACGGCGTTGGTTATGCAGTGAGCGCAGTAGCTCACAACATTCCTCAGGCGTTCCCTGATCAATCTCGCAACGTCCTGCACCGGCTCACACTTTGTGTAAACGACTCGCTTGTACCAGTTGTTGAAGTAAGTCGTCGCGCACGCGGCACTGGATTGGCTCCACAGATTGCAGAGCATTTCCTTGTAATCCCATGCCTTTCCGGTCTGTAACTGCAGGTCATAAGCTGCATCGAAGCTCGCCTGCTGTTTCCCAGAGAAATTCTCGAAGCTCGTGAACCAGACGCACTTTGTTCTGCTCAGAGAATTATCGCCGTCTGTCATCCATTGGCGAGGCTGCCCGCGGCCTACTTTGTCACAGCCTTCGTCGCTATCTGAGTGACGTAAAATCGACCATGCACGATTTTTTTTCCGCCTGCAGAATGACGTGCTTCGCAGCTTTGACATACGCGGCACTCATTTCCATCGCTGATTGCTTCGACCGTGCTGTTGCCCGGATCATTCAGCAGCGTGATGTAGTTTTTCCACTTGAGAAAAGCCTTCTCGTCGATCCCACAGCCGAGCCACAGTCTGCGTTTCATTGCGAACATTGCCCCTCGCGACCGCATGTGCCACGATCGACCACGTCTGGTCCCATTTCGTCCGCAGGATGCTCATTACACCTTTGACTGTTTGAGTCCCAGCCGGACCAGAATGGCAAATAGCTCAAAGAGAATTGTGAACCGGCTGCCTTTCTCGACCCGGGGCACTCGAATCTGTTTGACACCTTGCTCAGGACAGTGGACTCGTGGAATACTGGGCGTGAAGAAGGCCTTGCACTGAAATCTGTCAAGGTCCCGCCAATGGCGCTCATCATTATGATCGCAGCAGGGCAGCGTTGCGGAAAAATCAGGACAACAAAAGTTCGTACCGGAGGGATGCTGGATAGTCGCATTCACATGCTGCCGCTCCGGGTTCAGCATCCCCTTCGACACCGACCACCGACCCTTCAAGCCGCGAATTTCCCGGCACAGCTCTCGGTCCTGCCTGGGGACTCCCTCCAAAAACGAAATCATACCAAATCCACACAATTCCCGGATGGACCTTTTTTTCAGGACATCCCGTCAGCCTTCTATAAACTTGCCATGGACCAACAGTGTGGCGAGCACAGCTTACGCCCGGGGTACCAGGCGGGCAGGCAATTTTCTTCCCCGAGTCCACTGCAGAGGCGGGGTCCGATCGTCGTCAATCAACAAGGTAGCCTCAGTGACTCTCTTTCCAGAGTCGTCGCGATGGGCATGGCACCCCGGCGCGGCAGTACTGCGGGGCATCCTGATCTGAGAAAGACGACACAAGCGAGATTCCGCTCACAAGCCGATCAAGGCCCCAAACTTGCGACCTGCACGGCAAGAGCCCGAGGTAACCACACACAAGCAGAAGGCAAACCAGGCATTAAAAGACATACAAGTCTGTATTAGCGTATTGCAGATGCTTCTGTTCACATTCCGAATCATTCTTTTCAAATACGACTCGCACTAATCCCGGCAATACTCGTCCATGCGGGCTTGTGCCCATCTGCCAGCGATACCACTTGATGATTTTTTATTTTTATTTTGCGCCGCGGAATTGCATCAGCACTCGTGCCACCATAGGGTTTCCCCTGCGGGCAAACCAATAGCTGATCAATTTGCCCGGATCACTGACGTCCCACGGCGCGTCAGCCTTGGTGGCTACCTGACCGAGTCGCCACCGAACAAACAATTTCTGAACCAGGACGTGCACAGAATCGCCTGAAAGCGAACCTGCATCAAAGCGCCAGACATGACCGGGAAATGCGGAGCAAGTCCCGTCGGGTGACATTGTGGCAGCACATTGTTGGCTGTGTCTCAGCATATCATCAGGGCCTGCCCATTTTTTGGCTTCGCAGGTTGCTCACTGAATTCTCGTACCTGCATTCGTCCAGTGGGTGTGCTCGCCAGAACTGAAAAGTCCGGGCGTTTTAGTGTCGTTTGACTCGTGTGCAGTTCCAGGCCCGTTGCCTGACGCTTCCGGAAATTCCGGCCCTGTTGTCCTTGGTCTGCCCCCCCTGACCATTCGCGGGCTGAATTTCTTCTACAAAGCCGCACGCCAAACCTTAGCTCGATATTGAGACAAAATGAGCCTGCAACAATTCTGGAAACGTCTCCGTCAGGACCTTCTGAGTCACCCTGCCAACAGAAGAAAACACCGCAGATTGTCCCGATCTGCAGTTCGACCGCGAACGACTCCCATACTTTCCGGAAGGCTTCAGTCACTGGAGCCACGACTGCTCCTGACCAGCGACCTGACTGAGGTGCTCACCTACTCGTCTCTGAATCTTTCGGCCGAGGGCACGCTGGAGATTGAAATCGGGGGTTCCACGGCAGGCAATCCGCTCGGTGGAAATGACGTCGACGGCTATGACCAGATCAACGTAACCGGCGGTGGTGCCGTTTCATTGAATGGAATGCTCGACGTGCGGTTGGTCAACAACTACGTGCCCGCCGTCGGCACTACGTTCAATTTTCTGAACATTTCTTCGACCAGTTCATTCACTGGCAAATTTTCTGACGCACTGGGGCTGTATGCGTTCCCGGCCAACGATCGATACTTCGATGTGGTTTCAGGAAGTGATGGCAGTCTGCGTCTGGAAGTCAAAGCGCTTCCCGGTGGTTTGCAGTTTTCTCCGCCCGATTCTCAACGAGACGCCTTCGGGCGGTTTCTCAGCAGCTACTTCGACGACAGCACCGCGACCTTTAGCTGCACGGGCAGCATCTCCGTCGATGGCTTTGCGACCTTTTCCGGAACACTGGCCTTTGAACAAGGCGGTGGCGAAACACGCATCGTTGGTTCTTCAATCAATGTCACACTGGATCAGGAGAGCGCTGGTGTAGAGATCACCGATGCCAGTTTTGGGCTCGTGCTGACCGCCAGCCACACTTATGCGTTGGAAGCCAGCGGGACCGCGGCGCTGACTGGCATCGCCGGCTTCTCAATGTCCGGCACCTTCTACGCCGAACGCAGCACCATTTCCACAGATGTTCAGCGTGTGCTAAGTGTCAACGGGCAATCTGTGACAATTGATGTTGAGGCGAATGCCAGACGCTTCGCGGGCAGCAATGTCGAATTTGGCATCACCGGTTTCGCCACTATTGAGGGAGATTTTGCATTTGATGTGTCCGGCCCGGATGTGACTGCTGTGGCCACCAATGTGACCGCCACCATGCAGGCTGGCCCGTTTTCCGCTGGGGTCCATGATGCCAGCCTCGGGCTGATTCTGACCGACACCGACACGATGGCTCTTGAAGTGCATGGGGGATTCGCACTGACCGGGGGAGACTTCGCTTCCGCCTCGGCAGACTACGCATCACTGCGTTACAACACCACAGATGAAGACTATTCGAACACAACGGTCAGCATCGGTTTGGTGAATTACGTCTTCACGGATCTTCCTGCAGCGACGGACCTGATGGTTCTCTCGGCAACCGGGCTGACTGTCGGCGTGGGCGATTTCGTGCACCTCTCCGGTGACGTCGGTTTCCAGCGTATTGGGGGCGACATAGAAGCAGTCGCGACAAATTTCGCCGCCGAATTGCGCGCGGGATCCGGCTACTACGCCGGGGTTTCCAACGGCGAAGGGGCATTGCTGCTGAATGCCGATGGCACCCGCCAGGTCTATGCGTCAGGTCAATTCATCATCTCCGGTGGCAACCTGGGCGCCGTCAGTGGTACCGCTTCCGTGGCACAGAACACCTCAACTTCCGCCGTGGATGAGCGGACCGTATCTGTGGACGGAATTACCGTTGTGATTCCGCAGATGGCTGCCGAACAGCAGAGCGTGTCAGCGACAGCAGCGTTTACGGTGCAGGATTTCTTCACTATTTCCGGGAATGTGGCGATTGAGAAGTCCACACAGGATCTGGTTGTCTCGGGCAGCAGCACACCGATCTCGGTTGAAATGCTGACGATCGGAGGCAGCGACATCAGTGCCTTTGTCGGCTCCAATGCCGGAGATACAGATGCGGTCGGGTTGTCGGTGGCCGGTGTCAGCTTCGGGGTCATGCTCGCTTCGCCCTCGAACGACCAGAATGGCCAGGATCAGCGGACGTGGACGGCTGCGATGGCGAGTGCGGCAACTGCCAGTCTGCTGGGCGTGGCGGACATCACTGCCACCGGCACAGACCTTACCGTGGCTATCAATAAAGCCGGGGGAACTCTTAATGGAAATCCGGCGACGGCTGTCGCTGACTTTTCGTCGGACAATCTCTCAATCCCGACAGGCGGGGACTCGCCGGTTGTGCTCGACTACAACGGCGAATTGCTCAAAGCTTCCGGCACACTAAGTCTGACGGTGTCGGGTTTCCTGCAGGTAGAAGGCGGTATAGCGATCAGTAAAACGACGGGATCCGTGACGCTGGATCAGGACACTCAGGCCACGGATGTGGAACTGCTGACGTTTGGTGCAGCCGATGTTTCCGGGTTTGCTGGTGTCAACAGTGGTACCGATAACGCCATGGGACTGCAGTTGGCCTCCGTGGATGTTGCGATTGTTGTTGCCACATCCAGCACAGACAGAAGTCAACACTGGATCGCGGCCAAGGCTACGGCAGAAAGCGTCAGCTTTGTCGGAGTTGACGGCCTGACGGTGTCCGCAACCGATCTGAATGTCGCACTCAATCAACCGGATTCAGCAGGGCACCTGATCAATTTCAGTGACCAGCCGCTGCTTGTCGCCACCGGGCCAGACTCGTCAATGACTCTCGACTTTGATGCGGCGGACGGGCCGGTTCTTACCGCGTCTGCGACATTCGATATTGATCTGTTCGGTTTTGTCCTGCTCAACGGGTCATTTGCTGTCAGCAAATCAGAAACCCAGGTCACGCTGGCAGATACGGACAGCACAAGTCTGGATGTCGACCTGCTGACCATTGGAGCGACCAACGTCAACGCGTTCGCGGGAGTCAACGGCAACAGCAGTGACCGCCAGGGGCTGGCCTTGTCTGACGTCGAGTTTGGTCTCGCGCTGGCAACATCAAAGACGGACCCAACGCGCCGCTGGACTGCCCTGACAGCGTCCGCCGGCAGCGTTGAGCTGGTCGGGGTCAATGACTTGACACTTTCTGCCACAGATCTGTCGCTGGCAGTCAATCGCGCTGACGTCCAGGGTGACGTGATCGACTTTTCCGACAGTTTTCTCTCTGTGGAAACGGGAAAAGACAGTGACGGTGTTGCCTCCACCATCACCATCGACTTTGACGGTTCGCGCGGACAGCTTCTTGAAGCAGCCGGTACACTGACTCTTGGCGTGGGTGACTTCTTTTACGTCACAGGCAGTCTTGCCATCACCAAATCGTCCGAAACGCTGACGCTGTCTGACGAAAGCTCTGTCGACGTCGACCTGTTGACGATTGGCGGCACAGGCATCAACGCCTTCGCGGGCGTGCATTATGACACACCACAGGCGACCGGACTGTTGTTGACAGATACTGAGTTTGCCGTGGCGATGGCGACTGACAAACAGAACACCGCCAGAAAATGGACCACATTGCAGGCCAGCGTGGGCAGTGTTGCCATCGTGGGGGTTACGGGACTCACGATCGAAGCCACAGACCTGAGTGTACAGATTAATCGTGCGGACACAGTGGATGTACTGGTGGTTGACTACAAATCACAGCCCCTGACCGTCAGAACGAGCTCCACCGAGTCTCTCACCCTCGATCTGGACGGGGATCTCGGACCGCTTTTGAGGGCTTCCGGGACACTGGATGTGAACGTTTCGGACTTCTTCACAGTTTCCGGAAGTTTTGCCGTCGAAAAACGTCGGGAAACAGTGACGCTGTCCGACGAAACGACAGTTGATGCTGACCTGTTGACACTTGGCGGCACAAACATCAGTGCGTTTGCCGGAAACAACGGGCCTGCAACCAATGAAGACGCCGTTGGGTTAAGTCTGCAGGATGCCGACTTTGGTCTGGCGATAATCACCGATCGAAAAACACCCACACGAAAATGGACCACGCTGCAGGCCACGGCAGGCCTCGCAGAATTTCTCGGCAGTTCGGACTTTGAGGCTTCCGGAACGGATATCACTGTCGCGATCAACAGGGGCGTGACAGTCTCTGATTCCGGTGTGCCGGCCTCGTCGTCCAACACGCAGTACAGTCTGCAGATTGCGAACGATACGGTTGGTGACCTGACGTTCACTTATCAGTCAGCCACGGGAACAGCGACCATCTCCCGGTCCAACAGCGATGCTGCCATCCGCACGAAAATCACAACAGCGCTGGAGGGAATGCAAGGCATAGGAGCCGGCAACGTGGCCGTCACTGGATCACGTTCAAAGGGCTTCACGATTGAATTTCAGGGCACACTCGCCGGCACCAATGTGACCGGACTGACGGTGTCGACACCCGCCAACTCCTCAGGTTCGGTCACGGTCTCGCAACTGACAGCGGCCAAAGTCGGCGTCAGTGAAGTGCAGTCCATCACAATCAACCCGTCGCAAATCCCGGAACCAACGATCCGCACGACGGTGACTCAGATTTCCAACGGAGCACCAGGCAGTAGCCACGTTCAGGAAATTGTGATTAACAAGCCGAGTACTTCCACGCCGTCCGTCTCGGCATTAGTCACAGAAACCGTCGATGGTTACACCAGCACCAGCGTACTTCGACAGCTAACAATTGATAAGCCGGCTCAGACAAAACCGACGGTCACAACTTCAGTGACAGAAGCGACGAGGGGAGCTGGTGCATCCAGCGAACGTCAGCAGATCACAGTGACCACACAGACTCCGCCGACGCCGAAACTCACAGCAACGGTGAGTGAAGTTACGGCAGGCAGGATGGCTGCCGGTACTCTGAACAGTATCACTATTTCGGCCGGCGCGACCGCCAGCGGCCAGTACTCACTAAGCTACGGAGGGAAATCTGCAGCGATCAGGTGGGCGCAAAACCAGCATGACATGAACCGCGACAGGCTGATCGCTGCACTTAAGAAAATTACCGGGAAGAAGAGTGTCTACGTCACGTTTGATCAAGACAGCCAAATCATTAACCAAAAGTATACGATCAGAATTCCCGGATTCACCGGAACGATCACAGCGCAGGACCTTGGCCTTGGAGCGTCCATTACACTGGAATACTCCACCACAGCTGCCACTGGAATTAATGAAGTCCAGCAGGTTGCCATTGTCACCGGTACCACAACAGGCACCTTCCGCCTTGCGTTGCCATACAACGGGGCGATGTACTGGACGGGAAATTTATCACTTGCGGCTCCGGCTTCTGCAATCCAGACCGCACTAGATAGTGTGCTGGGCGCTGGCTCGATAAATGTGACAAGGACGGACAGCAGCGATCGATTCAGTCTGAACGTGACGTTTACCGGCACATATGCTGGTCAGAATCTGGAACCAATGCAGGTGCAGACAGCGCCTGACAGTCTCAAGCCCGGCGGCACGTTTACATTGTCATACGGTGGCCAGACCACCTCGCCGATCACGCTGAACAGTAACACCGCCACACAAGCAACCGAAATCCGGACGGCGCTTCAAAGCCTCTCGACGATCGGGGCCGGAAACGTGCAGGTGACTTACAACACGACGTCGACCGCGGCCGCACCACAGTACAATGTCCTGTTCTCGGGCAGCCTTGCCGGAGCCAACGCCACGGAGATTTCAGCGACAGGCACACAGTTGCAATACGCGACAGTGCAGGCACGCACGCTGGAAAACGGTACAGCATCCATCAATGAGAAACAGACTGTCGCTCTGAACAGCGGATCTGCCAGCGGCACGTTTCGGCTGTCGCTGACGGTCAATGATCGTACCTATACGACGGCGGATCTGGCGTTTAACGCAACAGGCAGCAGCATTCAGACGGCGTTGAACACGGCTCTGGGCACATTGGGAAGCACGACCGTTACTCGTCCGGGAACTTCTGGTTCAACTACCTTCGATGTAACATTCTCGGGCGGGCTTGCCGGAAAAGATGTGCCGCTGCTGAAGATCTACACGGATGTCGTGACGCCGACAGCCAGTGGCAGCTTTACGCTCAGCTACGGCGGCCAGACGACCGCAGCGATCAACCTTGTCAACGGAACAGCGGTTCAGGCAAGCCTGATTCAAATTGAATTGGAGAGACTATCGGGCATCGGTTCTGGAAACATCAGTGTAAAATACGACAGCACCTCGTCGAATGCGGATACAGCGCCGCGTTTTCTCGTGACATCAGGCACGATTGGCGTAGACAACATCACCGCCAGCGGCAGCAGCCTGACGAACGGAGCCAGCATTTCCGCAGCGACGATTTCGGGCAGCAGCACGACCGTCAACGAAGTGCAGACGATCTCGCTGGAGACCGGCACCGCCGGTGGGACGTTTACACTCGCGGTCACATACAACGACAGCACCCTGACGACTTCTGCTCTGGCGTTTGATGCGACTGAGGCCACCATTCAGTCAGCCTTGAATACTGCCATCAACAGCATCGGCTCAGCGACGGTTTCCCGTACCGGATCACCCGGGGCTGCAAGGCTCACCGTGACCTTCGGTGGAAATCTGAGTGGCAAAAACATTCAGCCGGTGACTGTGACAACCAGCACAACGGCAAAGACAGCCAGCGGTTCCTTTACGCTGACCTATGGCGGCCAGACAACTCGCGCGATCAATCTGGTCAATGGCAATACAGTGCAGGCCAGTCTGATTCAGATCGAGTTGGAACGCCTGTCAAATATCGGCACTGGCAATGTGGAAGTGACGTGGGACAGCACGTCTTCTGCTCAGCAGCCGCGCTTCCGGGTGGCCTTGAAGGGGGCTCTGACTGCAGGTGTGGCGTCTACGTTTTTGGTTCAGGGAGCCGGTCTTTCGAACGCGAGCATTTCGACGTCCACGTTGACAACAGGCAGGGCTGTTGGGAACGAAGTGCAGCGGATTCTGATGAATGTTGGTACGGAAACAGGCACGTATAAGCTTGTGGTTCCGGTCGGCAGCAATGTTTATCAGACAACAGCGTTGTCGTTTACTGCTAGTTCCTCAGCCATTCAGTCGGCGTTAAACACAGCACTGGCTGGCGTCAGCGGTACGACCATCATTACGGCGATTACCAGTAATGGACAATTGCAACTGGATGTTACGTTTGGAGGTGCTCTGGCCGGTCTTGATCTGGGCCCTGTGAGCGTATTGACACAAGCCAATGCACCCAGTGCCTCGGGCGCGTTTACACTGTCCTATGACGGTGAGACCACCGGCAGCATCGCGTACACCAGCGACACCGCCACACAGGCCGCGAATATTCAGGCAGCTCTGCTCAGTCTGTCGAACATCGGCGCTGGAAATGTTTCGGTCCTGTTTGACACCACGTCAACGGTCTCCGGTACAAGATATCTCGTGACTTTCACCGGAGACCTGGCAAACACTGATGTCCCGCAGATTTCCGCTGCCTATCCGGAGCTTGCCTACGCCACCATCACAGCAGGCACAGGTACCCCCGGAAAGGCGGGAGACGGCGAAACTCAGCGCATCCGGATTCTGACAACCGGAAACGAAAGCACATTCACACTTTCCGTGGTCGTCAACGGTACAACCTACACCACAACCGCGATCTCCACCTCCGCCGGAAAAGACGAAGTTCAGACGGCACTCAGCACCGCTATTTCGGCCGCCTCCGGCGCGACGATCACAGTGACTTACTGGAGCGGTACTGAGTTGCAGGTCCGCTTCGGAGGAACACTGGCGGAAACCGACGTGCCGACAATAACAGGGACAGCCACCTCCTCGGTCTCCGCAGCGGTATTGACACAGACCGTGGAAGGCTTCAGTCAGCCAGCCGTACCTGCCTCGTCGACCATCCTCGTTGTCGATTACGCGGCACATCCCGTGACAGTAGCCACAGGGACGGGAAGCTCAATTTCTCTCACGCTCGACGGAAGTCGCGGCGAATTGACAGAAGCATCTGCCACGGTCAGATTGAGAATCAAAGACTACATCCTCGCATCCGGTAGCTTTAAAGTCGAGAAAACTTCACAGCAGGACGTGGATCTGCTGGGCGATGCCGTTCTGGTCGACGTCGATCTCCTGCAGATTCAGTTGCAGGATGTCAGCCTGTTTGTCGGAACCGGTGGTGTTTTTGACGCCGCATCCAACGACATCGACACAACAGACGCGACAGGCCTCCACGTGGACACTGCGGCGCTTAATATCGGCATTGCCACGGTCACCAACCCAACGCCTGAAGATCCGCCAACGGATAAGCGGAAGTGGACGGGGATTGCAGCCAGTGCGGATGGACTCAGCATTGTCGGTCTGCCTGACGACTACACGATCGAGGCCAACAACCTCAGTATTGTGTCCAATTCCG
Source organism: uncultured Planctomycetaceae bacterium (assembly GCA_903924405.1). GTDB lineage: Bacteria > Planctomycetota > Planctomycetia > Planctomycetales > Planctomycetaceae > SXXK01. Next base: position 451 of record CAIYBH010000471.1, on the reverse strand, counting down.
CCTCCAATGGCACGCAGATCGCCCCGAAGATTGACTGGTCCGTGTTGTTTACGGACGACGCGCACCCCCTGCATGATCTCGCCGATGACACGTCCTTTTCGGTTGGCGGCGGCATGACGCTCAATCTCAAGGGTTATGTGATGGCTACTGGCCATTTCACCGTTGAGAAGACGCAGCAGGAAGAAGTGGATCTGCTGGGCGATGAGGTTCTGGTCGACGTCGATCTTCTGCAGATTCAATTGCAGGATGTCAGCCTGTTCGTCGGTACCGGCGGTGTTTTTGACCCCGCATCCAACGATCTCGACACAACAGACGCGACAGGCTTCTTCGTGGACAATGCGGCGCTACATATTGCGATCGCCACGGTCACCGACCCAACGCCTGAAGATCCGCCAACGGATAAGCGGAAGTGGACGGGGATTGCAGCCAGTGCGGATGGACTCAGCATTGT
>CAIYBH010000470.1 GCA_903924405.1 uncultured Planctomycetaceae bacterium | reverse complement strand
GGCCGTCAGGAGCAGATTCAGCAGCAACAGAGATTTCAGAAGTCGAACCATTTTGCTCACCGATTATGTAAATGTGTACCCGATCGTGAGCGGGCTGGTATTGATGATGGATTGCGTCCCGAAGGACAATTTCCCGGAGCTGTGCAGGTCTCACAGCAGAGTTGGAAGATGGGACTGTTGACGAATGCTGTGAGGTATCCACTGACGATCACAGCCCGCAAACACTGCCGGACTATTCGACGATTTTCACAGCCACAGGGAGATCGGTGGAAGCCGCACGCCCCGCCAGTTCGCCTGTCGCACGAATGACGACATTGGCGAGATCACCCGGAGGTGCATCGGCCGCTGCCGTGACTGTCAATGTGGCCTCGGTCTGATCCGCAGCCAGTTCCACAGGATCGGATTTCACAGAGGTGATTCCTTCCGGAAGTACAAGTTGCAGCTTCAAAGGTCCCGTGAAATTGTTTTTGCGGGTCACAGTCACTTTGGCAGCGACTGACGCCCCGCGTTTGATACTGCCGTTATCCGGAAGTGCGCCGGCCAGTTTCGCCGGAGATGCATGGACTCTGACAACGATGGCATCGGAAACCACACGAACGTTCAGGTTGTTCGGTTTTGTGGCCTCTTCCGCTTTCTTCAGAGACTCATCCGCAGCGGCCTTTGCGGCTTTGGCTGTTTCCAGTTCTTTGGCCACCGTTGTCAGCATGGCCTGCGCTGCCTCGACGTCCTTCATTCGCTGAACAACACCAGCCTCTGCGGTCGTCTTTTCGCCAGCCTTAACAGCTTCCATCTCTTTGACAGCCGCCACCTGTTTTGCAAGAGCTTCGGCAGCCGTGGCCTGTTGTTCCACGCCAGCCGCTGCGGCCTCCAGACTGTCGGCAGCAGCTTTCAGTGACTGCAGGGCAGCCTGCAGCTGATCCGGCGGAAGATCGGATGCAGCCTTGACCGCAGCGACCTGAGCCTGTGCCTTTGTCACAGCCTGAAGCGACACCACCTGCTCTGCAACGGCCTTATTGTAGGTATCGCGCAATTGCTGTTGCTGAGTGGTATAAGCGGCGAGTTCCTCACCCAGTTTCTTTACCTGCTCGGTAAGTTCAACCACCTTTTTCTGTTGTTCGGTGAGGGCCGCTTCCGCCGCAGTGACGCGGGTTTGTCCGGCAGTCAATGCTGTTTCGGCCTCAGTCACTCGGGCTTTGGCCCGCTCAGCAAGCCACGGATTGCGACGATAGGGAACGGCAGACGTTCCCTGCAGCAGCAGAGTGTTGCTGAGAACCGGTGCGTTTTCCTTGAAATAGATTCGAGCCACAGCACTGTCTTTTCCGGGCTCAATTGCAAACGCCGGCGCGTCCGTCTCGGCTGGCACATTGTAGAAGCTGAAATCCACCTTACCGTCGAAGCCATTGCGTTTGACCAGTCGCACGGGGATGAGGAGTTGCTGATCCTGACTGTAATCGGCAGCAGCAATGTCGGTGACGATGGAAAAAGGCTGGTCATCTTTCATAACTCCAACCACCAACTGCTCGGCCAGGCGAGCCGTACGGGGCAACCCGTTCATGGCATCGTGAACCAGTGTGGCCACTGTTGCACTGCGTTTGAGCTGAGTTTCGGTGGATCCGCTGGTTCCCTGAATCTGAATCGGACTCACCTGCTCGGCTGCGTCAGCCGCAGCGGTCAGCACCAGCTTTGCGACATTCTGCCCGGCACCAATGACTGAGGGACGACAGGAAATCCCCGCTGGCAGGGAATCACCATGAACCTCGATCGCTTCGTTGTGCCCATCCCGACGATAGGCGTAAACGGTCAATTCGTAAGTCCCACCTTTTCGCAGACTGACGGCGCCACTGGTTGCTGGCGCCTTGCCATCTGCCGAGGGGAAGGCATCGAAGACAACCAGTGAAAAATCGGGCGTCGGCTTTCGAATCGACAGGCGATACTGCAACCGGGCGTCTCCGCGCGCATCGTTGTAACGATCTCGAAGCCGAACACGGTACGAACCGTCTTCCGGCACATCCAGTCGGAACGAAGGATCATCACTGAGCGTGGGCAAATCCGCACCGCCGGGATTTTGTCGGTCGTCATCTTCCGTGGCCACGCGAGCGTAGGTCACGGTTCCATCGGCAGCCGTATTGATTTTTTCCACCATCAACAACGGGTCGGCGATGGAACCCAGACGCTGTGCGTACAGCTCCAGAACCCACGCATCGCCTTTTTTCGCGTCGAAACGATAGACATCTTCGTCACTCCGCTCGGCGAATGCACCTCCAACATCGGCTGGCAGCGTCAGCGTCTGTTCGGCGGCATTGGCGACCTCAGCAACAGGTGCAGTGATCGTTGTGCCGAAACGAAGCAGGTTGCCGTCCACGCCATTCCACCAGAACGATTCCGCGAAGGCTGCCGTCGCCCCCGCCCCAATCGGACGAACTCCGTTTGCCGGATTCACGGTGGCTTTGCGTTGGTAGATCGCCTGTCCGGCGAGCTTCATTTCCGTTGGCTGGCCATCGGGCAGATGTCGCCCGTAGAGTGTCACCTCTGTGGGAGAATCTCGGCTGACGAAGGCGGGTGTGACGTAATCCACGAGGGCGCGTGAGTCGAGGACGAGCCGGTAAACAAACTGATCGCCGCCGCTGTAAACCGCGTCCTGCACGCGCAACACGTATTCCTCGTCCGCCGCGGCGGTGATTACGAGATCAGCCTCCTGAGAGAAGATTCGCCGCGATTCCGCAACCCGACGCCCTGCTGCATTGAACAACTGCAGCAGCGGCTGCATCGGTGAATCGAGCCTTGCCGCTTCCGACCGAACGACCAGTGTCTGCCCGGCTTTGAGCGGAATACGGAAAAAATCCACGTCAGTGGCACCGTTCGCGCGGGCGTTGATGACGGAACCGAGGTTCACGGCCGTCGCCTGCGAAGCGATATTGTTGGGCTCTACCTCTGCGACCTCAGGCAGAGCATCCACCCGAAACAGACGTGGATTACTGATTCCGAACAAGCCACGGACTCGAGCATCATATAGCCCCGGGGGAACATCTGCGGCTACGCTGACGGAAAATGTATTCGGGACCAGATTCCCATTCGCATCCGCTTTGGGAACCGCGGAGATCCCGGGATGACTGAAAGTCATCTGATCCAGCTCATCCAGATCCGCTCCACCTCCGACAGTCACATCCACGGATGTGCCAATTCCGGCCCCGGGTGGAAATACGGACGTGATGCGAGTCTGTGGCAGTTGTGCCTGCACGGCACTGCAGAGACACAGACAAGCGAGAGTTCGGAGAAAACGGGATCCGGTCATGAGGCAGGTTCCGGAGAAGTTGAATGAACGAAGCAATTTTTCAGCAGGAACTACGGGGCAGGAAGCCAAAAGCAGACCGCGCAGCGATCGGGAACACAATCAGTGGAAAGTTCGGGGCGGGTGCAAGCTTGCGAACAGCGACAGCAGGGTGAACTTCAGATTCCCGAGACGAACTGCGTGTTTGTCGGGATAATGAATGCAGACGCTGCTTTTGTCTGTTGATCCCTGCACGACTCGAAACCAGCTGCTGTCAGTTCGGAAGTGTTGATGTACGCCCCGGTCGATACGAGACGAAGCACTGCCTGCAGAATCAGAGCCCCGTTGCGGAGACTGTGACGGCTGTCGAAAAGCGCCTTCAACAGAATCTGACGGCGAGTGCGCCGGCCATCCGGAGATGGCCGCTGCACTCTACAGCCCGCCGATCCCATCAGTGATTGAACTGAAACTCCTTGGTGTTGATCAGAGCCCAGACAATATCCTCAAATCCCCGCCGAGGATTTTCGGTGTGACGCTTGAGGTAGCTGACGGCGACTTCCAGTTCATCCGCAGCGGGTTCACGTGAAAAGACCCAGCGGTAGATTTCACGCACTTTGTCCTCTGTAGAGCGGCTTGTGTCGGCGGCCAGCTTTGCTGTTCGAGCTCCATCGCGAGCAATCTTGTCCTGAATTTCGCGTCCATTCAGCAAATGGAGACTCTGGGCCAGATTGGCATCCGTACTCCGCTCACACTCGCAGGCCGTGTCACCTTTCGGCTGTCCGAAGACCTGCAGGAAGTAGGTGGCATTGGACGCATCGGCCAGTTGCATTGCTCGCGTGCCGGCGGGCATTCCGCCAAAGTTTTCGCTGGTCTCTGTGACGAGGTGGAACGCATCGTACAGGACTTCAGCGCTGAGACGCCGAGGATAGTAGCGAGAGAAGTTCTGCTTATCGCTGGCATTGTAATCGTTGGGGAGTGCGCTGAGCTGGTACGTTCGGCTTCTGCAGATCGTGCGGACCAGTTCCTTCAGATCATACCCCGAGGCTATGAAGTGCTGAGCGAGGCCATCGAGCAATTCCGGATTGGCAGGCGGGTTGGTCGCACGCATGTCATCTTCCGGTTCGACGATCCCACGGCTGAAGAAATGCTTCCAGTAGCGATTGACGAGCGACTTGGCGAAGAATGGGTTCTCAGGGTTGGTCATCCAGTCGGCCAGCCGAACACGGGGGTCCTGATCGGCAGCCACGTCATAAGCCGGGGCACCGAGACCGGTAGGCTTGATTGCCTTGCCGGAGCGGGGGTTTGTGGATGCGGCAACGCCTTCGTTATGGAACACGCGCCGATCGCGCATGTTTCCACTGGCATTGGGAATCGCCTTCTTGCCGACTCGGCTGTAAAAGGCGGCCATCCCGTAGTAATCATCCTGGCTCCATTTTTCAAACGGGTGGTGGTGACACCGTGCGCATTGAATGCGAAGCCCCAGAAACAGCTGCGCTGTGTCTTCGACCTGCTCTTCGACGCTGTCGACATCGCGGTACCATGTGACGGCCGGGTTGATCTGCGGATCTCCGCTGGCAGTCACGATATCACGAACAAACTGATCATAAGGCTTGTTGTCATAGATCTGATCCCAGATCCAGCGGTGAAACAGCAGCGTTCCGGGACCGTCTTCTCCGCCTTCTCTGCGATTGCGGAGCACGAAATTCCACTTATTGGCGAAATGGTCGGCGTAGGCCGTGCTGTCCAGCAGGCGATCAATGTACCGATCTCGCTTGTCGGGTGTGGTATCCGCCAGAAACTCACGCACTTCCACTTCTGACGGCAGTACGCCGGCAATGTCCAGCGAGACTCGCCGAAGGAAGGTGGCGTCATCGCAAACGTCGGAAGCCGGGATACCCAGCTGACGCAACTTACCGAAGACAGCGGTGTCAACCACGTTGACGGCCTGTGGCATGGCGGACGTATCAGCTCCGAGCGGAATGGTCGCACGGAATGTCGCCACCTGCCCCTGATAACGCGCCATGATGGCCACTTCACCGGACAGATCGAGGGTACTGACGAGCCCCGTCACGGAAGACTCTGCCAGTTCTGCCTCGTTTGGTTCGAAGAGTGCCATTCTGGTGACATCTTCTGTTGAGCCATCGCTGTAGGTGGCGAGTACGGCAATCTGCTGCTTTGAATTGCGGGCCAGAGTTTGCGTTTCGGGCACGCAGCGGATGGAAACCACAGACGGGTCCGACTCGGCACCGTAGGGCATTCCCTGTTCGATCCATTGTACCAGCAGGTTGTACTCGTAACTGCCGGGTTCCATGCGTTTTCCACCACCGTGGGGACTTTGGCCAACTGCTTTTTTCAGCAGCAGACTTTCCTCGGGCATCCCCGGGAAGATCCGCCGTCCACGCGATTCCTTACGCAGGAATTCAAAGTCGTCTTCGGGATAGAAGCCCAGCAGTGACAAGCGGAACCCGTTCTGCCCGCCGGACTTGCCGTGACAACCGCCGCCGTTACACCCAAGTTTTGTGAAGATGGGAACGACCTGATTGCGGAAATTGATGGGCAGGGGATTTGCGAATCCGCTGACCGAAACCTGCAGGACGGCAGCATGCTCTCCCAGCGCTGCCGTGACCTGCACCGGACCATCTCCCACCGGAATGGCCATACCGGTGGAATCCACTGCGAGGACCGCGGGATCCGACACCGACCATGCAGCCTCACGGGTCACATCCCTCGCGGAACCATCGTCACTGATTGCGGTCACGATGAGTTGCTGGCGAGCATCACGACTGCGAATCGCAATCTTTCCCTCAGACGCGGGACCGATTTCCAGTCGGGTCACTGCCGCATCAGCAGTCAGGAGACTGCAGAGCAACAGCGCCGGAACTGCACACAAACGAGCGAACATCATGAGATCACTCCTGCCTGGAGGGCTGAGCCGACATCATGTCGGCGCTTCGGTTGGTAACGTTCAGAGTGCAGACGCGATGGTCTGCCAGAGGGTTGATCAGGGATCTGAACGGTTGGAATACTGTGCAGACTATTTGCTGGGGCGCAGGAGTCAAGTGCTGAATCCCAGTTCTGTGGGGGTGCTCTGTTGCATTTCAGAAACAGGTCAATTTTCTGTTGACAAACCGAAAAAACTCTGTGAGGGAAAATTCCCCCACCGCGGAAGACGCATTTTGTCAGCAATTCCGAGTCGATTTGGCAGACGGGCGGAGAGAACAAGGTTTAAGACCTGCTGGTTTTCTGGTAAGTTTCGGGCTGCAGTCTTGAAATTTCTCTGTTTAGAGAAGTAAAAAAGCAGCAATTGATGGGAGAGAGCAGCATGCCGGGTCCGGGGAGCGCGGTGGAAAACACATCAGCGGCTACCGGAATTTTCCGGCCTGTCCGTCGCGAATCACGCCGCTGCCGTTGCATTTGCGGGCCTTCGCTCGCGACAATAAACTGAGCGAACAGATTTCCGGTGAAATGCGATCGGTGGGCCGCGGTTGACTCAGTTAAGTACCCGACCTGACCGTTGAGTACCAGACCTGACCGTGGCCAGTCTGCTCCGAAGTCGGCTTCGTCCCTGCCCCATATCGCCCTGCAGCCTGCAACATTCAGAATTGCTACTGCAACAGTCTCACCTCTGCGAAGGCGGTTCAACATGCTGCGTTCCTGTTTTTCAGTCCTTCGGCACACCGTTCGTGGCAGAGTCGCAATGCGACCGTCTGCTGCCTTGATGTTTATGTTCGCCCACGGCCTGTTTTTCGCCCTGATAACGACAGCGGGATTTGCCTCTCAGCCGCCAGCCGAAGTCACCCAACCGGAAACCCCGGATGAACCGGTCACACCGGAGCAGGCGGAGTTCGTGCGTACGAAAGTCATTCCAATTCTTGAGTCTCGCTGTCACGAATGCCATGGGGACGCAGCAGAGATTGAAGGCGAATTGCGAGTAACATCACTGGCGGCCTTGCTGGCAGGCGGCGAAAGTGGTCCGGCGGTCGTCCCCGGGGATCCGGATCGCAGCACTCTGATTCAGGCCGTTCGCTACGAGGCGTTTCAGATGCCTCCACGAAACAAGTTGCCTGATGAAGAAATTGAGATCCTCGTGAAGTGGGTCCGCGACGGGGCACCGTGGCCGGGAGACGATGCTCCATCGGCCGTACCCGTGAAGAAATCAGAGTTCCCGTTGCAGCAACGAGTCGCCTCGCACTGGGCGTGGAAGAAAATCGAACGCCCGGCGTTACCTACTGTGAAGGACGCTGACTGGCCGCGGTCGGACATCGACCGATTGCTGCTTTCAAAGCTGGAATCGCAGGGTCTGTCACCGGCACCGGATGCGGACCGCAGGGTGTTGCTGCGTCGTATTTGTTTTGACCTGACCGGGCTACCACCTTCGCTGGAACAGCAGCAGCAGTTTTACAATGACTCAGCACCGACTTCAGTGGCTGCGGAAAAGCTGATTGATCAGTTGCTCAATTCGCCTCAGTTTGGCGAGCGGTGGGGGCGACACTG
>CAIYBH010000469.1 GCA_903924405.1 uncultured Planctomycetaceae bacterium | reverse complement strand
CGGAACGAACCATCGGGTGCGGCACCTGAATCTGGCGGACTCCATCGGAGTCGATTACCACAAGACCGGATTTGTTCCCTACATCAGCAGTGCATTTTTCGTGCGTGAGGCGGAAGACCTGCGGTTGATTACGCGTGACCAGTCCACGACGCCATACCTGTTCCAGTCAGGGCACTACAATCCGGGGCGATTCACGCTGGAAACAAGTCGCTCCGGAAGTGGTCCGTTGTCCGCGCTGGGGGCGCTGCGACTGATGGGGAAGACCGGGTTACGCACACTGCTGGGGCACCTCGTGACAATGGCCGAGACGCTTCGCAATCGCCTGAGTGCTCATCCGGCCATCAGTGTCATGAATCCCGAAAACTTTGGTCCGGTGACGCTGTTTCGTGTGTATCCGGATGATGTGGACACGTTTGAGTTTCCGCGTCTGGAGCAGAATGAGGCTGCGTTTGCCGATCGGCTTCATCAGTACAACGAATACAATCGCAGCCTGTTTCGGCTGATTCAGTCTGAAGCGTTGCAGGGTGATGGTGTGGTGATTTCCATGACGGACCGGTACCGCGAGACGGAGTACGGAGAACCGGTGGTGGCTTTAAAATCCTACATCATGAGTCCATTTTCGGACCAGCAATATGTGCAGGCGGTTGTGGAGTCGATTGATCGAGCCCGAGTGAAAATCAAGGGCGACAAAACGATTCGTGGTGACTGAATTGCAGCCCGCGCCATGGCCGTCAACGGAAGGGCGGGTTGCAGGAAGACGTCGGTTCGCCGCGATGGTCAGTGGGAACAACCGCCGCCGACGGTTTCGAAAAAGTCGTTGCCCTTGTTATCGACAAGGATAAAGGCCGGGAAGTCGACCACATCGATTTTCCAGATGGCTTCCATTCCCAGCTCTGCAAATTCCACGACCTCAACAGAGCGGATGTTTTCCTTCGCAAGGATAGCCGCCGGACCGCCGATACTGCCGAGGTAAAATCCACCGTGGTTCTTGCAGGCGTCCGTGACCTGACGTCCGCGATTTCCCTTGGCGATCATCACCATGCTGCCGCCCCGGGACTGGAACAGATCGACGTACGAATCCATCCGGCCGGCCGTTGTGGGACCGAAGGATCCGCTGGCGTATCCCTCCGGCTTTTTCGCCGGCCCTGCATAATAGACGGGGTGATTGCGGAAGTAATCGGGCAGTGGTTGTCCGGCGTCCAGCCGTTCTTTGAGTTTGGCATGGGCGATGTCGCGTGCCACAACGATGGGGCCGTTCAGCAGTAATCGCGTGGTGACGGGATAGCGATTCAGATCTGCGAGGATATCAGCCATGGGCCGATTCAGGTCGATGCGAACGGCACTGGAATCACGTTGTTCTCGAAGATGTTCCGGGATGTACTGCAGGGGCTGAAATTCGAGTTGTTCGAGAAACACTCCGTCCTTTGTGATCTTCCCTTTAGCCTGTCGGTCTGCGCTGCACGACACGCCGATTCCGATCGGCAGCGAGGCGCCGTGTCGAGGCAGTCGAATGACGCGGACGTCCAGAGCGAAGTACTTGCCGCCGAACTGGGCGCCGATCCCGCACTGACGGGCAGCTTCGAGCAGTTGTACTTCGAGTTCATGGTCGCGAAATGCGCGTCCATTGCTGCTGCCGGTGGTGGGCAGGTGGTCAAGATATTTCGTGGAGGCGAGTTTGACGGTTTTCATCGTCGCTTCGGCGGAGGTTCCACCGATGACAAACACCAGGTGATACGGGGGGCATGCGGCGGTGCCCAGTGACACCATTTTGGCCGTCAGGAACTCAACCAGTGTCCGGGGATTCAGGACGGCCCGGGTTTCCTGGTACAGGTAGGATTTGTTGGCCGATCCTCCACCTTTGGCGACAAACAGAAAGCGGTAGTCATCGCCATCGCAGGCGACCAGATCCAGTTGAGCCGGCAGGTTGGTGTTGGTGTTTTTTTCATCCCACATGGTCAGCGGGGCGTTCTGCGAGTAGCGCAGATTGTTTTCCGTGTAGGCTTCATAAACGCCCCGGGACAGGGCTTCTTCGTCTCCTGTTGACCAGACGCAGTGCCCCTTCTTTCCAAGGATCGTCGCGGTGCCTGTGTCCTGACAGAACGGAAGCACGCCTTTGCTGGACACATCCGCATTGCGGAGCATTGTGAGCGCCACCATGCGGTCATTTTCTGAGGCCTCGGGGTCATCGAGGATTGCAGCCACCTGTTTCAGGTGGGCGGGACGCAGGAAGAAATTAATGTCGTGGAAGGCCTGGGAACTGAGCAGAGTCAGTGCCTGGGGGTCAATACAGAGCATGTCGTGGCCCTGAAACGGCCTGACGTCGACATAGTCGCTGGTCAGCTTTCTGTAGGTTGTTCCATCTGCACCAGTATTGAACAGCGGCTCGTAGGAAAAAGCTGTAGGCACGGCTGAGACTCTGAATTCGAAAGTGTTGTTGAAACCAAAACCGCTGTAGGGTGACGTTATTTGCTGGCTGCATCCTCGGCGGGCTGGCCGGGCTTTTCGGGCGGAAGTGAGCGGAGACGGGCCTTGCGAATGCGGGCCGTGGTGGCGTAGGTGCAGAACCCGAAGGGCTTTGAACGTTCCACTTCGAATCGAACACTGATTTTTTTACCCGTTGTGTCGGCATCCACGATCTGCGAATCGTCGAGCCACGCACTGATGTGATTGTCACGTACGACGAGGCGAATTTTGTACCACTTACCTTTGTCAAACTGCTGGTAGGTTGTGGTTTCATTTTCTGAGGCATCCATACCATCGAGGCTGGAAATACCGCAGACACCACCACCCCAGCCGCCAATGATCAGTGAGCAATGGTTGTCCTGAACGGGAAATGTCAGACCCGCAAAAAAGTCACCGCCAGCTTCACGCATCGCTTCGAACTGGACTTCGTAATTGGATTTCGGAAGTTTTTTGTCGGTGTGAATCCCGGACAGGTCGGCTCCCTGAGTAATGACCACTTCTCCCTTTTCCACCAGCACATCACCTTCTCCGCCAAAGTTGGTGATTTTCCAGCCGTCAAGGTCCTTGCCGTTGAACAGGGATTGCCAGCTCTTCTCGTCAGCGGCCGTCTCAGTTGCAGCCGTCTCAGCGGCGGCCGTGGCAGGTTTGGGGGTTTCGTCGGCTGCAAATGTGGCGCTGGCCGGATTTGCCAGTGAGGCTGTGACGGCCAGACCGAACACACATGCGGGAACTACTTGAGCTAACGATATCATGGCAAACTCTCGCCTGTTGAATCTGGAAGACTGCTGTTCTGTCGGCCACCTGCATAGCGGACGGTGCGGGGCAATAGGCGTTTAGGATCCGCCCGACGCAGATTGCACCGCCACCCATCACTCCTGTCCAAAGGATAATGCAGCCGCCACCGATGTCCAACTGAACGCCCCGAGAATGCTGAGGAACTCCGCACGTTGCCATGGCAGGAACGAACAGGTTTGCCACCGTGTTTTGATCGCTCGCTGCGTGAATCGAGGATGACGGCAAGGTTAGCGTAAACCGCACGCGAGGCAGGAGTTGAGGCATGATCCTGCTGTCTGAGCCTGGTATCAGCATCTGAGACGGACAGTGGGCGCCCGCTGTTTCCGGCACGCTGCGGACGCTGGTGGACTTTGCGGAAGGTGCCCGGTGGCTTCGGGATGGTCGGGCTGCCTGCTGAAAATCCACCGCGATTTTGGCTGATTTTTTGAATTTACCGACGTGTTGTGTATTTTCGACAGGGGAATCCGGACGGTTTTCTTCCCGGCGGGAAGGCCGTCCGGAATCAAGCCATTCTGCTTACTGCCGGTGACAAGGGATTCGAGCGGGGGCGGGGGACTTGCGGCTTCGGCCTTCGATCCTGACGGAGTTATCTGCAGGCTGACCAAACGGGCCCGGCGGACAGAGGCGGGATGACCGGGGCGGGATGCCGCGCGGATTCGGTACCATTGGGTTCGATGAGTTTCTATACTCGACCGACGTTCGCTGTTCGGGCGAATCCGGCTGATTTTCTTTCACTTAGTCAAAGTCTGACACTATGGTTGCACCGATTCTCCACCGTCGGCTCCACGGGGTTCTGTTGATTCTGGCCTGCCTGTTGACTGCGGACGTGGTCTGCGCCGCGGATCCGCCTCCGGGGGGGCTGACAGAAGGCGAAAAACGTGGCGGCTGGAAGCCATTGTTTGATGGAGTTACGACCACCGGATGGCGGAATTATCGGTCGGATAAACTGAGTGACGGCTGGGTTGTTAGTGACGGAATTCTGGAGCGAATCCGGAATGGTGCTGGCGATATCGTCACGACCGAGCAGTACAGAAATTTTGAACTGTCCCTCGAGTACCGGATCTCCGAAGGGGGCAACAGCGGCATTATGTTTCGGGTCACCGAAGATGACCCTCGACCATGGGCCTCCGGGCCGGAAGTACAGATTCAGGATAATGTTGCTGGTCGTGATCCGCAGAAGGCCGGATGGCTGTACCAGTTGTACACGCCGGTGAAACCCGAATGGGCCACTCGATTTGAAAATCAGGTCGGCTTCAAGGGGATTGCTATGGATGACGCCACGCGACCAGCCGGGGAGTGGAACCACGTTTATCTACGTGTTTCACCCGGCCAGTGCGAAGTCGCCGTCAACGGGGTCAGCTATTACTATTTCCACATTGGAAATGACGACTGGAATAAGCGAGTTGCAGCCAGCAAGTTCCGGGAGTTTCCCGGGTTCGGAAAGGCTGAGAAGGGGCATATTTGTCTGCAGGATCATGGGGATCCGGTGGCCTATCGTAACATTCGAATTCGAGAGCTGTCCGAGACCGGAACTGTAGCGGACCCTGTGGATGGTCGGTTGAAGCTGGCTGGAGTGCCGGCCTTTCCGGAACTGAAGTGGGAAGGCTTTGAAGGTGCGGATGAAGAGGGCAAAATCACTACCCTGAGACTCCTTGCACTCACTCACGCTGGAGATGGCAGCCAGCGGAATTTTGTGGTCTCACAGCTGGGGCAGATCTACGTGTTCCCCAACCAGACCGACGTCAAAGAAGCGCGTGTGTTTCTGGACATTCGTGATCGAGTTCAGGACTGGCGAAAGGATGCGGAAGAAGGGTTGCTGGGACTGGCATTCCATCCCGACTACAAGAGCAACGGCTACTTCTACGTTTGCTACAGTTCATCCCTTGAGCCCAGAACCTCGATCATTTCCCGCTTCCGCGTTTCTGCATCGGATCCTGACAAGGCAGATCCCGCCAGCGAACAGATCGTCATGAAGATTCCGCAGCCATTTTCCAATCACAACGGTGGCTCTATTACCTTCGGACATGATGGTTACCTGTACATCGCACTGGGCGACGGTGGTGGACGTAATGATCCGCTGGGGCATGGCCAGAATCTCGGGACGTTGATGGGATCATTGCTCAGAATTGACGTGGATCACACAGAAGCCGGAAAAAACTACTCCGTTCCAAAAGACAATCCATTCCTCAATCGTGAGGGAGCTCAGCCGGAAATCTACGCCTATGGATTTCGCAATATCTGGCGATTGACCGTCGACCGCAGTACCGGAGACCTGTGGGCTGCGGATGTTGGGCAGGACTTCTGGGAAGAAGTGAACATCGTCAGGAAGGGCGGCAACTATGGCTGGAGTGTTCGCGAAGCCTCCTATCCCTTCAATAACAAACCAGTGACCAGTTCCGATGAATTGGTGGCGCCGGTCTGGGAGTACGATCATCAGTTGGGCAAGTCCATCACCGGCGGATTTGTTTACCGCGGCAAACGACTTCCCGAGCTTCAGGGAATGTATGTTTATGCGGACTTTATCAGTGGTCGGATCTGGGCTCTGAAGTACGATCAGGCTCAGAAGAAGGTCACGTCAAATATGAGCATCGCTTCGACGGGTTTTCCCGTACTGGCGTTCGGTGAAGACGAGGCGGGTGAGATGTATTACATGCTGGAAACTGTGAATGGTCAGGGCATTTATCGTTTTGACCCCACGCCCTGAACTTTTCCCTGCGTTATGGTGAGGGTGCCGGAGAATCAGCCGTTGTGACGGTTGCCGTCGCCGTGGATTGCAGACTTCGCATCCCGGAACGGTAACAGCGGGTTCCGATGCCTGGGTGACCGCAAATGCGGTCACTCAGGCGAATCTCTGCCGTTGTGCGGCGAACGGCATCAGGCACTGATTTGTCTGGGAAAGTCGACCACGTTCGCTGGTCACGCGAGCGTTCCCGCCCCGCTTAAGCAGATCATGTGTTCAGCGGGCCTGCCTTCTGAGGTGCTGAAGACTACGAAGCGCGGCATTGCTGCTGTGCGGGGGG
>CAIYBH010000468.1 GCA_903924405.1 uncultured Planctomycetaceae bacterium | reverse complement strand
GACAACTGACAACTGACAACTGACAACTGACAACCGACAACCGACAACTGACAACTGACAACTGACAACTGACAATCCCCTCAACTCAAAATGTCCCGCACCACCGTGCCATGAACATCCGTCAGCCGAAACTGACGCCCCTGAAACCGGTACGTCAGCTTCTCGTGATCAATCCCCAGCTGATGCAGCAACGTGGCCTGCAGGTCATGCACGTGCACCCGGTTCTCCACCGCATTGATCCCCAGATCGTCCGAAGCCCCGTAGCTCATCCCAGGACGAATCCCGCCACCAGCCATCCACACCGTAAACGCATACGGATGATGATCCCGCCCCCATCGCGGTCGATTGTTGATGTCCCCCTGAATAAACGGCGTCCGACCAAATTCACCACCCCAGATCACCAGCGTGTCCTCCAGTAATCCCCGCTGCTCCAGATCCCGCACTAGCGCCGCACTGGACTGATCCGTGTCCCGACACTGATTATACAACTCTGTCGTCAGCGAATTGTGCTGGTCCCACCCGGCATGCATCAACTGCACAAAACGAGTCCCGCGTTCCACCAGTCGACGCGCCAACAAACAGTTGTGAGCAAATGTCCCCGGCTCCTGGACACCCGGACCGTACATCTCCAGTGTCTCCTGTGTCTCCCCGGACAGGTCCGTCAACTCCGGTACGCTCGCCTGCATCCGAAAAGCCATCTCGTACTGGGAAATCCGAGTCGCAATTTCCGGATCGCCATACTCCCGAAGATTCAATTCATTCACCCGCGCGATGTCGTCCAGCCAGCCTCGCTTCATTGCACGCGATAACCCCTCCGGATTGGACATGTACAACACAGGATCACCCGTGCCGCGAAATTTCACGCCCTGGTATTTCGATGGCAGAAATCCGCTGCCCCAGTAGAAGTCATAGAAAATCTGACCACAACTGGTGTCTTTGGTCGTCGATGTCATCACCACAAACGCCGGCAGAGTTTCGGTCTCCGCCCCCAGTCCGTACGTCATCCACGCCCCCAGTGTCGGACGCCCAGGCAACTCCGCACCACTCAGCAGAAACTGAATCGCCGGTGCATGATTCACAGCCTCCGTGTGCATGCTCTTCACAAAACACAGTCGATCCGCAATCGCTGCCGTGTGCGGCAGAAAATCACTCACCCACGCCCCCGATTCCCCCCACTGACGAAACGGCTCCACATTCCCCAGCATTAACTTGCCGTCCGCCTGACCTGTCATCGTGCTGAATCGCTTGCCATCGGCATAACCCGACGGCAACGGTTGACCATGCAGCTCACGCAGACGCGGCTTGTAGTCAAACAGGTCCACATGAGTCGGCGCGCCATTCTGGAACAACCAGATGATTCGCTTCGCACGAGGTGCAAATCCGGGGAATCCCTGAACCCCGCTCTCCCCACCCGACACAGTCCCCATCCCCGACGGATTCAACAACGAAGCCAGCGCAGGCAGGCCAAGTCCCGCGGTCGCACCCCGAAAAAATTCACGCCGAACCATTTGCTGGCGACTCTGATGCAGCGGATCCACGGTTCACCCCCCTACCAATTCAATCAAACAACCAACAACCAACAACCAACAACTAACAACTAACTTCACTGCTTCGTCAGTGCCTCGTCCAGATTCAGGACCGCCAGACACAACCCGGTCCAGGCGGCATGAGTCACCGCGTCCAGAGACGCCTCACGCGGTGATTCTCCCACCGCCAGCAGTCGCTCCGCAGCCAACGGCTCCTGACGAAACTCCGACAGCGATCGCTGCAGCCCCGCCAGAAAAATTCTCGACTCCTCCACCGTAGGATCACGCGACAGGACCCGCCGAAACAACTCGGCCAGTCGGTCCGCGTCCGCTTTCGCGTCAATCCCCGCATTCCCCGTCAACAGTCGCTGAGCCAACACCCGCGCCGCCTCGACATACGTCACATCATTGAACGTCTGCAATGCATGCAGCGGTGAATTGGTCCGGTACACACTGACGGAACACGTCTGACGCGGCGCATTGTCAAAAAACACCGTCGGTCCGATAATCCGCCGCCAGAAAATGTACATGCTGCGACGATACAGCGACTCTCCATGGTCCTGCACATAGGTCCGCCGCCCAAACGTGGCATCCTCCCAGACCCCCGCCGGCTGGTACACATTCACCGGAGGCCCACCCTGACGGTCCACCAGCAAACCACTGACTGCCAGCGCCTGATCCCGCAACATCCACGACGGCAGTCGATAACGCGGTGCCCGCGCCAGCAATCGGTTTTCAGGATCCACCTCCAGAACCCGTGACTCAAGCACCGAACTCTGACGGTAGGCATGACTGGTCACCAGCGTCCGCATCAGCCGCTTGACGTCCCAGCCCGATACGCGAAAATCCGAGGCCAGCCAGTTCAACAGATCTTCATGCACAGGAATCTCTCCCTGCACCCCGAAGTCATTCGCCGTCTTCACCAACCCCACACCAAAGACCTGCTGCCAGAACCGATTCACAACCACTCGAGCCGTTAAGGGATTGGCGTCAGAGACCAGCCAACGCGCCAACTCCAGGCGATTCGCCGCTTTTCCCGCAGGGAGCTGTGGCAGACTGCCCGGTACCGCCGCCATCACAGACTCACCCGGATCGTTGTAAAGCCCACGGTTGAGCACCATGGTTGTCCGAGGCTCCCGCAACTCTTCCATCACCATCACCCGGGCAACCCCAGCCTCAACCGCCTTCACCCGCTCTTCCAAAGCCGCTTTTTCAGACAGCATTGCACGCCGCTCCGGATCGTCCGACCGCAGTGCCTCCCACAACAGCTTCCGCTGCTCCTCCGTCCTGTCCGAGACAGGTGTCTGCAGAGCCAGTCGCAGGCCCTCCTGACTGTCCCCCTGCAACGTCGCTCCCACCTGATCCGTCACCGATACGACAAACCGCCCGATATTGTGGCTCACGTGCACCGAATCATGACGCAGGCGAATCTGCAACTGACTGCCCGCCGGTAAGTCCAGCGGCTGCTCCAGCCGAAACACGGCACTGTGGTCGCGATCCACCGGCCGCCCCTCATAGACCGCCCAGCCTGTTGCCGAATCTCCATCAAACGCCCGCGCAACCTTCAAATCCCCCTGCTCATAGGTCGCATCCGCCGAAGCAATCCGCACAGGAGTCGCCTGTCCGTCCAGCAATCGCACAACCTCAATCTCAGTTAATACAAAGTTACCGCTGTCCGAACGTGCCAGCCCGCCCTGCGTGTGCGACTTATGTCGCAATACGTCCAGCCGCACGGCCGTCACCCGCGGTAACGCTGACTTCGCTGTCATCCGATAGGTATCCCGCGGCGGATTCACTCCACTCGCCTGAATCACTCGATCCGCCCCCTGCTGCAGTGTCTGAAAATCAGCCTGCAACTCCATGGCACGCAGCGCCTCCCAGACAGGGGACTCCGTCAGCGATGCCAGCCGCGCACGCTCCCAGTCCGCCTGAGTCTTTCGCAGGTGTTCGTCCCGCTGATCCAGTCGCTGCTGCACCGCAGCCAACGCTCCCCGCTGCTCCTCCAGCACACGCTGCTGCTCCTCTGTCGGAGCCTCAAGAATCGGCGCGGTCTGCCCGCTCCCACCATCCCCGCGAACCGGCGTCTGATTAAAAAATGCAAACATGCTGTAATAATCTTTGCGGGACAACGCATCAAACTTGTGATCATGGCAGCGACAACAATTAAAGGTCAGCCCCAGCCACAACGTCCCGGTGGTCTCCGTCATGTCCATCACATAATCCACCCGGTTCTCTTCAGCAATCCGCCCGCCTTCACCGTTAATCATATGGTTCCGACAGAATCCGGTCGCCAGCTTCTGCTCCAATGTCGACTCGGGCAGCAGGTCGCCCGCTAACTGCCAGATCGTGAACTGGTCGTACGGCAGATTGCGGTTGAAGGCGTCCACCACCCAGTCCCGCCATGGCCACATCGTCCGATCAGAATCTCCCTGGTAGCCGTTGGAATCCGCATACCGCGCCGCATCCAGCCACTCCCACGCCATACGCTCACCGTAGGCAGAACTCGACAGCAGTCGGTCCACCAGACGCTCATACGCGTCCGGTCGCTCATCCGCCACAAACGCGGCCACGTCCGCCGGTGTCGGCGGCAGGCCCGTCAGATCCAGAGTCACGCGGCGGATCAAAACGGATCGCTCCGCTTCAACAGTTGGATGCAGCCCCGCTCGAACCATCGCCGGACGCAGTAAGGCGTCAATCGGATTGCGAATCGGCCACTCCGTCGTTGCCGCCACCTCCGGAATCGACGGCGATTCCAGCGGCTTCCAGGACCAGTGAATCCCCCAAACGGCCCCTTCATCAATCCAGCGCCCCAGCAGCTCAATCTGCGCCGCAGTCAAGACCCGATTGGATTCCGGCGGCGGCATCACCTCCCCGGCATCCGTACTGTGCAGCCGGCGAAACAATTCACTACCCGATCGATCCTTCGCCTGAATCACCCGCAGCGCACTGTCCCGCTCGTCCAGACGCAATTCCCCCTGACGCTGCGAGGCATCCGGCCCGTGACAATGAAAGCAGTTCTCCGACAGAATCGGACGAATGTCCCGATTGAAATCCACACCCTCCCCGGCAAAAAGCGGCAGAAGCCCAAGACAAAGCCAGCTGGTGACTGCGAGTGACGGGTGCATGCAGGGCCTCATGGTCAGGCGCGGGGCGAGGAGTGGGAAGGAACCACAGTCCAGTGGTCGACGTCGACTGTCCACGCAGTATACCCACAGCCCCCGCTGTCACGGTAGGAAGAAAACAGCCGAACTCTCCACGGCCTCCCCTCCACTCCAACTCTTCGGAATCGGCGACCTTGCTCCGGATTTCTGTTGCCCACAGTCCACCGCCACGATCTCAGCCCCCTCTGGCACACCCATTTGCCCCGAATCACACACCTGCCTGTTCGCTGCCGCAGCACGCCCTGCCCCCACCCACCACGTCCGTCTGCGGAAAAAGGCGCGCAACCCCGCGGACTCAGGCTGGAATCCAGCGCGGTTCCGGGTAAACTACGTACTTGGTTGGCTCAAATCGGCAACGCGCAAACGTGTTGTCGCACGCGAATGCCGTGGCATTCGTCGTGCACCCGGAGAGGTGACAGAGCGGCCGAATGTGCCGGTCTCGAAAACCGGTGTGCCCGCAAGGGTACCGAGGGTTCGAATCCCTCCCTCTCCGCTGCAAAACCCTGGTTTTTCCAGGGTTTTTCGCATTTCTGGCCCCTTGCTTTGGCTTTCTGTAGCGCCCATGCAGCTCGGTGCATCGCGCCTGCGGCGTTGCATTTCGCGTCGCGCTGCCCAAATCGAGTCGTTTTTCGAGTCGCGCGAGTTGTTGTATTGGTTCAGCGTGAAATGGATTTCTGTCTGATCGACGTTAATCGTAAATTGGTAACGTTCACGAATTTGTTTTGAGATCTTCAAGATCCCAGCGTTTGGATTTATCGAATTCTCACCAGAATCGAAAGGAAGGAATACGCCCAGCCGGATCGGTTGACGCAACCCTTCGATCCTGGACCTGAGACGGCGCGGTGATCAAACAAGAGGGGGTTGCTTCCCAGCATTGCCCTGTCCTCCGCTCAAGTAAGTTTGAATCTTATCGATTCGGGGCACTCATGCGACGTTTCATCTCACCACACTTAGAATCGTAAATGCTTATTGGGTCGAGCTTTACAGAAACCGCGACTCTGTTGCGATTTGCCCTGCTGCAAGCCAGCATATTTGGCCGGAATGTGCCAAAGCCGACAATGTTTGCCTGGGTAGTACTGACGAATGAACGATTTGACCAAAAAATCGGGAACCGCTCTGAGCTCTTTCTGCATTCTTGTTAATGAGGAAATTGTTTGCAACCATCCGTGCGTGGCGTTGATGGCCACTGACGATTTCTCTTGCGTTTAGCCCCATGGAAGTGTCTGACGGTTAACTTGGATCGATGGATTTGCGCCGAACGGTTGGCATTTGCGAGATCGATAGAGGAGCCGATCGGGATTACGTTTACACGTGTTTGCTTTGGAATTTTGCAGGTAGTTCATTTCGAACCTTTTTTTACTGGAGTTTGTATCATGGGTCTTCGCTTGCTTTCGTCTTTCTTTTTGAGTTGCTTTCTGATGGTTTCTTCGGCTCACGCGGGGATCGCCACTTACACACTTAGTGGTGGTACGATTGACGGCACGTTGAATGGAGTATCTTTTACGGGTGCAACCTATACACTCACGGCCGATGCCGATCCCTCTAACTTTGTCCTCGGAACGGTGTTTACCGTCCCCGTACTGTCCCAACCAGCCGTCAGTACCATGACGATTAATGGGTTTACTCCATTCCAGATAACCATCGCGAACTTTGGGCCTTTTTTAGCTGACGCGTCAAGTCTGTTCGGGGCCGGGACGGGTTACGGGGGATTTGGTTACTCGCCCGATGCCAGTAACATGAAAGGAATAGGTGTTCTGGGTCTTCTGTCGAGCTTATCGAGCAACTCGACCGTAACTGGTGCTCTAGACGCCACAACAGCCGAAATCTTCACGACGACGGCTGGAGATCTGGTATTTACGAACGTTTTCGGGATCGCAACGTTCACCGGAGAATTTCCCTCTAGCGCAGTGCCCGAGCCGACCTCGATCGCGATCTTCGGCCTTGGTGCACTGGGCATGGCTTATCGCGCTCGACGCAAGAGCAAGGCGTAGTTGATCGCTCGTTTTGTAAAGTTCAATTCTCCTACAGCGGGTAGCACGTTTGCCACCCGTTGTGCATTTGCTACTGTTGCGCTTGTGATCAGTAACTTGAGATTAGAGGTAACGCCACCATGATCTGGTTTTTCTGTTACGAGTAAGAGTCTTTCAGCGCATCCCCCCCGTCACCTTCGTCACGCCAGCCGCCTTAGCAAAATCCTCCTCGGTCACCAGCAAGTAACTCTGCTGTGCGATCCGAGGCGAGTTGCCAAGCCAGGAGCAGACCACGTGCAGCGAGAACTCACGCTGGAGTTCCGTTTGTCTGCTGGCTCGCATCGAATGGAACAATCGTGGCCCCAACCCGAGACGCCAGAGCGGCGCAAGAGTCGCGTCATTTCGGTCCGTAGGTTCGAGTTCTTCCAACCCATCGCTGTGTTGGCGGCAGCTCGATACTGGGGCGCCGCGACCACGTATTCGCTTTTGTCGCCGAAGCTCTCGAACGCTTCGTCGAGG
>CAIYBH010000467.1 GCA_903924405.1 uncultured Planctomycetaceae bacterium | reverse complement strand
TTCAAACAGATTTTCAATCGCTCCCTCCACCACCAGCTTCAGCAGCGGGTCCTTTGGATCGTTGGTGTGCACGTCCCCACCGTGCCGAAAGGCACGATCCGGCGCTTCACCGGCCTTCCAGTTCATCAGCAGCGTCACACTCTCGCCCGGTCGAACCACCGCCGTCTTCTCTGTCTGTTCCTTGTCTGTACCAAACCCAAACGTGGTGCATTTGCAGGTGGTTTCTCCGGCCTTCAGCTGCAGGTCCGCCTCCCCTTCGTTGCGAATCACAAAGCTGTGCGAGTTCGTGGAACGCACGGCCATCCGACCAAACGCAAACACCGGCTCGTCCACGACCGCCGCCGGCCACGGTCCCGTCTCACTGATAACAGGCAGGTCCGACACAGGTGCGCGCGATTTCCCCGGAGTCAGTACCTTCTGCTCGGTTTTCATCTGCTTCAGCGAATCCGCTATGGTCTTCTCTTCCGGCTGCAGCAACAACAGAGCCGCCAGAATCGCTCCACCCACAAGCCCAAGACCAATCCACATCTTCTGCATCACTCACTCCCTGTCTATTCCACGTCCGACAAGCACTGCCTGCCGCCAGCCGCGTCCTGACTTTCAATGACTTCCGCCGCTTTCCTCAGTATGCCACTGCCTGGCCACCACACTTCACTGAGGCGGCACACATTTCATTCCATTCCCAGGATTCCATTCCGCCTATTCTAGCCTGGAGACCAAAAGACGAGCGAATGATTCCCGTGGACTTCTTCCGCGTTTCCCAACCGTTTCCAGCCCCCCACACCACTCACTTCCGCCAATTCGACAGGCCTTGTCCTGCCCCCGCTGACCCCGATTCCGAACCCTCCAGTCAGACCTGCTCCAGCAATTCCCGCAACACCCGCTCCTCATCCTCCGTTAGAAACTGATCCCTGTGGCCCCACGCCTGGTTGATGCGATTCAGAGCCTCCACGCGTTCTGCCGATCGCCGCGATGCAGCCCCCTGCCCCGCCAGTCGCTGCAGTTGAGCCAGCTCCAGCCAGACTTCGATCGCCCCACGATTCCGCTCCGTCACTTTCTCCAGATCGGCGATCGCCCGCTGCAGGTCCTCCTGCCGATGCAGCGCCTGCGCGGCCAGCGAATAACATCGCCCCCGCACCAGGTATCCCGGACTGTTCCGATTGTCCGCCGCGATCAGCAACTCACATGCTTCCAGCGCCGCCTGCAGCTGTGTTTCCACCTCCGTGACCAACAGGCTCCTGCTTTCTATCTCCGCTTGACGCCCCAAAGGATCCTTTTTCGATGCCTCCCCAACCGACTCTGCTGCCACCAACCGCGAGACCACACTGTACAGTCTGCCAGCCTCAAACTCCGCCCACCGCTGACGCGGCCGCACCGCCAGCATATCTGCCTGCACCGCCCGCTGCCATGCCTGCCGTACCAGTCCCAGTTCCGTCTGATTCCATTCGCGCCCACCAGACTCCAGCGATTCCGCCTGCATCAATGCCCACTGCAGGCGTGTCTGAGGTATGACTCCTGTCCCCACAATCGCAGCCACTATCACTAAACTCAGAATCAAACCGCCCGCAGCAGGACCCCACGACCAGCGTCCTCCAGACAATGGCAGCCGCTCTGCCGCTGGCCCCTGTTCCCCCGTCACCATGCCGCCCTGACACCCCGTAATCACACAGGCCGCCAGAGTCATCATGACCACGGGAACCTCCAGACCTCCCGCCGCCAGCAAATGCAGCCCCAGGCCTGCCGCCGCCGCCAGCGAGGTCGCCGTATCAGCGACATCCAGCACCGGGCCACGCCACCACAGCAGAACCCCGCCCACCAGCAGCAGTAACTGCGCTCCCTTGCCTTCGAGCGATTCCGCACTCAACCACTCAAACCCCAGGTCCAGCAGAAATCCAGCGACCAGGCCACCCGCCACAAGGCCACCAAAGGCCGTACGAAGACCACGCGCCCCCCTGACACTGTCCTGCTCACGCATCCGACTCATGAACTGCCGGAACCAACCGAACGTCATCAGCACGGCTCCCGCAAGCCCCACGATCCCGGCCGCTGACCAGGCTTCCAGATACAGGTTGTGCGGGTCCCGAATTTCTTCACTGGATTCGTCCACCTTGTACGCCAGATACTCCTGCCGGAAATTCCCGGGCCCCGCTCCCCATACCGGTGACTGCTGCAGCATCTGCAGAGTCCCCATCCAGTAGAGCAGCCGAAACTGCAGTGATCGCGGCGATTCCAGAATCACTTCCCGATCCAACCCACCCCGATACGCAAGCATCCCCGCACCCAGACCAGCCACCAATCCAACCGCCAGCCCCCAACGCAGCACGGTCCGCAACGCCGTCACACGACTACGCACCACCGCCACAATCCCGCACCCCACCAACGCCCCCAGCCACGCTGAACGACTCTTGGTCAGTAACAGGCAGTACCCCAGCGCCAGCACCTGCACCAGCACCACCAGCAGCTCACGCCTTGTTGGTCGCCCCAGCATCTGCCATCGACCACTGATACGCCCCGTCACCAGAATCAGCCCCACCGCCAGCAGGCCCGCCAGAGTGTTCGCGAGTGCAAACGGACCCAGCGGCTCCGTGCT
The DNA here is from genome assembly GCA_903924405.1 of uncultured Planctomycetaceae bacterium. Classification (GTDB taxonomy): domain Bacteria; phylum Planctomycetota; class Planctomycetia; order Planctomycetales; family Planctomycetaceae; genus SXXK01. The sequence continues at coordinate 785 of CAIYBH010000467.1, read as the reverse complement.
GTACAGCACCCGATTTTCCCACAAAATCCGGCCCGTTCGGTCCAGCGGAATCCCCTGCTCCCGAAACTCCGAAGTCAACTCCGACTCTCGCTGTCGCGCCATAGCGCCCGGCGTCGATTGCACACGATCCAGCTCCGCCCGACGCTCCCGATACCAGTCCGCGTCCGCTGGAAACCCCACATGATGCTGCCAGATCCCAAAGCAGGCCATGCCCACAATCAAGGCCGTGGCAACTTCCCGCAACAGCACCACACCCCGCGCGTCACTGGCCACACACCGAAACACGCCCCAGATCAACGCCAAACCAAACCACTCCAGCGTCAGATTCCATGCCGCACGACAATCACCACCCACACGCCAGACCATCGCCGCTGATAACACATGCCCCAACACCACCAGGCCCAGCGCAAGATCCATGACGCCAATGTTCGTCCACTTCCCGCTTCGCTCCCGAACACTCTGCAGACACGTCCCCGCTGCCACCAGGCCCCAAAAGGCCACCAGCGCCAGTCCACGACCATCCGCAGCCTCTTCCGAAATCCAGAAGCTGGACGCCGCCATCAGGACGCAGCAAAAAAACGGGAGCGAAAATCGCATGCAGTATCCCAGCCACACTCGTCGTCAGAAATCAGTCCCCAAAGTCGATCCGCCCACCTACCCGCCGGTTTCCGGCACACAGCTCAGCCCTGCGAATCCACCGCCCGCCCACCAGAACCCGCACCGGCGACCACACCATCAGACCGCTCATCACCCCGGCGACGCATTTCCCGCAACACACCCTGAAT
>CAIYBH010000466.1 GCA_903924405.1 uncultured Planctomycetaceae bacterium | reverse complement strand
GGGCAGATAGCTCAGTTGGTAGAGCACAGGACTGAAAATCCTGGTGTCGGGGGTTCGATTCCCCCTCTGCCCAATCCACAAAGAAGGGGTTTCCGAGTCATTCGGAAACCCCTTTTTTCGTTGAGTGCCGCGTATTTGCTCGCGCTTTCCAGCGATATCTTCGATATGCCCGCATCCGCCAGGAAATTTTTGCACTGCCGTTCAGCGGCGGCAAGCCGACGAAAAGAGTAAAGAGCGTTCCGGACGCGGCGTCGTCCGGCGCGGCCCAGCCGAAGATTACATGGAAATCTGTGGGGCGTGTACCGAGGTCTTCGCCGTGTGTGGGCGACGGGAGGTACTGCAAGTGTGTGCGGACTGGCTTAGCGTCCGCAGCGAAAGCACCAAATCGTAGTCAGACGCCAATGAACCCGCCTTGGCGACCGCCTTGTCAACGCCCGTGCTTCCGGGAGTGTTTTACCCATGTTCGCGTCCACCTCAGTTTCTTTTCAGCGTTGCCTCGGAGATTTCGTCCGCGTAGTGGACGCAGATGCCCTGGCGAAGAAAAAAACGCCTGTGGGTCGATTGAGCAGGCAGGAGATTTTCGCTGCGGTGTTCTCGGCGAATTTTTCACCCTGCGGTGGCTTTGATCGAGCGTGACGGATTGATCGGACGAGCTTCTCTGCAATACGGGCAGAGGGTTGCAAACTTTCGGGGTGGCTTGGACTGTTGAGGGGCTTGATGTAAGAATGTTGGCCGGGGAATTTGTCCTGTTGCGGATTCCATGGGTTTCGCGTTTTGCCACATCACATGTTTGTCCGAGCGATGACTGTAAAAAACGAATTTGCCGAAATCAGTGTGCTGATACCCGGATATTCCGTGGAAGATCTTCCAACAGATCTTGCCGAGAATGAGGCAGCAAGTCTCTGGAATGCGGTCAGTTGTGCCTGGCATCCAAAGTTGCTGGTTCAGTCTGGTGCATTGCCAATCTTTCGGCAGGCGGAATCGCAGTATGGCTACCCTGGTCGACGGTTGGTGCTGGTCCCGACGCCGGCGGAATCCTGGATGCCCCATGAATGGCGATCAGTGCTGCGGGATCAGGAACATGTGATTCTTGACGGATGTTCAGAGCGCGGGGAGTGGTTGTCGGCGATTGAGACACACGTACCCAGCCCGGTCCAGGACGATCCGGAATCCATCAGCCCACCGACGGGCGGTTTTGTCCTGGTCGAAGATTTTCTGTCCCTGGGCACAGTGCAGTTGCAACTGCAGTTGCTTAGTCGTCGACGGCATCATTTTGTAGACCCGGACCTGATTCTGTTGTACCGCGAAGTAAGAGCTGCGGCGGAGGCTTCATGGCACGGCAATGAAACGCTGGTACGTCAGCACCTGGCGGTCTGTTTTGAGCATTTGCGGGACATTCGAGAGAAGGTGTATCCGCAGAATTGCTGTCTTGTGGATATTTGTCTTCCCGGGGAAGCAGATTCCTCGGAAGTCGTGCTGCGTGCGATCGCAGAGTACTCTCCCCTGAATCTGCTGATATCCGGTCGAGAGCTGCAGCAAATGGGCGAAGGCAGTCCGGCGGCGCTGGATCAGGTTCGTTCAGGATGTGCAGAAGGGCATTTATGTCTTCTGACCGGCCACGACGCAGAGACGCGAACTGGCCTGGGATCGATGGCATCGCTGCTCAATGATTTACGCCGGGCGGCCACGGTCCTTGAAAACGCGATTGGGCTGACACCTCGCCACTGGGCCCGTCGTCGCTTTGGTATGGTGGCCTCACTGCCGATGGTGCTGGCCTCGCGGGGGTTTCAATCCGCATTCCATGTGGCACTCGATGACGGCCTGTACCCGGACCGTGAGCGGAGTCAGTTTGAATGGCAATCTCCGGATGGTTCTACAATTGCGGCTGCATCGCGGATTCCTTTGGCGATAGACAGCGCCGCAGGTTTTCAGCGACTGGCTGATCGGTATAACGAAAGCATGCAGGAAGACACCGTGGCCGCGTTGTTTCTGGCGCGGCTGCCGGAACTGCGTGGTCCGTGGCTGGGGGATTTGCGTCGATCTGCGGCCTATGCGCCTGTTCTCGGTGAGTTTGTCAGCATAGAGACGTTGTGTCACATGGCGGAAGGCAGTCGCATGGCGGAAGCCCATCAGCATGCGGACTATCTTTCGCCGGCGTTGATTCAGTCGTCGGTGCTGAAGACGGAATATCCCGTAACGGGGCCTGCCTCCCTTCGGCAATGGCAGCAGCAGTTGGAATCGCTGCGTTTTCTGAACGCGATGGCCCGGGTCATTCGGGCGGAACTTGCGTCGCTGCAGTTTGAAGAGCGGTTGCAGGCTGTCGAAGTGCGTCTGGCGGACCTTGAAGTTTTACAGACGGACCCAAACTCAGTGCTCCCGGAGAAACTGCCTCAGATCACATCGGCCGGCCAGACCATCACACAGGAACTTTCCCGGATCTCGGTGGACCTTGCCGAGGCGATACAGCACCGCATCCCAGGCGTTGATTCCGCGGCCCGCAGTCTGCTGCTGCTGAATCCGTTGCCATTCGGGCGTATCCATGCCGTGACGTGGCCGGAAGGCTGGGCCGGCCCCTGTGCGGACAGTGTTATTGAAGCCCGCGAGCAAAGTCGATCGGCAGAGCGTCTGTTGGTCCGACTTCCGCCGGGAGGATTTGTCTGGCTGCGAGAAGCGACCGGCTCAGAGACCGCACAGTCTCTGACGCAGGCGGCCCGTCGCGAGCCACCTCTTGCAGAAGCATACGTTTTAAGGAATCGTCATTTTGAAGTGGAGATCAGCGAACGTACAGGAGGTATTGCGGCGGTTCGATATCACGGTCAGCGGGGCAATCGCCTGAGTCAGCAGGGCGGTTTTCGCTATGAGCGTGAGCTGACGCTTCCGGCAGACGAAACGGGGGAAATTCGAAAGGCCAGCTACGCGATTCCGGAATTGGTTTCGCACCGGATCGCAGAGAATGGCAGCGTCTTTGCCGCCATCGAATCCACCACGGAGTTTTATTCTCCCTTGGATCGCACCAGAGTTGGCCGAATTCGTCAGACGACGCGTCTGGATCGACACCGCCCACGCATTGAAATTGAGATTGTGATCGAGGACTGTGCAATTCCCGTGAAAGGCAATCCATGGCTGGCGGGCTGGTGTTGTCGATTCGCGTGGGACAATGAATCCGCAGCGATCACTCGCAGTGTGCTTGGCCAGGCAGCAGGCTTTCGTCTGGAGAGAATTGAGTCGCCGGATTATGTGGAGGTGGTGGATGGTGATCGGCGATTTGTAATCTGTGCCGATGGTCGTCCATGGCATCGAAAGTCAGGCAATCGTATGCTGGACAGTCTGATGATGGTGGAAGGGGAAGCAGCCACCACGTTTCGCTTCTGGATCGATTTCGATCAGCCGTATCCAATGCGAACCGCTGAGCAGATGCTGACGCCGATCATCGAGAACAGAATAGCCGGGCGAATTCCCTCTGGAGTGACAACAAGCTGGATCCTGGGTCTGTCTGCTGGAAATGTGCAGCTGGTTCAGTCCTTTTATACATGTCGACGACCGGACGCCGCCGACGAATTGTCGATACTGCTGTGTGAAACAGAGGGCAGCGACGTGGAGTGTCTGGTGCGAACGGCGCGAAAGCCATCGGGAGCTTTTGCAACAGGACCGGACCGGGAGACACGCACGATGCTGCAGATCCAGGAAGACGGAATTGTCGTGTCAATGCGGGCATGGCAATTGAAGGAGATTCTGCTGGTCTACTGAGTGAGCACAGGCGGCAAGCGGTTTACAGAACATCCTGCAGGCTGGCGTGAATGAAAAACGCATAAGTCTCTGGGAATTTCAACACCAATCACAGAAACAGAAAGCGAAAGAGCGGCGATGGCAACACGAAGAGCGTTTTGTGCGGGAATTACGGGACTGGCACTGCATCAGCTGCTGCCAAATGGCCTGACACAGGCGTCGGCTGCATCGTGGGTGGACTCGCCGGTTCGCTGGCAAGCCGGAGACTGGCCATGGTGGC
>CAIYBH010000465.1 GCA_903924405.1 uncultured Planctomycetaceae bacterium | reverse complement strand
TGTCGGTGAACCCCAATTTCAGGCTTTGACAAAGCACTAGACTTCGCGGATTTCTCCCAGATTAACGTGTCCCCCAAATCAACGTGTCATGCGTCAGCATTCACGCATCCACCAGTGGTCGCAGCTGATCCAGAATCCGGGGAATCGCCTCAAAAGGAGCTTCCTTTTCCTCATACTCAAGAGCCACAAAGCCCCGGTAACCCGCCTCCTTCAAAATGTCGGTAATCCGAGCGAAGTCCGCAGGCTGCTTCTTTCCGGCAATTGTCACCGACGCCTTAATTTGAGCATTGACGGCATACGGAGCGATCTTTTTCAGATCTGCGTACGGATCATCCGTTTGAAAATTGCCGCTGTCGAAATTCACTCCAAACCAGGGTGACGTCTGCACCTGCTCGATAATCCGCAGCATCTGGGCAGGAGTTGCCGTGATGCCGCCATGATTCTCCAACGCCAGGAACACGCCCTTTTGGGCCGCATACTGCAGACACTCATTGATTCCCGAGGCACACCGGGCGACCGCCGCCTCCTCGGAATCCCCTTTGGGCACCTGTCCTGCAAAAATCCGGATAGCAGGAGCTCCCATGATGGCCGCGTAATCAATCCATTCCCGACACTCCTGCAGCTGCTTTTGCCGCGCATCCCCTTCCGCAAGGCAGAAGTCATTGCCGATGGCGGTGGCAGAAATGGAAAGCCCCAGCCGGTGCGTCAACGATCGCAGCGACAGCAGGTACTCAGGAGTAATGTCTTTGGGAAAGTAATACCCCGTCAACTCGGTCGCTGCCAAACCCTGATCGGCACAGAACGCAATGAATTTTTCCAGAGTCATCTCAGCCTGAGCGATTTGCTCGGGCGTCCCGCGGCGCACCATGCGACTGTGAAACGAATACCCCGCCAGACTCAGACGCAACAGGGGCTTTCCCGAACGCACCGGCGGATCCGCCGGCCCCATGGCGGCAGCAGCACCAGAATATCGGGACGCCAACAAACCAGACGTGGTCGCCGCCAGAGCCCCGACAAATTGCCGTCGATCGAATTGCATGCGTCCGTCACCTTTCGTACACAAGGGAACACGGCCTCGCCCGGCACCGGTTGTTGAACCACCCCCGCGCCAACTGTAATCTTGTTCGATATTAGCGAAGAATCATCCCCGGCGGCAACCGAACGACGTACCGTCGGGCGTCAAAATTCAGGCAAAAGGAATCTACGGGTCCGGCGGTACCCGTGACCAATGCCATCAAATTCTGACGGCAGCACCGTCAGCCTTGCAACAATCCTGCGTGGACGACATACTTCGCAACGGGGTCTTGCATCGGTTTACCATTGCAAGTCGTCAAGTCCCGCACTTACTTCGCCGAGTCACCACTGTGTTGTTTGGGCAATCTGCCAGCAGCGGCTACTGTCAAGCGAAAGTGGGGCCATTGAAACGACCATGCTTGCAGCCATGTACAACGCAATATTAAAGCGTCGAAAGTTCGTCAATTTTTCAGGTAAACCGACAGGTTGACAGGATCACAGTTCAGAACTCAGCGTCGCGAATTCCATCTCGCGACGCATGGAAAGTAAACGAAAAAGTCCTCGTAGCTCAGCAGGATAGAGCGTCGGTTTCCTAAACCGAAGGTCGCAGGTTCGAATCCCGCCGTGGACGTTTTTCTAAAGCCTTTGAAGTAAAGACTTTAGGGCGTTTATCTCTTCTGCGTTCAGTCCCACTCCGTTGGTCAGTCCCCCCACTAATCCCCCCACTAATTCGCTGTTTTTTGCAGAGGGCCTCAGTTTCGCGGCGATCTCCGCCGCCGCACTCTGTGCAGAACGAACCGCACCGTAGTGTTTTTCCGTCGTTGCAAAACTCTCGTGCCGCATCACAACTTTCAGTGTCTCGGCAGAGACACCAAGGTTGATCAGTCGCTGAGCACAACCCCGACGGATGTCGTGGGCACTGGCAAATTTCTTCCGCTGTCCAGTGCGGCGGTCCGCTGCCTGAACAACTACGTCCGCCGCTTTGCCGATTCGGCAGATAATCCGCCCTACTCTCTCGACGCTCATTCTGCCGTGGCTGGAATTCTCACGGCTTGACTGAGCCTCGGAAGATAACCGCAACTCCTGAATCACAGGCTCCGGCAATTCAGAATTGATCTGAAACCTTCGCTCTGGGATCTCAGCCGCTTCGGCCAGCCAATTTCGGACGGAAGCTTCCGAAACGCCGCAGGCACGAGCGATGGACAGATTGCTGTACTTCTTCGCAATTCTCGTCAGTACCGATGTACTGGGGCGAAATGCCCCTTCGCGAAACCGCGACAGGCATTCCAGTGGTGCGGGATTCACGATCCAGCCCGTCCGTTGAGCCGTTGGCGTCTGCTCCAGTAGTTGCAGCAGGCCGGGCATCATTGGGATCTCCTGAACTCGTCCATTCTTCTGTGAAGAACCGATAATGATTGTAGGCAGATGCTCCAACCGCTTCGGCCAGACAGGATGAATGAACCGCGTGTCGTCCCACGAAAAATCCATCATCTCGCCAACTCGAAATCCGGATTCCCAGAGAACCTTGAGAGCGAAAAGCCAGGACGCGGCGGAATCCCTGCCGACGACTTCTGGCGTTGCGTCCAGCATTCGCTGGAACTCTGCCTCAGTTACCGGCCGTCCTTTCATCACCTCTTCGGCATCCACCTTCTCCAGCTCCGGGACAGATGCGATCAAACCCCGGCTGCCACAGAATCGCAGAAATGCCATCACGGCTCCCATCAGCGTGTTGACCGTGTTCGGCGAACGCGTCGAATATCGACAGACCTCGCCTCGCAGCAGTCGACGCTGCAGATCTTCCAGACTTTCCAGCGTGGCGACTTCGGACATCAGCAGGCCCGCCGTTCTGCGAAGTTCTCGCTGACGTGCCTCCAGAATCCGCTCGGCGATCCCCAGCCTTGAGACAATCTCGACCAGTGATCCCTCACGCACTCGCAGCCGCCGATGCTCGACATACCGCTCGTAGCATTCCTGCCACGTCGGTCCGCCATCGCCAGTTTGGGCGACCGCCACAGCAGACGCCGCCGGGACTGCCGCCGGCACAACGTGCGACTCAGCGATTGCCCCGCCGGAGGCGAGGTATTCACCGTTGAGCAGTCGTTCGCGACAGTCCCGCTGCATCCGCCGGGCTTCCCGCCGATCGCGAGTCCCGCAGTTGCGACGAATCCGCTGACAGCGGATCGGACAGTAAAACTTGAGCACGTACCCGTTGCGGTCGCTCTCGCGGAGCGGCCGGTCCGGATACAACTGCACATTCCCGATTTCGGGCCTTCTCGACATCGTCTCACACCTTTCTGTTTTTCACTGTTGTGCATTTGCTCTCCTTTCTGCGTTTCTTGAAAGATGCTCGATGAGCGCTTGCCCGGTCACCCAGCGCGTGTGACCCACGTTCGTGTAGGGCAGGCCCTCAGCGATCATTTTATCCCAGAACTTCTGAGAAATCCCAAGCTTCTCCAAAACCATTTGTTTGCTGTAGGCCTCATCCATCCGAATGACGCCGCTGCCTCGACCAGACATCGCTCAGTTCTCCCCGCAAAAAACAGACAATTTCGCACTCGTGCCTCAGACCTGCCGCTCAGCAGGTTCCCCTCCCGGAGACGCACCGCCGTCCGCAGAAGTGCCGCCCCGTTTCAGCCACGCCGCAATCTCATCCACTCGCCACCGTGTCGACGAACCCAAATGAATAGGGGTTGGCAACTGGCCGCTGCGTACCAGTCGCCATATCGAGCGGTGGCTCAGCTTCAGAATGCCGGCCAGCTCATGCACCGTCAGCAAGTCCGGAATGTGAGAACCACCCGCTGGTTCCGTGATGTGTCCCTCAGTCATGTCTAGCTCCTCCCACCTTTCGTTGACCAATATGTTTACTGAAACAACTCGTCGTACACTCCCGGATCAGCAGTCATCGGAGACACCCGTTCCCGCTGTTCCTGCTCCACCTCCTTCTCATTAAGCTGGTCCCTCCGACCAGGCGGAGTCAGATCGAGGCCAAACGCCGCAGCCCGCTCTTTTGTCCACAACTGCAGGTACTGAGAACTCACGGCTCGCGGAATGAAATCGGGAACATTCGGATTCGCCGGCTCCAGCCAATCCCCGAAAACCGTTTCCCCCGAAATGGTCGTGAAATAGCAGCCACCCTCACGCAGCAGGTAATAGCCCGAGATCCCGCGACTGGAATTCGCTCCTGGAATGCTCATCAGCTCCGCCGGCAGCACCGCTCGGCGCACGGCAGTGCTGCGAGTCACCGTGGTCGTGGATGACGAATGCTGTCCCGAGGTACTGCTGGAACCCCGACTGATCTGCACAACCTCCTGATCACCAATCAGCCTCGACAGCCACTCCGCGGTCTCCGGACATTCCAGTCGCCCGATAAACCGATTCCCGATTTGTCCGAGGATCTCGTCTGTGAAATGCGGACCATACATCTTCTGGTCGCGCAGTCCGGAAATGCTCTGCGTTGCCAGCACGACTTTCGCTCCCTTGGACCGCCCCTTCTTCAGCAGCGAGACGAGGGAGTCGTGCTTACCAGCTTCGGACACCTCATCCACAATGAACCAGTTGCTCCGGGTAAATGACTCCGGCAGACTCAGTGTCAAATCGCAGGCCCGTTTGAAGATACAACGATTGATTGCATCAATCGCCGCCCGACTGGTTTCTGAGTTCCCCAGAATCAGTGCCTGCTCCTGCCGGATCCAGTCCTCCATCGAGAATCGCTGCTCAGCAGATTCCCACGCGGCTGCAATCGGCTCAAACGGCAGCATCTTGGTCGCAATCGTCGACATAATGTTCGACAGCAACCGTTTGTCCCGGAAGTAAAGGTGAATAATTTCGCGAGTGTAATTGTGCTGACGCAGCACCTGCTTCAGAATCCGCTGGGATCGCAGCGTCCGCACCAGATCCGCAAACTCCCACTCGCGTCCGGACAGCATGAAGCTTGTCATCACACCGTAGGTGAGATGGCGGGCCGCATCACTGAAGAACGGCTGACTTTCATGCTCACGCGGAATCAGTGTGAACGCGATTTCGACGGCGACACGCGGCTCACGGACGTCCCGCCACAGACACCAGGCAGCTCCGCGCTGATCAAAGGGGTTGGTCGTACAGATCAGGCCTGGATCCACAATGCTGGCAAGAATCGACATCATGTCCTGCTTCGCATCGTAAATGATCGCTCGAGTGTCATTTCCCGAACCAATATCCGGCAGCGCACTCTGCATCAGCAATCGCAACACGATGGTCTTACCACTGCCTGTAGTGCCGACCGCCAGAAAATGCTTCGTGGCTTCATCTGCCGGCAGGTAGTCACCACCGAAAAAGACTTGACGTCCCTCGTCAGTTTCAGAGGCCTCTGTCGATTCGGGGGACAGATCCTCGTCGCTCGTAAATAGCTTGCTCAGGAATTTCATCAGATTCTCCTGTGTCGTGGTTTGCCGACTCGAGGTGGTACTGGAACACCGGATACAGGTCGGGTGCCGCCGTGCGGCCGTGCCGAGCTTTGGGGATTTCGGGGGCCTGAAGTATTCGTCCCGGTTCCACTCACTGGAGTTCCACCCCTCGCGCCCGATGTACGGTTCGCGGAAGTCGGTCTGGCCGATCGCGGAGGGCCGGTGACCTGCGGAGTTGTCCGGGTTGGGCCGTTTCTGGTGGGACGCGGTGATTTCGTCCCACCTGGCCACAGCGTGTTTCGTGTAATCGGACTACGACCGCGCAACACCGGACCCGTGAATTGAGATGTCAGGTCCACTTCAGCCATAGCCCACACGACGAGTATGGAAAGAAATACGCACACTGCCCACCACAGATCGGTGAGCGACCAGAGGAACACCGGGATTGCTCGCAGGAGGAATACGGCAGCTGCAGGCAACATGTGATAAAACGCACCGGCGACAAACAGAACCAGAATGGCGCCGATGACAAAACCTACAATTCCTATGACAACGACTCGCACAATGTTTCGCATGACACACCTCACTGTGATTCCGGTTTCAACGCTCGATCTGCAACTGCCGCGTCAACTCCTGACCCTTGCCACGTTCCGTTCTGCGATCGCCCGCTGGAGGCGTTGAGCCACTCGTGGCAATATCGTGAGCCATCTGCTTACCTCGCGATCTCGACATCGCCTTTGCCAAATCTGCGAGGTCGTCTCCTGCCGTCAGCCGATCGGCAAACAACCAGGTGTTGTCGCGTGCTCGCGTCGCCTGCACGTACGCCAGCTCCCGCCCTGTCATTGCTCCGCCCATCAGCAGAAACGAGTTCGATACCGTGTTGCCCTGCATCTTGTGGGTCGTCGCCGCATAGCCCAGCGTCAAAGAATCCTTCGGGACGTCCCGCACCGTCAGCGTCACCACCTGCGAATGACCACGAGCCCGCTGCGACTCGCTGGGTTCACGGTCCAGCCGAATCACCAGGCGGTCCGCACTGGATTGCAGAACTGTTCCTCTGTAGCCGTTCTCAATCCCTCGACTGCGATCAGGCTTGTGAAACATCACCCGGTCGCCCCGGAAGTACGTTTCTCCGCCAACGGTCGTGCCTCGGGCCGTATCCACAGCTCCCTGTTCCTGGCGGATCTGCTGGCACCGGCGATTCAGCTGCCGAGCCTCAGCGCGTGTCTGCGTAAAAACGAAGTTGTCGGACGGTCGAGAGACGCCTCCCGACTGCTCCCAACGCTGCAACAACGCCTGCTCCGCTCCGGCACGGTTTTTTGTCACCACGAGCCGGCCGCGGCTGGAGTAGTTTTCCAGAGCCGATCGAGCATCTCCGTCACGCAGCTTTTCAACAGCCTTACGGTCAGCCGCGTCCCGCTGCCGACGGTTTGACTGCAGAGTCGCCATCGGAATCCGACTCTCGAGGTGTCGAAAGGGCGCACCCGGACCGATCGGCTGCAGCTGCTTGCTGTCGCCCGCCAGAATCACCGTGGCCCCCGCCTTCTCCGCATGCCGCAGCAACTTCTGCATCAGCCGCGTGTCGATCATGCCGGCCTCATCCAGCATCAGCACCGTGCGAGCATCCAGCGGATTCTTCGGGTACTTTCTCGTGGATTTGCCGGCAGCCGCTCGAATCAGTTGCGTCACATCATGCCGCACACGGTCCGCCACTTTGCGAGCCGGACTGCGATCGATCTGATGCAGGTAACTGGCCACCGTTCTCGACGGAACTCCAGCCTGCGAAGACAATTCTTCCTTCGCCGCTCCTGACAGCGCTCCGCCGATCACCCGGTATCCGGCTGCTTCGAACACTTCCCGAGTCACCGCCATGGAGTGCGTCTTTCCTGCCCCCGCCACACCGGACAATCCCCGCAACGCACTCTGCTCACCGGTCATACTGCGGATGGCGGCCACCTGTTCTGCGGAAAGTTCGCCGTACCGAGAGAGAATCGACTCGCGGATTTCAGCTGACACTGTGGCTCCTGTGCGCTTCGTCATTCGCTCAGCGGTATTCAGCAGCCGACGTTCGAGAGCCCACATGTCCTTCGTGCAGTAGTGCTCCTCTCGCTGCA
>CAIYBH010000464.1 GCA_903924405.1 uncultured Planctomycetaceae bacterium | reverse complement strand
GAGACCCATAAAGTCCCGGTGGCCGATACCGTCCGCTTCGTGACCGAACTCGTCGCCAGCACACGCTGATCGCCCCCCCAACCAATCCGGGCCGTAGCGGCCGTAGCGGCCGTGCTGAATCCCACGGTCGCTACGCCAACTCGACTTTCTATCCCCTATCCCCTATCCCCTATCCCTAATCCCTGCTCTCCGCCGCTGGTTCATTCGCACGCACGACGTCCGCAAATTCCCGCAACTCCGCGTAGTTCTGCCGCCACGTCGTGTACATCGCCCCGCGCACCCCGGAAACCTTCAATCGCCGCACCGTCTCCAGCCAACGCCCAATCTGGCCCGCATCCGTGTCGTAATAACCCGCCAGAATCTGCTGATGTCCCCGGTCCGCGAAAAACTTCAAACTCTCCTCCCGAACCCCGAAGTTCCAGTTCATGACCAACACGTCACGCGACAACCCCTCCCACGCGCCACTCAGGTCCCCATTCACCAGATAGTAGTTGTCCACCGCGTTGTGATGCGGGTCAAACATGTCACTCCACACCAGCACTCGCCGCACTGGCTGCAGCGTTTTCAGATATCGCGCACAAAAACGCACGTTCTCAGCCACCACCTGACCCGGCGTTTGACCCGCTCGCCGAAAACTCTCGTCCCAACCCAGCACCCGCCACTCATCATGAGACATCATCCGGTCCGTGCCCGGAAAAATGGACTCCACACCGTCCGCCTGCTGCTTCAATAAGTCCCGGAATTCCGGTTCCGTCACGCATCCACACACCTGACCGTCGTAGATCACATGCGGGTGATACCACGAAACTCGTAATCGCGTCCCATCGCCCCATTCCCCTCGCATCACGATGTCCGGCGACTCATGCCAGACGTCGTATTCCCCGGCGTACGGAACCACGCCCAGCCGCGGATCACTCACCCTCTCATAATCCCGGCCCTCTTCCAGCGCCTCGCCCGGATCCTCAGCCCGACGAACTACCAGCGGCGTTCCATTCCGCCGCAGCACGTTCAACAACCCACACTCTTCCAGCCGCACATCTTCCAGCCACATTGAGCCACCCGTGGGGCCCCACGCGCCCACATACACCGACACCTGCTCGTTGCCCAGCGAATTGAAGGTGATGTGACAGTCCGTCCAGTCCGACGTGCGACCAACCTTCAGATTCGTGTGAGTCAGTCGACGGCCTGTCCCCGGCTCCAGCACACTGATCTGTGGCTGGCCACGAAAATCCATCGTCCGGATCCGTACCGAAATGTGATAATGTCGAAACGGTGAAACTCGCACCGTCTTCATCACCCGATAGTTCTCACCCTTCGGTTCCGTCACCCGCAGCCCACGCCCTTCCGGTCGCAGGCCCTCATCCACAAAATCCCAGGCTTTCGAATCCTGCAACGAAGGCAATGACACCTCCGGGTCCGGCACCAGGGCCGCCCGACCACCCCGAACCTCAAACAACGCGTCCCGAACAGGTAACCCTTCCGCAAGGTTGGGGTTCTGCGACAACAGATCGTTGGAGTACCCCACCGGAAAGACTGCAGGAACCAGCTTCAGATTCAGCTCCATCGCCAATTGGCGAATCCGCTCCACGTTCCGGAAGTATCGCTCATCCTGGTCCCGTAAGCGACAAAACTTCGAGTCCGTGACGAGGACGTGGGTATAGCCGAGCCCCGCCGCATCCCGCATCAGCTCCGCTAAACGGTCCGCCTCTTCCGCCACCAGCAAATTCACCGGCGCGTAAACCCACAACTCCAGCTGCTGTGCCCCCACCGGCTGCCCGAATATGGCAACGACCAGAACGGCCAGCACCCACAACACAACGCCCCACCCGTTGCCGTCAGGCCCCCTGGCCAGCGCCCTCCGCAACAGCTGCACTCTCGCGGTGTTCGACATGGATCCTCTCGCGGCACGTCCTCACTTTTTCCCGGCAGAGCCCTCGCTCTGTACGGTTCACTGCCCCTGGGCCAGAGCCCACGCGGCCGAATCTCACAGAACCTGATCGGGAACATTCACGCCCGACAGCCCTCCAAAATGTCACACATTTCAGAGGGCTGCTCGTGACCCGAGACCGCTGTCCGCTCCCGACTATTCCTCGTCCGAACGCAGCTTCGCAAGAATACTCAGGTCCTCCAGCGTCGTGGTGTCCTGAGTCGACTCGCGGCCAGCCGCGATGTCCCGCAACAAACGACGCATAATCTTGCCACTCCGCGTCTTTGGCAACGCTGTGGCAAATCGGATCTGATCCGGTGTCGCCAATGCCCCAATCGAATGCCGGACATGCTGCACCAGCTCAGCCTTCAATGCCTCATCTCCCTCGCCGGATTTCAGAGTGACAAAACAACAAATCCCCTCGCCCTTGATCTCATGCGGAAATCCTACCACCGCAGCTTCTGCAACCTTCGAGTGCGCCACCAGAGTACTCTCGACTTCCATCGTACTCAGACGATGCCCCGAGACGTTCAGCACGTCGTCCACTCGACCCATCACCCAGAGATAGCCGTCTTCGTCATGCCGTGCACCGTCCCCGGCAAAATAACAGCCCGGCACTTCGCTGAAGTACGTCTTCTTATATCGCTCATGGTCCCCGTACAACGTCCGCAACATCGATGGCCACGGCTGACGCATCACCAGCAAGCCACCCTCGTTCGGGCCCAGACTCTGGCCGTCTCGCGTCACAATGTCGGGAACAATTCCCGGCAACGGCCGACAACAACTGCCCGGCTTCGTCGAAGTCACCCCCGGCAACGGACTGATCATGATCGAGCCCGTTTCTGTCTGCCACCAGGTGTCCACAATCGGACAACGCTCCTGACCAATCACCTTGTGATACCACATCCACGCTTCCGGATTGATCGGCTCTCCCACAGATCCCAGCAAACGCAGGCTGGAAAGATCATGCTTCTCCGGCCATTGATCGCCCCATTTGATAAACGCCCGAATCGCCGTCGGCGCTGTGTAAAAAATACTCACCCGGTACTTCTCGATGATCTCCCAGAAACGCCCCTCGTCCGGCCAGTTCGGCGCCCCTTCATACATCACCACCGTCGCACCGTTCGACAAGGGACCGTAACAAATGTAACTGTGCCCCGTGATCCACCCGATGTCCGCCGTGCACCAGTACGTGTCGTCCTCTTTCAGGTCGAACACCCAGCGCGATGTCATCGTCGTCCCCAGCAGGTAGCCCGCTGTGGTATGCAGCACGCCCTTCGGCTTTCCCGTGCTGCCCGATGTGTACAAAATGAATAAGGGATGCTCGCTGTCCAGCGGCACCGGATCACAGTCCGCCGTCACGCTCTCCATCAATTCGTGCCACCAGAAGTCCCGGTCCGGCACCATGTCCACTTCACCGCCCGTCCGCCGGACCACAACCACCTTCTCCACCGTCGGACACTTGTCCAGACTGGTGTCCACGGCCGCCTTCAACGGCACCTCTTTCCCACGCCGCCATCCGCCATCCGCTGTCACGACCACCTTAGCCCGCGCATCATTGTTGCGGTCAGCCACCGCTTCCGAACTGAATCCACCAAAGATGATCGAATGCACCGCGCCAATCCGCG
>CAIYBH010000463.1 GCA_903924405.1 uncultured Planctomycetaceae bacterium | reverse complement strand
ATGGGCTTCGGTCACCGCGTTTACAAAAACTTTGACCCACGTGCCACAATTCTGCGCAAAATGGCCGAACAGGTGCTCAACGAACTGGGCATTGATGATCCGCTGCTGGAAATTGCTCGGAACCTCGAAAAAATCGCCCTCGAAGACGACTACTTCGTCAGCCGAAAACTCTATCCCAATGTGGACTTCTACAGTGGACTGCTCTACCGAGCGATGGGGATTCCCACCAACATGTTCACTGTGATGTTCGCTATCGGACGACTGCCAGGCTGGCTGGCCCACTGGCGTGAACAGCGAGACGATGCCACCAGCCGCATCTACCGACCACGACAGGTTTACACTGGCGCCACCGTTCGCAACTTTGTGCCCATCGCAGAACGTTCCGCTCCAAAGTAACGCTCCCAAAACCCGGTATAAGCAACGCGGCTGCAGACAGAGGTTTTCAGCATCTCTTCTGACAGCCGCGCCAAGGCGCTTCGTCGTCAATCCCCGGGACGGCTTACCCACACAGGTCGTGTGTTTCTGCAACCTTCGCCGGGTTCACGCGGATTGTCTCTCCCATTCGACCGCGTTCCCGAAAATTTCTTCCCGGGACCGATTCTGACCGAATAAACGCACAGAACTCGGTACAATCCCCAGTGACGCAGAGAATGGCAGTGCCGGTCGCTGGGCCGCCTGACCGACAGTGACTCCGCATTGCCGGACAGCGTTTGCGGTACCCAAACTTTTCAGCAGTCACCTGCCGCGTCCATGGCAGGTCAGTGTCAGGCTATCAGGAATCTCAGTCATGCCAATCACGGTCGGTGTTAACGGTGCAGGAGGCCGCATGGGGCAGCGTGTTGTCGCGCTGACCATGAAAGATCCGGAACTTCAACTGGCGGCAGCACTCGAACATTCCGGAAGCCCAGTCCTGGGACAGGACGCCGGTGAACTTGCCGGCGCAGGGCGTGCCGGAGTCCCGATTACTGACGAACTTGGACAGGCGGTCGATGTGATCATCGACTTCTCGACACCCGAAGGACTGCGCTCCATCCTCGCAACCTGCGAAAGTCGCCGGATTCCACTCGTGGTCGCTACCACCGGAATTCCTGCCGAACTGCGACAGGCCGTTCAGGAAGCCGCACAGTCCACTCCCATCGTTATGGCCCCCAGCATGAGCATGGCGGTCAATCTCGTAATGAAACTCGTTTCAGAAGCTGCACGTGTCCTGCGCAACAACACCGATGGCGTCGATGTCGAAATTATTGAACGCCATCATCGATTCAAAGAAGATGCCCCCAGCGGAACGGCCCTGCAATTCGGCCGCATTGTCGCGGATCAGATGGGACAGGAAAACCACATTCACGGCCGTGAAGGGCGCATCGGGAAACGCCCGCTGAACGAAATCGGCTACCATGCGGTTCGCACCGGAGACAATGTGGGCGAACACACAATCATCTTCGGAATGATGGGCGAAACCATCGACCTGACAGTCCGCGGCCATACCCGCGACAGCTACGCCTTCGGAGCGCTGGCAGCCGCCCGATTTCTCGTCACCCAGAAGGCCGGTCTGTATACCATGGCCGATGTCCTCGGTCTGAATTAGTACGACAATGCTCAGCCGGAATCTCACTCCTTCCCCGCCTGCAAAACCAGCCCTGTCCGACGACAGGGCTGGGGAGCCTTAATAACGCCGCGTTGACGCTGGCAATGGGTTGGCCTGGGTCCGTGTCATGGCCCGGCGAATTCCGTCCTGCCCACACCGCGAACTGACCCACACCGCTAACTGGCCCACGCTGCTAACTGATCCTCAGAAACTGCTCATCCAGCTTTGTCGGAGACACGCTCACGGCTGTTCCCAGCTTTTGGGCAAACAACTGCACCCGGTATTCTTCCAACATCCAGCGCGTATGCTGCAACATCGGGTCCACACGCTGCTGCCGCTGATGATCACGCAGCTTCTGTTCATACCGCGCTAACCATGGTGCCAATTCAGACTCCAGACTCATTTCCGTCTTTAATCCCCCGGATCCCAGCCGAATCAGCCGCTGCCGAATGGTCGTCAGGTAACGAGGAATCTGGATCAGCCACGGCCACGGCGTATCAATCAGAAAAGTCGCATACACCAGTCCGTTCAACTGCGATTGCATGCTTTTCAACAGCGGATCCCACCCCGGGCCTTTTGCCAGATCCAGCGCTGCTCGTGTTTCGTGATACTGCTGAAACAGATGCGGAAGGAACTGCGTCAGCTCCTGAGCAATCACTGCCAGCCGCTCGCGCCCTGAAGCGACAGTTGCATCAAACGCGGGCCGCGTGCGAGGTAACGGCCTGTCAGACAGAAACGCCCGCTCAACCATCAGCAACGCGATATGATTGGTAAACTCCAGCCCGCGGATTGTTGCCGCAAGGACACGGGTGCGAGTGATCTGCGGCAGATTGCCAACCTGCGTCAATACGCGTTTTTTCTCCAGCTGAAAAATCAGCTTTCGCAGTCCGATCCGCAGGCTGCGCTGAGCCTCCTCAGGAGTCTGACACAACATCAGCGCCACAGTTTCACCGTCATCCCGAAGTGCAGGAAAGGCCCGCAACTGCATGCCGGCTCGCACGATATCTATATGCTCCGGGATTGCGAAAAAGTCCCAGTTGCGAAACCCGGTCCGCAGCCATTGCGCTTCTTCAGCCGTGGGACCACTGACAGCCGCTTTTTTGTCCGCTGCCGTCGCCGCCGCACGGGCACGCTCTGCCAGCGTCACCCGAATCTGCTTCAGATCACGCCCCTCAATCAATACCCGGCGTTGTTCGTCCAGCACCCGCACGTTGAACTTCAGGTGATCCTCCAGCGAACCACAGTCAAATTCGCGGTGATCAATCCGTTCCCCCGCAAGTTGTGACAACCGCACAGCGACGCTGTTCAGAAAATCCCCGCGACCGAACTCCAGATCCGAAGCGACCAGCTTTGCGGATTCCGGTGCGGGCACAAAGTGACGCCGCAAGGGCTTCGGTAATGCTCGAATCAATGCCAGAACCTTCTGCTCGACCAAACCCGGGACCAGCCAGTCCAGTCTCGCTTCCGTCAATTGCTGCAGACCTTCGGCCGGCAGGGTGACAGTCACGCCGTCTGCTTCCTGGCCTGGATCCAGCTGGTAGCTCAGCGGCAAATGCATGGCGCCGAACTGCGCGGATTCCGGAAACAAATCGGCATGCTCTTTTCGCTGGGCCTCATCCGAAAACTGATTAATGTCAAACTGCAGCAGCGTTGCCTGGCGTGTGTGCGTTCGCTGGTACCAGCGCCGCAGTCTGTCACGGTCGACACACTCCTCCGGAATGCGCGACTGATAAAACTCAAACAGGATTTCATCTCCCGGCAGCAGATGGTGCGACCGAGTCCGCGCCTGAAGCTCTTTCAACTGCTCCAGCACCGCATGGTTATGCTTCAGAAATGGAACTTCGTGGCCCCAGCCTTTTCGTCGTGACGGCTGGCCAGCATTCCCGCCGCGCCCCGGGCGCACTCGAGTCGCCCCGCGCGCCAGGGCTTCCTCTTCGTCGTCATAGTCCGCCCGCGGCTCGCCCCCGTCCGACGCATCCCCAAACAACAACCCGAATTCCACCAGCCCGTGCTGAATCAGCATCTCACGCGCCTTCACCGGGTCCACCTTCGCTAGTGTGACTCGCCGACGCGGCACGATCGGAAGCCCCCACAGACTGATCTTCTCGTAAATCATCACATTGCCGGCCTCCGCGTCCCAATGCGGCTCGAAATATTCCCGAGTCACCAGGTGCGCTGCCAGCGGCTCGATCCACTCTGGCTGAATCCTTGCGATCGTACGAGCAAATCGCCGACTGGTCTCGACCAGCTCTCCAGCCACAAACCATTTCGCGCCCTTCGGTGCCAACGCCGAACCAGGCCAGATCGCCAGACGGTTCCCGCCAGCCCCCAGAAACTCTCCGTCCGGTGCCTGACAGCCAATGTTCGCCAGCAACCCAGTCATCAATGCCCGATGCGTCGCCGCAAAGTCGTTGTGCCGCTCCTCCGCAGGCGCAAATGCTGGCTCACTGCCCGCCTTGCCCTGACCACCACTACCTCCCGGCTTCCCGGAGTTTGCTTTGCCACCCGGACCCTTCGCGTCTTTCTGCTTCTGCTGGTCCGCCCCCGGATTTGTCTGCCGATTCTGCGCTGCCGCCTGATTTCGCCCGCGACGCCCCGAATGACTGGCCGACAACGCCTTTGCCGCCTTTGCAATTGCCGGATCTTCACTGTCCTCCAGCAACTCTCTTAACTGCGTATGCACATCCACCCATTCCCGCATCCGCATCCAGGACAAAAAATTCTGATGACACCATTTACGCACCTGACTGTGAGACTGATTTCGCTGGCGATCGTGCCATGCATCCCACAGATTCAAAATCGTTAAGAAGTCCGAATCCCGGTTCAGAAACTTTCGATGCGCCTCATCCGCCGCCTGCTGCTTTTCCACGGGACGTTCACGCGGATCCTGACTTTCCAGCAAAGCAGCAATCGCCAGTACCTCCGGCAACGCGTGCTCCTCTACCGCGGCCAGAATCATCCGGCTGATCCGCGGATCCACCGGCAGACTTGCCATCCGCCGACCAGTCTCCGTCAACTCGCCCGCCTTCAGAGCATTCGACGCCGCCGGCTGCCTGCCTCCCGCAGCCCCCTCACCCTCGGCCACTGCAACGACCGAAACATCCGCAGCACGCAAAGCCGCCTCGGCTACAGTCGCTTCCGTCGCAATCGCTCCCAGTTCCTCCAGAGTCCGATACCCTTCGCGGATCGTTGTGGCCCGTGGAGGATCCAGAAACGGAAAATCTTCCAGATTGCCCAGCCGCAGACTCAGTGTTCGCAGAATCACGGCCGCCAGATTCGTACGCTGAATCTCCGGGGCCGTAAACGCCTCTCGCGCTGCAAAATCTTCCTGACTGTATAGCCGAATGCAGATGCCCGGACCTATTCGTCCACAACGCCCGGCACGCTGATTGGCCGATGCCTGAGAGATCGGTTCAATCGGTAGTCGCTGCATGCGCGAACGCGCGGAATAGCGGCTGATCCTTGCAGTCCCCGTATCCACCACATAGCGAATCCCCGGAACCGTCAACGACGATTCGGCCACATTCGTCGCCAGCACAATGCGCCGATGCGGACACGGCGAAAAGACCTTCGTCTGATCGTCCATGGATAGCCGACCATACAGGGGAACAATCTCGGTGGGATATTCAGACGTATCTCCCGAAAATCGACGGCCCCCCAGTTTCTTTGCCGCTTCCCGAATGTCCCGCTCCGTCGGCAGAAACACCAGAATGTGTCCGGCGTCCTGACGGGATAACTCTTCCACCGCATCCATGATGCCTTCCAGCCAGTCACGCGGCTCTGCCCCGTCGTCCTCCATCGCGTCCGGATCGTCCAGCGGCCGATAGCGAATCTCCACCGGCCACGTCCGCCCGGAAATCTGCAACACTGGCGCCGGACGTCCGTCCTGACCAAAATGCTCCGCAAACCGCGCCGCATCAATCGTGGCCGACGTAATGATCACCTTCAAATCACGCCGCTTTGGCAACAACCGCTTCAGATATCCCAGCAGAAAATCAATGTTCAAGGATCGCTCATGCGCCTCGTCCACAATGATCGTGTCATACTGGTCCAGAAAACGGTCCGTCTGAGTCTCCGCCAACAGGATTCCGTCCGTCATCAGCCGAATCCGAGTATTCGGGCCACTGCTGTCCGTAAACCGGATCCGAAAACCAACCTCCTGACCCAGTCGACAACCCAGCTCTTCCGCCAACCGCGTTGCCACAGATCGCGCAGCAATTCGACGCGGCTGCGTATGCCCAATCACCCCAAAAATCCCACGCCCCATCTCCGTCAAAATCTTCGGTAACTGTGTCGATTTTCCCGAGCCCGTCTCGCCACACAACACAATCACCTGGTGATCACGGATCGTGTCCATGATCTCCTGCTTTCGAGCTACCACCGGCAGGTCCGGATCCCATGCCAAACGTGGCTGCCACGCTTCCCGCTGCTGACGCCTCTGAACAGAGCGTTCCAGCACCGAACGGAACTTGCCCAGTACCCGATCAAACGGCCTGCCAGCCTTTTCAGAACTGCGAATCCCCCGCATCATCTGGCGCAGCGAAAACTGATCCCCATGCATGGCCGTGGAAATCGCCCGCTCCAGCTCTTTCAAATCACTCATACCCAGCAATTCATCAGAAAATTCCGCATCTCTCTTCACCTCAGTTCCCCGTCATTCAGGAACCCCAATTCGCGTCCGACTCCAGCAACTGAAAACCGAAAACGGAAAGCTGAAAGCCTCCCGCCCCCTACACCCGCGCCTGCTGCCATGCAGCAGATAACACTGCCCAGCACGACTTCGCTGCCGCGATCGGATCATACCCGGCCTGACTGAAAACCTGCCCACTCACTTCCACACACACCGGGCCCGCATATCCCAACGACTGCAACAACGAAAAATATCGAACATAGTCCGTCCGCCCCTCGCCAGGAAGCAGAAACCGAAATTTCCCCGCGTCTCCCTGACTGTCTTTCACATGAATAAACTTTGTTCGCGGCAATAATAGGCGCAGCGATTCTTCCAGATCCATTCCCTGTAACTCAAAATGGCTGTAGTCATACGCCGCCTGAATAGCCGGAGATTTCACTTCTTCCAATAACCACAACAGCCGCTCCGGGGAATTCACGGCACTTCCCACATGCGCCTTAATCGCAATCACGGTCCCCGCTTTCTCAGCAGCGGCAGCCCAATCCTGAAGTTGAGAAAGCATGCCAGCTTTCTGCGATTCCCATTTCGCCGGCTGGCCCCCCACCACCGTCTCCAGAATCGGCGGATTTTCGTTGACAAGCTCTTTCGCCAGCGAAGCCGCCATGCTGATCATTTCCAGAGCCTTCGCATGCGCCGCCTCGTCCGCTGTCAGGCTCATCAGCACCATCAGGCAGGGCAGCCCCAGCTTCAATGCCCGCAACTGAGCACTCGCTAACCGCCGCGCATCCGCACCAAACACCGCAGGCTCCGTCGGATAACCCGCGTTCAGCGAAAACTCCACATGCGAATAACCAATCTCCGCACACACCTTCAACGCCTGATCCAGCGGCAGTGACTTCATGCCATAGAGACTGAATCCCAGTGCAGGTCCGCTCGCTGCTGCGACAATATTCGCTGCCCCAACCGCTCCCACGGCCTTCACCGCACCCGGTAGCCACGGAGTCGCCAGGGCCGTGGATCCAACAGCCATCGACTGTAGAAAGTTTCGTCGCCCATGCATCAGTTCTCTCCTCAACCTTCTGCAGCCCGAATTACGAATACCACGCCAGTCTGCAAGCCAGCCGCCATTTCATGTTGCGCGCCCGGGTCCCCTCGACACCCGAAACTGCTCGCCCGGATCCAGCAACTGAATCACATGCTTCACGTCATACGGGCGCGTCACAAGACCCGATCGACCAGCCGATGCCCATTGCATCATGCACACATGATTGCTGGTCGCCAGAATCACCGGATCCCCAGCCGCCGTATTTAGAAACGCTGACTTCTTCTCCAGAATCTCCCGCGAATTCTCTGGCCGCTGCAAATGATACACACCGCCCGATCCGCAACAGTCCTTCGCCTGCGGTGCCAGACTCCAGGCATATCCCGTGGCATCCAGAACCGCTGCCGGAATCCCCGGGCTCCGCTGGCCATGCACCAGATGACACGGCAGGTCCACATACACCCGTGCACGACGCTCACGCTGTGCCCGTCCAGTCAACCCGATCTCGCCCAGAAAACTCAGGACATCTTTCACCGGCAGGTCACCGCTCAGTGCCTTCCCTGTCGCCAGGCCACATCCCGACGAATTGGCGACCACGGCGTCCACCGAGGCCGCCCGAAACACTGATCGGTTCTGCTCCCGTAACGCGTCCACACCATCCAGCCCCAAATGCTCCTGCATCGCTCCGCAACAGCCCTGGTCCCCGGGAATCACCACCTGCACGTTGTTTTCAATCAGCACTCGTACCGTCGCAAAATTGATCTCGCGAAAGACGGCTTCCATCAGACAACCCGTCAGCAAAGCCACACGCGGCCCCGTCGGCTGATGCTCCGCCATCAATCGCTGTGCATACTGCGCCGTCGTCAATGTGATCGACGGCCGTCCCGCAAACATCTGCCGATGCGGAATCGCATTCCAGCGACGCAGCAGCCGCATCGGGATCATCGCCAGTCCAAACAATCCCGGCCGCGCTGCCAGCCATGCCGCAAGCCGCAAAGCTGCCGCAGGGCGCACACGCCCGGTGGATACCTGCTGATGACGCGTCTGCTCCAGAATCTCGCCGTACGGCACATTGGCCGGACACGCTGGTTCACACGCCAGACAACCCACGCAGTCCTTCGTGTACTCCACCGTCCACGGATCCGCTGCCAATCTCCCTTCAGACTCTTCCCGCCACAATCGCAGACGCCCACGCGGAGAATTGTTCTCGTCGCCCGACAATTGATACGTCGGACATACCTCCAGACAAAAGCCGCAATGCACACAACTAGTCAACAAATCCCGTTCCGACACCCCAACCCCTCCCCCTCGTGTTTTTTAAGCCCTTCCCCGCCCCCGTCCTCGCCCTCGTCCCCGCCCTCGTCCCCGCCCTCGTCCCCGCCCTCGTTCTCGAAAGTTGTCCAATAATGCAGCAACTCCGAACCCGCAGTCTCAGGCGCAATGTGCCCGGTCCGCGTTTCCTGGCTGAGTCGATTACGAGCACGAGCACCGGCCGCGAGGGCGGCCTGAGCACGAGCACGATGAAACACAGCCTCGTCCCCTATCCCCTATCCCCTCATTCCTCATTCCTCATTCCTCATTCCTCATTCCTCGCTCCACACTCCCATGCCTTTTCCAGCACTTCCAGCCAGACGGCCTCCACACCCGACGCAGCACCCCGCGAAAGATGACGGGACTGCCAGTCCCCACCATGCTCCGCCAGCCCCTCGTTCAGTTCCGTTACACACTCTCGCACACGCTGCGGGAGACCCTTATCATCTCCGCTGACCACATAACCATGAACGACACCGTGCCCCGCAATCACGACGACCCGCATCCCATACCGCTGCCCCACATGCCGCCCCAGCTCAACCGCTCTGTCCGGCGTCGTCTTCAACATCACGTCCGGCAACCCATCTGGCACAAGACCATGCTGCGGCTCACTGTTCAGCAAAAGTCCATGCTCCCGACAAAGCCCCTCCACGGTCGTCAAATACACGCCCCATTCCTCCGCCGGGCAGTTCAGGCTGATTCGCAACTCGGCCTGCTCCGTTCCCGGCTGCAGCAACACATCCACACTATCAAACCAATGAATCCAGCAGGTGGCCAGTAACTGCCGAGCCGCCATATTCACAGTTTCCACACTTCCGGAAAGCCGAAACACACCGCTCTGGCCACAGTCCGGTCGCAGCCGCAGCACAAAATCGGTCGGCTCGCCAAACCGCCCATTCGAATTCAGCAGAAACCGAAATAAGTCATACCCGGTTGTCGATTTCACAACCCGTTCGCCAATTCGCAGAATCCGACCATCCGGAAACCTCCAGTTCATTCCCGAGATATTGTCGCAGTACGATCCAAATCGTGATGAAGCCGAGGCATAGCCACTGGCTCGCACCTGCTCCCACAACGTCGCCTGATCATCCAGCAGCAACGGAAAACGAAAGGCCGCCGCACCGACAGCCTCCCTCAGTCCCGCTGCGGTCAATGTGGCCGATCCACACAAAGTGCCGTCGATCTCATCGAAAAAAGGAGCAAATGGCAAATCACGAACATGTGGCGTTCCCACGGTCCCCGTCTTTTTCTCACTCACCGCTTGTCCAGGCCCATGGTCCGCAGCCTGCCCGTTTCTGCCGACCGCTGAGACGGCTGAATCTGTCGCTATCGGGACCGCCCCAGGCCCCACGTCCACACCAAATCGCCGCGATGAAAAGACTTTCAACGGATTCAACTGGTGATCCGCATTAAACACCCGCGGCACAGCCAATTGCAGCTTCAGTGTCTGCTCACCAAAAATCATCGGCATGTAAGCCGTCTTGTCGTTGCCAATTCCGTGCTCGCCGGACAACGTCCCGCCCACATCCACCACGCGCTGCATCAGCCGCTTGCTGATGGCTTCCACCTTTTCTATCTCACCGGGCTTCCGGGAATCAAACAGAAAGTTCGGGTGCAGATTCCCATCACCCGCATGAAACACATTCACCGCCCGCAACCCCGCAGCGTCCGCTTCGTCATACACCAGCTGCAGCACATCGGCCAGTGCCCGCTTGGGAATCACCGCGTCCTGAACCAGAAAGTCCGGACTCAACTGCCCCATCAACCCGCCTGCAACTTTGCGTGCCTTCCAAAGCCCTCGCCGAGCCTCCTCGTTGTCACTGTATTCCACACTGGTCGCCCCGGCAGAACGCAGAACCTCCGCCACAGCCGCGGCCCGCGCATCCACCAATTCCGCCGGACCATCAATTTCTGTCACAATCAAAAACGAATCCTTCGGAAGACCGACCCGCATCGGACTGTTTTCCACCATCGCCACACACCGCGGATCCATCAACTCGATCGCCACCGGAAACGACGCGTGAACAGCCAGCGCATGCACCGCCCGCTCTGCACTGCCCAAATCCGCATAGGTGGCCCGATAGGTCCAGCACTTCTCAGGACGCGGCAGCAGTCGCAGCCAGATTCGAGTAAACGCGGCCAGAGTGCCCTCTGACCCGACCATCAATCGCTTCCAGTCTTCCTTCCATGCCCCGCGACCGCCGGCAGGCCCACCAAATCGCTGCACCGTGCCATCCAGCATCACCGCTTCCATGCCCAGCACATAGTTGCTGGTCACTCCATAACGAAAACAATGCGCGCCCCCGGCATTCATGGCCACATTGCCGCCCAGAGTGCACACGGGACCGCTCGATGGATCAGGAGGATAAAACAGCCCGTGCGGTGCCAAAGCTGCGTCCAGCTGATTCAGCACAACACTGCATTCCACTTCACACCAATATCCCTCGCGGCAAACCTGCACCACCTTTTTCAACGCAGACGTGTGCACCACCACGCCGCCCTGAGCCGCCACGGGACCACCAGACAAAGATGTCCCCGCCCCTCGAATGGTCACCGGGACTCCCAATCCTTTCGATGCCCTCAACAACTGAATCAACTCGTCCGAATCCGCCGGAATCACCACGGCATCCGGACGAAACAGCTTGTAGCCAAGTCCGTCCGTGTCATATCCCGCCAACTGCGCAGGAGCGGTCAACACCCGACCACGCCGAATCACTCTCTGTAACTGACGCGTCAATTCCGCTGCCACCACCGATGCTCCTCCTCACCCCTTTCCGGGGCCATGTTTTCCTACCGCAACAGATTCTACCACGCATGCCCCCTGACAGGGAATGATCATCAAATCAACCGCGTTCTTCCCACTGCCAACTGCCAACTTCTCCCCTAAACCGCCACTTGTCGCGCAAACCGGCGAACAATCGCCATCTGCTCTTCCACCGCCTCCAGCGGTATCTCTGAATCGTGAATCGTCGTCATCCGCCGCGATAACTGGTGCCAGTCCCGACTGTCCGGCAGCGGCAGCGTCAGATCCTTCGCGTTACCACGCACCATCCGCAGGCAATCAATTAACTCACGCAGAAAAATATAGGCCCGCTCGACCGCCTGGCCCGTCTCTTCAGAAATCAATTCCAGCCGCGAAGCCTCCCGCAGCACGGTCAGCGTGTTCGGATGCTGCAATCCCGGATACGCTCTTCCATGAGTCAACTGGATGGCCTGCACAGCGTATTCACAATCCACAAGCCCCCCATCACTCAACTTCACGTTCACACTGCCACCACGTACCAGCTGTCGCATCTGACGCTCACGCATCGCCTGCATGGCCGCAAAGTCAAACCGGCCCGGCTCGTAAATCGCCTGTCGAGCCGCGTCTGTGACCACCTGCCCAAAACTCACGTCCCCCGCAATACTCCGTAATCGCACCAGCGCCTGCTTTTCATAAGGCCATGCCGGACCGCCGTCTCGGTAATACTCACGAAAGTCGCTCAACAACACGGCTCCCGGACCAGCCTGACCATATGGACGCATCCGCAGATCCACATGAAAAATTCCATCCTGCGGCGCGCGTATCCCACTCTCTACCTGACGAATCAGACGATCAAAGAACTCCGCATTGCTGATCACACTGCCGCCATCCGTCTGCCCAGCCGCTTCATACACCAGCAGCAATTCCAGATCTGAGGCAAATCCCATCTCCACGCCACCAAATTTCCCCAGTCCCCCTGCCATCCACAGACTGCGAGCCCCCGTGATGCCGCTGCGAGGTATTCCGTGGGCGGCCGTTAATTCCGTCCATGCCAATTCAAACGCCCGACACACAATCAGCTCCGCCAGTTCCGTTAACTCCTGCGAAAACGCACCGAAAGGCCGACAATGCCCCAGGACGTGACGCATATCGATGCGAAACAAATGCCGGTCCTTGAAGTCGTTCAACACCGCCCATGCCGCGGCTCCCGCTGCCGGGCCTGACTGAGTCTCAAGGTCCAGACGCAGGGCCTCGCGACATTCCCGACGTGACAGCTGCTCCGCATTCGCCAGCAACGGAAACAATTCCTCATGCCGCGATTTCAGAAAGGTCTCCCACAGATACTGACTAATTCCCAGAACCCGAGCGACGGCATGCAAGACCCCCGGACGCTGCAGTGAACGCATGTTGTCTGCCCACGCCGTTGCCGGCTGCAGCCGCGACACCAACTCGCGAAATCGCAGCAGCGCATGATGAGGATCATTTGCCGACGGCAACCAGTGCGTAAACTGCTTGATCAATGTGGCCGCCAGTTTTAACTCCTGACTCCGCTCCTCACTGGCAATCGGCTGCCCATTGCGTTCCCGCACGTACAACACATCGCGAACCTGATGCCCGTCCGATCGAATGACCGCACGCAAAACGCGAAATCGGCTCAATGACAGCGCACTGGCCAGCTCATACAGAAATCCCCACGAATCCTCGCCATGGATCCGCACTTCCGTCAGCACCGAGTTCGGTATGCGCGACAACTCGACACTCAACTCACTCGCATCCCACATCGCCGTCTCGTCCGTTGTCTCCGGTACCGCCGCACAAAATCGCGAAATCAACTCCGCCCGAACGTCCTCAATCTGACCCTCACGAGACCGTTGGCCAAGTCGGGACAACTCCTGCTGCAGATCTGCAACAGGAATCTCCTCTGTCTTCAATCGCTGACCGGAAGCCTGCTCCGCTTTACAGACCCGAAAGCACGCTACAAATCGCCCCGCAGGACGACGATCCCCCAAAGAACTTAACCCCTCGCCCGTCGCCGCATCCCCACTGCGTATGTCCAGCCGATACAGCGACAACAAACCGCAAATCACCGACAGCCAGCCCGAAAAGTCCAGGCCCACAATCAACACGTCCCACGTACCAGGCTGATCCGGCACCGCCAGACCCGCCGCCACACAACCACCACTCTGCTCCACCAGGGGAACCATCCCCACGATCCGGTCCGCATACTGCAGCACCAAATCCGCGTCCCCCGCGTTTCCCGTTGGCACCAAACCAACGGCGTCCGCAACAGAAAGCCCCACCACATCCTTGCCAGCCAGCGCTGCCAATGCCCCGGGATGCCCCGTCAGACATTGTTCAAAAATTGTTCGCACTGCCACCCGATGCTCTTCATACCGCTGCATAAAAGTGAACGCGTCCGGATAGTCCAGCCGGTTCGCCAGCCATTCCAGCTGATGCTGATCCGCCGGCAATTCATGCGTCTGCTGGTTGTGCAGCAGCTGCAGGGAATGCTCCACTGTTCGCAGAAACACATAGCCAGATCGCAGCTGTCGGTACCATAATGCCGGAATCAGGCCAAATTCGGCCAGCATGACCAGCGAATCCAGCGTGTTCGCCCGCACAATGCGCGGATCTTCACCCCCGTGTATCAACTGCAGACTCTGCACCAGAAACTCAATGTCCCGAATCGAACCGGCCCCCAGCTTCACTTCAGAATACAGCTTGCCCCGTTGACGCAGACGCGCTTCGATCTTTGCTTTCATCCCCGAAATACTCTTCAACACCTCCTCTGCCGTGCC
Source organism: uncultured Planctomycetaceae bacterium (assembly GCA_903924405.1). Lineage (GTDB taxonomy): Bacteria > Planctomycetota > Planctomycetia > Planctomycetales > Planctomycetaceae > SXXK01. The sequence continues at coordinate 2,602 of CAIYBH010000463.1, read as the reverse complement.
ACCAAACAATAACGGCCGGATCTGCTGCAAAAACTGATACCCCAGTTCAGGAGCCCCCGCGATAGGCCGCGCCTTCAGCATCGCCTGCTTCTCCCACAACTCCGCGTCCTGACCCAGATAGGCCGCGTACGATGCCACCGTGCTCACCAGCGGCCCCGCATCTCCCCACGGACGCAAACGCAAATCCACGCGATACAAAAAACCAGGCGGACTATTGTCCGTCAGCCCGTCAATCGTCAGCCTCGCCAATCGCTGTATCCCAGGCGCGTCACTGCGACAAATCAGCGTCAGGTCGATGTCCGAACTGTAATTCAGCTCTTCTCCACCCAGCTTTCCAAGCGCCAGTATCGTCAGAGAGTTGGCGGAAACTCCGCTTTCCACCGCAGCAATGTTCAGGGAACTCTGCACCACCGCATCCGCCAGCAGTGACAACTGCAGCGTAATAAACCGCAGATCCATCAGCCCAAACGCATCACACATCCCGATGCGCAACAACTGACGACGCTGATAACGACGCAATTCTCGCAACTTCAAAAATCGCGTTCCCTGCGAATCCACACAGGCCATCGCTTCCGCAATAAACTGCTCCCGATCCTTCGTCTCCGCCGCACGACCATGCAGCGTCAACCCCATCAGACACTGCGGGTCTGCCAGCAGGGTCTGAGTCAAAAAGGGACTGCCGCAGGCCAGTCGCGCCAGAACTTCCAATGCCCGCGGCGAATGACTAAACAAAAGGAAGGGGTCAAAATCCTCCCGCGAATTCCTGATAAAATGCTCAGCTGCAATCAAAACCGAGTCCTTCAGTGGTGCCTCACGCAAAACCCGCTGCAAAGTCGTAAACCACAAAGGAACATCCGCACCGCCAGAGAATGACTCTTCAGCGGCCGATTCTGATGCCTGCCACCATCCCAGAATCCTGCGCAGCGATACAGAAGCCAACTCCGGATCCGCAAACCCCCACGATGCCAGATCCCCAGCCGACGTCCCACGCCCCTGTAACGCTCCCGGAAAATCCACCAACGACTCCCTTAAACAACGGATCACTGCAACACCATGCCGACGACTGACGCCCAATGCCACTCACTTCCGGTTGCAATTTGAAGCGGTACGGCGCGAGCCGTCCGGTCAGTACGAGCAAGCGGGGCCCCCAATCACAGGACAGCGTGCGCTATTCCGTGAAAAGTGAGTGCCATTGGGCGGACGCCTGTAGCCGAAAGCATACCGTTCTGGCATCGAAAAAACAGAAAAGCCCCGCGAAGGCTTTCTCAAACGAGAAACTTCGCGGGGCTCAAGCACACTGCCAAATTTTGACCTGCAGACGTCAATGCGACAGATTTACGACAGCACACAGCCAGAATTAACGCTCGCCGAGTGCCCTGAAGAAACAACCGGTCGCCTGTTCAACTGCTCGCCTATTCAAAGTCTCGAGGCCCCGCCTGTGGCTCAGCTGGCGCCTCAGTGGCCGCTTGCGTGGGTGCGGCCGTGGCTGCAGGTGCAGCCATAGCCGCGGCCGATGGTGCTGCCGCCCCTTTCGCTCGAACAACAATCTTTCGTCCCACTTCCGCCACCCGTTTCAGCGTCAGTGTCAGCACGCCCTGCTGCAGATCCGCTTCGATCGACGATGCGTCAACCCCATCGCGGATCTTCAACATCCGCCGGAACTTGCCGATCGTCCGGTCATTAAAGACTTCGCGAGCCCCCTCGGTACCAAATGCCGGACGCTCGCCCTCGATCACCAACACACCATCCTGAATAGAAACAGCAATCTCCGATTCGGCTAATCCCGGCAGATCCACCGAAACGGTGTAGCGATCGTCATATTCAAGAACCGTCATCCCCGAATAAGAAGGAACGCTTTCCTGCCCCAACTGACGCTCCATGTCCCGACGCAAAGCCACAAACGGATTTCCAGCAGGACGTAACATGGTATTCCACTGCATGACTGTCACTCCTAAAACGGACACTTCTGAACCCCGTGAGCCGTGCTGGTTTAGCACTCATCCAACTCCCGTTGCCCCATGCCAAAGCGAAATGCACGTCACGTACCAAACCAAATTGGTTTTATTAATAAAATCGTAAGTCGTTTCTTTCAAACACTTTACAACACAAATAAAAAACAGCTGCCTTTTTGGCCGCACGGCGAAGGTGCCATATTGGCTGCGAGTCTGCCGATTGTAGTCTGGCAGGCAAGATGGCGTTGCTGCCGAATTGGCTGCTAACTGCCAGTTCGGAAAGCGGCGGCAGTTCAGTTGGGTTGGAAGGCGGGGAGCACGATGTGATTGAGTGATGTCTGTGGGGCGAACGGATGTTGGGGGCCGGAGCCTAATCGCGGGAAATGCAAAATTTCCGGATTGAGTTACTGGTAAAGCGGGATCGGTCCGATAACATGCGTCAAGCTCGTGAGGGAAAGAACCTTCATGACGGAACACCCAACAGTTTATTGCGGCATGATTCAATCTTGTCACGTTGTGTCATTCAGACATTCGCAGTGGCTTGATAGTCTATAGAAGTGGAAACACTGTCGCGGGGTGGAGCAGCCTGGTAGCTCGCGAGGCTCATAACCTCGAGGTCGTCGGTTCAAATCCGGCCCCCGCCAATTTTT
>CAIYBH010000462.1 GCA_903924405.1 uncultured Planctomycetaceae bacterium | reverse complement strand
TGCGTTGTTTTGCGGCCTGGGAGGGCGAAGTTCCATCTGAGCCGTACGTTGTTTTGCGGCCTGGGAGGGCGAAGTTCCATCTGAGCCGTACGTTGTTTTGCGGCCTGGGAGGGCGAAGTTCCACCTGAGCCGTACGATGTAGTGCGACTTGGGAGGGCGAAGTTCCATCTGAGCCGTGCGATGTTTGCGGCTTGGCAGGAGCCGCGCCCTCCCACGGTGTGTTTGCGACTTGGGAGGGCGAAGTTCCATCTGAGCCGTACGATGTTTGCGGCTTGGCAGGAGCCGCGCCCTCCCGAGGTGTGTTTCCAGAATGGGAGGGCGAAGTTCCACCTGAGCCGCATCATGTTTGCAGCCAGGTTAGAGCCGCGCCCCCCGTTGCCGAGCCTCCTGTTGATCACCATCCCGACATCACACATTCCCTGAGCCTTTGCCCCGTCTCCAGCAGGTCCTGCTATGCCAACATCCATCAACCTGCTGACGCTGATGTGGATCATGTTGACCGCAGCACAACTGTCGGGTGTTCAGGCGTTGTCGGACCCCCCGAAGACGGCACCCGCTGCGAGTGTCGACACGGAAAGCGACTGGAATGAGTTTCTGGGAGGTGCGCGTCAGGGGCTCAGTCCGGCAACTGGACTGCCCCTGCGCTGGAATCTGCAGACGAATGTGGCCTGGAAGAAAGCGATTGCCGGCACAGGGCATTCGTCTCCGGTGATCGTGGGAAATCGGCTGTGGTTAACCACGGCGATTGAGAAGGACGGCTCCCTGCACCTGCTCTGCCTGCATGCAGACACTGGTGACACTCTGTGGGACGTGGTGGCATTTCAGCCCGGTGATTTTCGACAGATTCATCGCAAGAACAGCCATGCGACACCAACTCCGCTGGTGATCGGTGACCGCTGCATTGCCCACTTCGGAGCGCACGGAACTCTGGCGACGGACCTTGACGGGCGAGTCCTGTGGCGCAAGACGATTCCGTATTATCATCATCACGGACCGGGCAGCAGTCCGGTAGTGGTGGATGAGACGCTGATTCTTGTGTGTGATGGTCACAAAGAATCCTTCTACGGCACGTATACTCTGCCGAATGTGACTGCTCCGCAGTTCGTTGTGGGGCTGGATGTCACGACGGGCGAGGAACGCTGGCGAAGTGTTCGCGATGGTCAGCATTCCTATGCCACACCGCTTGTCATCGATGTGGAGGGCGGCAAGCAGGTGATTTGTCCCGGAGGAAACGGGATTGTCGCTTATGATCCGGCAAACGGTGCTGAGCTCTGGAGTTATCAAACGCAGGGCTACTCCGTGGTCCCTCGTCCGGTTTTCGGGCATGGGCTGGTTTTTGTCTGTACCGGGTATGATGACCCGGAACTTGTGGCGATCCGACCGGAGACACGCGGTGAGGTCTCAGGCGACGCTGTCGCATGGAAATCAACCCAGGCCGTGCCGTTGAATCCGACACCGATTCCTGTCGGCGACCAGCTGTATACGCTCAGCGATTCCGGAATCCTGTGCTGTTTCATGGCCCGAACCGGAGACCTCGTCTGGAAACGACGCGTCGGGGGAAATTATTCAGCATCGCCGGTCTGTGCCGAAGGGCGATTGTTCCTGCTGAACGAATCCGGAGAGACCACGATTGTGCAGGTAGGTGATGAGTATCAACTGCTGGCCAGAAACCCACTCAGCGGGACCACGTTGTCATCGATCGCGATCGCCCGCAACGCGTTATACATCCGCACCGACAGTGAACTCTTCTGCATTCGGCAATTGAGTGCGCAGGGGGAAGACGCAGAAGCCGTTTCCGGGAGACAGAAAACGACAGAGACGTCGTCGGTGCAGGATAAGGTCAGGGAACCCATGGAATCAGACGCGTTTCCGGGGATCCGACTTCGAGGGAAGAAAAAGGCCCGGGAGATATTGGAGAGTCCGGAGCCGGAGTGAATTGAACATCGTCTTGCGAGCATGCAAAACGAGTGAGCAATGCTGACGTGGCGGCCGATCGAATGGGCAGACCGGACAGACAAGCGAGCGAGACTGTGACAGCGGGCGAGACTGTAACAGCGAGCGAGACTGTGACTGCGGAGTGCCGATGTCGGGAGCCCGATGAACGTGACATGTCATTGGACGCGCGGTGTCTGGTCATGAGTTCGGGGAGGTCTCGCGTGGGAAGAACATACGATGGCAATCCGAAAAATCGGGGCGTTTTTCTGTTGATCGCCGAAGTGGTGTCGTTGGCGGTTTTCCGCGGTGGAAAGGCGGGGGGCGTGTTTCGGCGGAGCGAAACGCGACTATGGGGATGCTGCGTGCCGTTTCGTCATCCCAGCCGCGTCCATCCGTGGAGACACCGTCGCAACGAGCGTTCGAAGTTCCATCTGAGCCGCATGATTTTTGCGACTTGGGAGGGCGAAGTTCCACCTGAGCCGTGCGTTGTTTTGCGGCTTGGGAGGGCGAAGGTCCATCTGAGCTGCAGGGATGTCGTGATCGCGAGGGGTTCCACCCGGGCCGGTTCACGTCAGCGGGCCTGCAGTGCAGACCTGCTGACAGCGGTTGTACATCCAGACTGACCGAAAGCTGATGCCGTCCACCGCTCGTAAAGACACCCGTCAACGGTGACGCATCGCCATCATCTCGTCCCTGGGCCAGAGTCATGTGTTCCTGGGCACGGAACTGAGTTTTGTGGGGCCACCATCCGCCCACACCCCGCCACCCGGAGAGACAAACAGCCCTGCGTGTGAAGCGTCGGCGCCGACCAGACGCAGCTGGCCGGGGGGGAAAGGGACGCAACTGGGCGTTAAGGTCGCGCCAGGGAACCACGGGACGCACGGAAAGGGACCGCCAGCCCGGAATGGACCAAAGCAAGTGGCGTGGTGAGGAAAGGCACGTGCAGGTCGCCGGCCCCCTTGGCAGATCCCCAGGGAAATAAGGCGGCAGAAACCCGGCCGCGGGGGTTTGCACGACGTCCGCTTTTCCTCTAAGAAGGGGCTTCGGTTGGAACGTTCACCGTCCGAAACTCTCCCGAGGACCATTCACGTGGTGGAATCACAGCAAGTGCTGCGACAGTGGCGACTGCTTCAGCAGTTGGCAGAAACGCGGCAGGGCATCTCGCTGCGTCAGCTTGCGGCGAGTTTTCAGGTATCAGACCGCACACTGCGGAGGGATCTGGTGATCCTGCAGACAGTGGGATTTCCTCTGGAAGAAGTTACGGCGGAGCGAGGATTGAAACGCTGGAAGATGCGTCCGTTCGGGGACCAGTTGGCATTTCACCTCACGGACATGGTTTCGATTCTGATGAGTCGTCGGTTGATGGAACCGCTGGCTGGCACACCGTTCTGGGAGGGACATCAGCGGGTGTTGCGCAAGATTCGCGCGGCACTGGGCGACCGGGCAGTGTCGTACTGCGACAAGTTATCAGAGATGCTGCGGATCAGTGGGTTTGGGAGCAGCAACTACAGTCAGCGGGGAGCGATCATTGATGCGTTGATGCTGGGGATGGAAGAGGGGCGGCGCGTGCGGCTGGAATATCAATCGGCGGGGAATGTGACGGCTGCGGTGCAGGACGTGGTTCCTCGTGGACTGATCTGGCACAACGGCAGTCTGTACCTGGCAGCATGGTCGGTGGCGCGACAGGAGTACAGGACGTATAAGGTGGATCGGATGTTGGGAGCGGAGGTGGGAGAACTGACGAACGAGGGATTGGGGTCGGAGTTCTCGTTGCCGGACTGGCAATCGCGGGCGTTTGGCGTCTTTCAGGGTGAAGGTCAGGAGTTGCGTCAGCTTCGGATACAGTTTGCGGCGGACGCTGCGCGTTATGTTCAGGAATCGTGGTGGCACAGCAGTCAGCAGATTACGGCGCGGCCGGATGGCACGGTCGAGTTGACGCTGGAATTAAACGACTACTCGGCGGTCAGCAAATGGATACTTGGATTTGGGTCGAGTGCCACGGTACTGACCCCGCCGGACCTTGTGCAGCGCATGCGTGAGGAACTCGACATCATGCGAGCGAAATACGGGGAGTGATGGGGCAGAAAAAGGGGGGCAGAAAAGGGGTCAGGAACCAATAG
>CAIYBH010000461.1 GCA_903924405.1 uncultured Planctomycetaceae bacterium | reverse complement strand
GTTCTGGATTGTTGAGCCCACATACAGCATTGCTTCGCAATTCAATCGCAACCGAGGAGTTTTTCGGCTGGGAATTGAGGTTGCAGATCTGAGCTTGAGGGACGAGGCTGACACTCCGAGCACGAGCACGAGCACGAGCACGAGCACGAGCACGAGGATGGCTGGCACCGGTTTGGCAGGCCTCGGTTTTGCCGCCCCGCAAGGCGCGAGTTTTGCAATTCAGCCGCGGAGCGGCGACAGGATTTAGCCATGGGCGTCAGCCCATGGAATGTAGGATATTCACCGCCCCAAAGCCCCAGCGCGGCGACGCGATTTGACCTGCCCGGAATTCCCGTCGCCCTGTTCAACACGTTGGTTGGCCGAACGCTGGGCCGAACGCTGACACTCCGAGCACGAGTACGATTTTGGGGGCGAATGGGCAACGGGGAACGCGGCACTACCAACCGATCGACATATTGGCTTCGATGACCCGCTGCGCTTCGGCAAGGTCGGCACCGGTATCCAGCATGTACAGGCGGATGGCATGCAGCTTGTCACCGGAGGCCCGGGACAGGCAATCACGGGCGACGTCGCACGGGCGACTTTTGCCTTCCAGTCCCAGTAATCGCTTGGAAATCACCCAGATGTCGCGGGGACGGCGAGTGATCCGCAGCACGCGTTCGTCGGGGTAGTACTTCTGGGCCATGTGTTCGGCCTGTTCGAGACTGCTGGCCCAGCCAATCATGATGTGGGCTTCGGTTTCAATTTCGAACAATGGCATGATGGCGAACCCCTGCAGGGCAAGTCGATTGGAGTGGACTGCCGCCAGGCAAACACCCCCGTCCGGTCGGTCTTCCCGGGCAAGGTTACCACAGGACCCTGATGGGGGCTGAGGATAGCAGGTTCTGAAATCCGCGTCGACAGGGGGCCCCGCCTGTTTCTGAATCTTTTCCGCACCACGATGCGGCCGCGGATTCCGCTATTGACGGTGTCTGTCTCTCGTTGCGGTTCCTCTGCCGTTGAGACAGATTTGCCATGGGCCCCGGGAATCTGGTGGGAAGTCGCGGCCCCGGCAGCATCTTCTGACGGCATTTCCCTTGAGAATCGCTTGAACATCAGCTCAGCGTGTTCCAGAATAGAGGAATTGCTGGTGATTTCTGAGAATGGGGCGGTTTGTGGTTGCATCGGCTTTGCTGATGTCACCTCGGGATGGCTCGAAAACCGGTGAGAGTGCATGGCTGGTTCGGTGCATCAGGCACACGTTGGTGAAGCAATCGTCAGGCTGGCCGTCGTTCCGTTTCTAAGCATTCGGGCGGTGGTGTTCGCGGGGTATGCCCGAGAATTTCGGACGATCGCCGTCGTGCCGCCCAACGCCAGCTGTGCAGACGCCTGAGAAATGACAGGATAGTTCAGCGGAACTGAGGGGTTTTCTCATCCACGAGGGAGAACGCGGTGCAGATATCCATTCGAAAATCCCTGCCATCGTTTGCAGTGTCACTTCTGGTGAACGCCGGGTTGTTGTGCGGTTTGCTGCTGATTCCCCGATTCGTAGCCTCTCCGACCATGGAGCTGATGCTGGAGTCGGTGTTTTCGGAAGACACTCCGCAGGAAGAGCTGACGCGGGATCTGGATCTGGAGACGGTGGCTGCCGAGACCGTGAACGTCATTGCCGGCGGAGCACCTTCCACGGCCGTCGGCGCGTCATCTCAACCGGCACCCGTTGCGGTCAACGTGCAGAAGGCCGCAGTGATGCAGGAGGTGAATGTTCGCCCGGTGCTGTACGACCTGGCCGTGCCGTCCAATGAGGTTCTCGGGGAGGACCTTGGTGCGGGCGAGATCGTGGGCGAAGTGGGGGCCATGGTCGAGGGTTACGGAGCCGCCATGGGCATTGTCACTCAGGAAATCATCCGCATGATGCGGCAGAATCGGGTGACCGTGATCTGGTTGTTTGATGAATCCGGAAGTCTGGAAGATGATCGGCGGGAGATTCGTGAGAATTACCAGCGGGTCTATGACGAGTTGGGCATGGCCGCGGTTCAGGATGCCGAACTGAAACGCGGCGGTTCCGAGCAGGTCCTGACCATCGTTGCGAGCTATGGCTCCACCCTGCATCTGCACACTCCGCGGCCGACGGCTGACATTGAGCAGATTCGAGCGGCGATCGATAAGGTCCCGGTGGATCAGTCGGGGCAGGAGAACATGTGTCAGGCCATTGCGGCGGTGATCAAAGATCACAAACAGGCGGCTGTGCGGGGTAAGCGCAAGCTGGCGGTGATTGTTGTATCAGACGAATCCGGTGACGACGGACAGTTTGTTGAGCAGTCTGTCGCTGAGGCCCGGGCTGCCAAAGCGCCAGTGTACTTCATGGGGCGTGAAAGCACGTTCGGCTATCCCTATGCCCACCAGCGCTGGGTGGATGAGCCGACTGGTGAGGAGTTCTGGATTCGGATTCGTCGTGGACCGGAAACACCTTTTCCGGAGTGTTTGCAGTGGAATGGCCTGCATTCCCGCTGGGACGTCCAGAACTCAGGCTTTGGACCGTATGAACAGGTGCGAATTGCGCATGAGACCGGCGGAATCTTTTTCGTGTTGCCGGGCAACGAAGCGACCTTGATTGGGGCTGAGGCCAATGACCGTCGCAAGTATGAATTCCATGCCATGCGCGAGTATCAGCCGGACCTGATTTCCCGACCGGCCTACGTGCAGGTGCGCAACTCCAACCGCTTTCGTTCAGTGCTCTGGCAGGTCATTGCCCGGCTGAATCCCAATCGGGAGGAATTGTTGTTTGGGGAACACGATGAGCTGCTGAATCTACGGAACGAACATTTCAAACTGCTCAACGCCGAGTTTCGGGAGCAGGCGTTGCCGGAAGTGTCCAAAGCCGCTCGAGCGATGAATCTGAATGAAGAAGGCATCGCCCTGCTGGAGAGTGTGCGTCCGCTGCGCGACAAGGAGCCCTCGGTACGCTGGCGGGCTAACTACGACCTCGCCCTCGCGCAGCTCTACATGTTCCGTTTAAGATTGTATCAGTATCTGTTGGCGATGGATGTGCATGCCAACCACATGCCACTGCCGCAGAACCCTCAGGCGAATGAATGGAATTTCTGGTGGGGTGGTCAGCCGATTGTTCCCGACGAGCAGCAGTTCGAGCGTCTGGCGAAGGCTTTTCAGATGAAAATGCCGCGGGATGAATACATCAAGATGGTGCAGAAGGAGGAACGCGCTGCGGTGGAACGCCTGCAGGCGGTGGTAGCCGATCATCCGGGAACACCGTGGGCGCGGCGTGCGGAAACGGAGCTGAATCTGGGCTTTGGATTTCGAGTGGCGGATCGACTCTGGGACCCCACTGGCCGTCGCAGCGAAGCCGAGAAGCGGGTTCCCCGACTCTGATGTGTTCAGTGGGGCATCGATGGCCGGCCTGCCCAGGAGACGAAAACGCGAAGAAATCAGGAAGGCCGTGGATTCGGTCGGCAAATCGTGTCTGTCTTTTGTGTGTTCGCGTCTTTGCGTGAAACATCCGGGTTTTGAATTCAGGAGGCGCTCTGTTGCGGCGTTCATGCCCCTGCGAAATCGCGAAATCCGTGCAGCACCTCGCCGAATAGCCGCTGGTAAATGGGCGTGTGTATTGGATTTTCGTCGTACGGATGTTTAAGGTGTCGCAGTTGTGCTGTGGCCTGTGAAATCCCGCCAGTCGCTTCCTGCCGAAATGCTGCATTATGAATGCTCTTTTGCCGACGTCTGCTGCGCTCCGTGACGTTCTCTGCCTGACAAACTTACCGCCTGTGGTGCGGCACCTGTACCGCCATTTGTTGCTGCTACTGTGCCTGATAGGGGGCGCCACCACAGGTTCAGCCACCGTTGTTGCCTGCCAGGACGCTGCATCGAATGCGTCTGCGCCGGACGACGCAGCAGCAACGTCGGTACCGGCCAGCGACGGAGGGAAATCCGCAGCACTGGACGTCGCGGAACTGGCGGCGGTGGATCCGGCCAACCCATGGTATCCGCAGACGCAGTTCCCTGTGCGTTTGAAGACGCCACAGTGGTTTGGAGAGTCTGATGTCGATGCTGTGATTGTGCTGGCGATTGACGACATGCGGGATCCGGCAAAGTACGAGCAGTACCTGCGTCCGATTCTGAATCGTCTCAAGGAGATCGATGGCCGCGCCGGGCTCAGCATTATGACCAACGAAGTGAAACCGGACGACCCGCAGCTGCAGAGCTGGCTGGGGGAAGGCGTGAGTCTGGAATGTCATTCGATTGATCATCCCTGTCCGTTGCTGCAGGGTGAAGAACTGGCAAAAGCACGTTCAACCTACGAACGCTGCGTGGATTTGATGGCTCGGATTCCGGGCAACGTACCGGTGGCCTTCCGCACGCCCTGTTGTGATTCGCTGAATACTGTCAGCCCGCGTTTCTATCGGGAGATTTTCAGTCAGCGGACGGCCGAGCAGCGCTATCTGCAGCTGGATTCCTCCGTGTTCACGTTCTTCACATCGGAAGATCCTGAGTTACCTCGGGACCTGGTACTGGACGCCGACGGTCAGGAGCGTTTTCTGAAATACCTGCCGCGGGGTAATTCCTTCGGAGGCAACCGCCACGACCACTTTGTGAACTATGTGCGAAACCACCCGTACCCGTGGCTGATTGGTGAAACGTGCTGGCAGATTCCGTGTCTTGCTCCCAGTGACTGGTCCGCACAGCATCTGCAGGGAGTGAACAATCCGCGGACGGTGGAAGACTGGAAGGCCGCGATTGATCTGACGGTGATCAAACAGGGGTGCTTCAGTCTGGTGTTTCATCCGCACGGGTGGATTCGTGCGGAGCAGGTGCTGGAGTTGATTGATCATGCGGTGGCGAAACACGGGCGTCGGGTGCGGTTCCTGAACTTCCGGGAAGTGGCCGCGAAGCTGAACCAGGCGTATTCGGGCGGACAGACTCTGCGGGAGCAGGTGCCGCAGGTGTTGGCGGAGGTGACTCAAGCGCGTCGGGAAGGCCCCACTGCCCTGTCGACTCTGGAATCCGCGGATGTTGCCGCGCTGCAGGAGATTCTGAATTCGCCGGGTGAGTATGGATTGCCGGACGTGATGCGTGCCGATGGGACTCACAATGGCTTTTTCGTCCACGACAGGCACCTGTGCTGGCAGAATGAAGACACCGCGAAACGTCCGGATCTGCTGCGCCGAGTGCCTGTGGACGAGGTGCTGGCGGTGTATCATCGGCGTCGGGCTCAGGCGGCTTATCCAGCGGTGCCAGTGGGCGCGGCCGTTGTCGATATCACTCCTGCGTTTCCGGTCCGTTTGACGGGCTATGGCAACAGGTTGAAAGAATCGGACGGGGTTGCTGTTCCGATCCACGCGCGGGCGCTGACGATCGGAGCCCCGGACGACATTCGAGCCATCCTGTTGACTGTGGACAATTGTGGTGTGCCCCTGGAGATGACGGAACGAGTTTATGGGCGTCTGGCGGAAAAGTATCGATTACCACGTGAACGATTTGCGCTGAGTGCGACGCATTCGCATTCAGCGCCGTGGTTGCGTGGCTTTGCACCGAATATCTTTCCGGACATACCAGCAGACCATGCGGCGCGCCTGGCTCAGTATGAGCAGGAGTTAACGGATCGGCTGGTGCAGGTGGTCGAGCAGGCGCTTCAGCAGCAACGTCCATGCTGGTTGTCGCTGGGCTATGGGCAGGCCGGGTTTGCTATGAACCGACGGGCATTGACAGATGGCCGGTGGAGTGGTTTTGGAGAAGTCCCTGATGGGCCGACCGACAAGCGTGTTCCATTGCTGGCCGCGCGGGACATGGAGGGCAAACTGGTCGCGGTGCTGGTGAACTATGCGTGCCACTGCACGACGGAGACGGGGGACTTTAATCAGATCAGTGGTGACTGGGCGGGGTTTACGGCGGACATGCTGGAAGTGGATCATCCGGGCGCGGTCGCATTGGTGGCCATTGGCTGTGGAGCTGACGCGAATCCGTCGCCCCGGGGAACTCATGAGCAGGCGCGGCAGCACGGCCGAACGCTGGCGGACGAAGTCAATGCCTACCTGAAAACGCCGGAACGATTGCGACGGATTGATCCGGAAATCGTGTGTCGTCTGAGTCGGATTGAGTTGCCGCTGGGGCAGATTCCCAGTCGTGAAGAGTGGGAGCGGCAGGCCACTGATGCGGGCGTTTCCGGCGCAAGGGCTCGTTACTTTCTGGGCCTACTGGACGCTGGTCAGGAGATTCCGACGGCCATCCCGGACTATCCCGTGCAGACGTGGTGTTTCGGGGAAGATCTGGCCATGGTCTTTCTGGGCGGCGAAGTGGTCGTGGATTATTCGATTCGTCTGAACGAAATGCTGGACAGCGAGCGGCTGTGGATCAACGCGTACAGCAACGATGTGCCCTGCTACATCGCCTCGGCGCGGTTGCTGCGTGAGGGCGGATATGAAGTGGATTCGTCGATGCTGTACTATCGCCGTCCCACGCGTCTGGCACCGGAAGCGGAAGATCTGATCTGCGACGCCGTGCAGAAACAGCTGCCGCAGCACTTTTATTCCGCGGCGCTGCAGCAGGACTTTCCAGCTCCGAAGTCACCCGTGGCTGCTGTGAATTCGATGACGGCGCGACCGGGCTTACGCGTGGTTCTGGCGGCAGCGGAACCGTTGATTCGGGATCCGGTCGCCTTTGACTGGGATGAGCGAGGGCGTTTGTGGGTCGTGGAAATGGGCGACTATCCGGCTGGCGACGATGGGCGCTGCGGCCGTGTGCGGATTCTGCAGGATACGGACGGCGATCAGGTCTACGATCAGGCGACAACGTTTCTGGACAAGCTGGCATGGCCGAGTGGGATTCAGTGCTGGAAAAACGGCGTCATTGTCAGTATGGCGCCGGTGATTCTGTATGCGGAAGACACGACGGGGGATGATCAGGCCGACGTGCAGCAGCTGCTGTATGGTGGATTTGTGGAAGGGAACCAGCAGCATCGTGTGAACGGATTACGGTGGGGGCTGGACGGCTGGTTGTACTTAGCGAACGGTGACAGTGGCGGGTTGGTTTCAGGTCTCGGTGCGACTCCCGGAGAACTCGAGCAGCGTCCGTTCACGGGGCAACCGGTCAATCTGCGTGGAAAGGATCTGCGGATTCATCCGGAGACGAATGCGGTTCAGGCTGTGAGTGGCACGACGCAGTTCGGGCGGGAGCGGGATGATTTTGGCCACTGGTTCGGTAACAACAATTCCAATCCCATCTGGCAGTATGTGCTGGATGAGCGTTATGTGGCGCGCAATCCGCATGCCGGAGTGTCCGGGGTGACGGCGGCGGTGGCTGCAGTTCCGGGAGCGGCGCCCGTGTTTCCGCTCAGTCGCACGCTGGCACGCTTCAATGACTTTGCGTTTGCCAATCGCTTCACCTCGGCATGTGGCACCATGATTTATCGGGACAACCTGCTGGGGCCTGAATTCTATGGCAATGCGCTGACCTCCGAACCAGTGCATAATCTTGTGTCGCGTCTGGCGCTGACATCGCCTGATGCGACGGCCCCGGTGTTCCAGGGAGCTCGCGCGGAGGACGAACAGCAGTCAGAGTTTCTGGCGTCTTCGGACAACTGGTTTCGACCCACGATGCTGCGGACCGGTCCCGATGGTGCCATCTGGGTGGCTGACATGTACCGGGCGGTGATTGAGCATCCGGAATGGATTCCGGCGGAATATCAGCGGAAGATGGATCTGTATTCCGGAAGTGATCGTGGTCGGATTTACCGGGTCCTGCCGTCAGCGGCCTGCTGCGGGACGGGGGATGCCGGAGAGTCCCCGGGGGGCGACAACGCGAAAGCAGAATCCGACCTGCGTCAGTTCTTTTCTCAATCCTGGGATCAGGTGGCACTGGATGAAGTGGCAGAACGCTTGCGAAGTCCGAACGGCTGGTGGCGAGACACCGCACAGCGGATTCTGGTGCATCGTCGAGACGAGGTGCTGCAGGACGCTGAGTTGCTGGGGCGGATTGGCAGTTTTGTGGGTGAGGGGCGTGCTGTGGGTGTGCAGGCACTGGCCACACTGTCGACTCTTGGCCAGGCGGATGGAGAGGTAGTGTCTGAGTTGGGGGTGACAGCCGCGCTGCAGGGACTGGCCTCGGCAGATGCGGAGGTGCGTCGGCTATCCATTGAATTGCTCGAGCCTGGCTTGCGAGCGGGACGTGCAGATCTTCTGCAGTCTCTTGCGGCCCTCGCGGACGATCCGCATACGGCCGTGCGATTGCAACTGCTGTTGAGTCTGGGCGAGTATCCCGGGGAAGCGGCTGGTTCTCTGCTGGGGACCGTTCTGCTGCGCAGTGTGGATTCGCCCTGGATGCTGGATGCCGGATTGACGTCACTGACGGCTGCGAACATCGGCAAGGTGATGTCCACTGTGCTGCAGGATTCCCGGGGACGAGCCTCAGAATTTCTGGTGAGTCGACTTGCGGGCCAGGCTTCGGCGCTGGGCCAGACGGAACTTCTGGCGCAGCCGCTGGCTGAGATTCTGCGTTCACTGGATGCGCAGTCTGCGACGGCCGCGTTTGAGGCGGCGACTCGCATGCTGCAGGAAGTGGGCAGGACCGAGGCTGGGCAGGCGTTGGTCTCCAGTGAGCTGTTGACGACAGCGCGGCAGCAGGCGGTTTCGACGGCGTTGTCGGTGGCTCGGGATGCGATCGTGGAAGTGGACCGTCGCGCTGCCGCATTATCTCTGGCCGACGTCTGCCGAATTGGAGAAGCTGATAGGACGGTCGCGGAAGAGTTTCTGACTCCGCAGACACCGTTGATGCTACAGCGGGTCGCTGTGCAAGCGGTCGTGCGGAACGGTGGACCTGAGCAGGCGCGGGCGGTGTTGCTGCGGGCGCGAACGCTGGAGCCCGAGGTTCGCAGCGGTTTGTTTCAGGGGGTCGTGCAGCGGCCGGTATTGTTGCCGGAGCTGCTGCAGGTGCTGGAATCGGGAGCGTTATCGATTGAGGAACTCGATGCGTCACAACGGGATGTGCTGCTGAATCATCGGGATGCGGAAATTGCGGACCGGGCTCGTCGACTGGGAACGACGGCATCGACTACAGATCGGGAGACGCTGGTGGCGGACTGGCGGCAGAAGGTGCAGGGAGTCCGTGGGGATGCGACGGCTGGGGCTGTCGTTTTTGAAAAACGCTGCAGCACCTGTCATCGACTGCAGGACATCGGGCGGGAAGTTGGAGCAGATCTGGCAGCGTTGAAAGATCGCTCGACGGAAGCATTGCTGAC
Organism: uncultured Planctomycetaceae bacterium; assembly: GCA_903924405.1. Lineage (GTDB taxonomy): Bacteria > Planctomycetota > Planctomycetia > Planctomycetales > Planctomycetaceae > SXXK01. Next base: position 10,427 of record CAIYBH010000461.1, on the reverse strand, counting down.
GGCCATTCTGGACCCGAATCGAGCTGTGGAAGCAAAGTTTCTGAGTTACACTGTGTTAACGACGGATGGCCTGCAGTATTCGGGGATGCTGCGTGGGGAAACCGGTGGTGCGTTGACGCTGCTGGCCGGGGACGGAAAGGAACATGTGATTCCTCGGGCTGTGGTGGACGAGCTGATCACATCGCGGCGTTCACTGATGCCTGAAGGTCTGGAGCGGGATCTGAGTCCGGAGGACCTGGCAAATGTGATGGCCTTTGTGCAGTCCACCGGCAGTCCGTGGAAGGCGTTCGAAGGGAATGCTCCACGGGCCATCACTGCGGGTGAGGACAGGAGTCTGCTGCTACCCGCAGCGGCGGCGGAAATCTACGGTCCCAGTCTGGTGTTTGAAGCGAAATACGGGAACGTCGGGTACTGGTGCAGCACTGAGGATTATGTGCGATGGTCGTTTGACGTACCGACCAGTGGTGACTGGACGGTGGAAGTGGACTGTGCGTGCGACGATAGCGCGGCGGGCAGCCTGATTCGATTTTCCACGGGAACGCGTCTGCTGACGGCGCGGGTGCCGGGGACGGGGACGTGGGACAACTATCAGACGTGGCAGGCCGGGACTATCGACCTGCATCGCGGCAAAGGCCAGTTGATCGTCACTGCACCGGAGAAGCCGGGAACGGCACTGATTGATATTCGTGCGATTCGCCTGATTCCGCCAGGCGCGCGTTAAGCGAGGATCGAACTGCGGGCCCTGTTGAATCTGAGTTTCCTGATCCCTTCTGCAAAGTGAAGTGTGCCATGTCGAAGATTTGTCCGGCTGTCGTTTTGTGTCTTTGCCTGATGCTGTCGGTGACGGGTGCGGTGCAGGGAGAAAATCGGATTACGCGCGAGAATGCGTTGCCGGGGGCAATTGACTGGCAGTTGACGCGAGTGAAGATTGTCGGGGCGGAATGCCGTTCGGTGCCGATTGAGGGGTACTGTTCGAAGCAGAGCGTCGCGGCGGGCGAGGCCTTGGATGTGATGGTGTCGACCAATCCGGCTCGGGCATTTCGTCTGGAGATTTTTCGCACCGGCTATTACGGCGGTCGGGGAGCGCGGTTGATGAAAACGTTTGAGCGAGTGGAAGGCGCAACGCAACCGGAGCCGGTGAAGGGGGAGAAGGATCTGCACGAGTGTCACTGGAAGGCCTCGGTCACCCTGACCATTCCTGACGACTGGTTGAGTGGGGTGTACCTTGGTCGCCTGACGACGATTCCTGAGGGGAATGAGCCGTACTGGCAGAGCTATGTGATTTTCATCGTCCGTGACTCGCGTCCGGCGGACGTTCTGTTTCAGTGCTCCGACAACACGTGGCAGGCTTACAACGTCTGGCCTTCGCATTATTCGGTATACACGCATCCGAAGGGTGGACAGGGGCCATGGGCAGACGTCAGTTTTGATCGGCCCTATGGGCGCGAAGCGCAGTATACGAGTGTGGTCAATGATCCGTTGACGGTTGGTGCGGGTGAGTTTCTGCCCTATGAATTTCCGATGACGTACTGGCTGGAGCAGCAGGGATATGATGTCAGTTACTGTTCGAACAGTGACCTGCTGACTCCCGATCGTGGTCTGAACTGCAAGTGCTTCATCAGTATCGGCCATGACGAGTACTGGGACATTCGGCAGTTCGAAAGTGTCACAAAAATGCGGGACGCTGGAGTTGACCTGCTGTTTTTGTCCGGCAACAGCGTTTGCTGGGTGACGCCGCTGCGTGCGTCAGCGGATGGTCGGCCGAATCGGATTTTCTTCCGGGGTGGTCCTTATGGGGGGCAGAACGACTACGCGGTCACGCGGGCGAAGGAGCATGGTCCGTTTCCGCTGCATGGACCTGACGAGGGGTTGCTGATGGGAGCGAGGAATGTGGAACCCGTGAACGGTGGCGGTGACTGGACTGTGACCAAAGCGGACCACTGGATGTTTCGTGGCGCAGGAGTAAAGAACGGAGATTCGATACCCGGTTTGATCGGTTGGGAATATCACGGCAGTCCGGCTGAGATTCCCGGGCTGGAAGTAGTGGCCTCAGGCACGGCATGGCAGGGAGGCGTGAATCCACAGCAGTGGACGGCCACGATTTATCCGGGCCCGAAAGACAATTTTGTCTTCAACGCGGCAACCATCTGGTGGGCGCAGGCCCTGGGGGATCCTCCGGGACACACGCTGCCGTGGTCGCACTTCAGTCGTCCCCATGGACCCGACGAACGCGTTCAGGCGATCACTCATAACCTGCTGCGAAAAGCGATTGAGAAGGGGCCGTGACTGCTGGACAAGGGGTGCCGCACTGCTGCCGAGTCCAGGTGCAGGTGGGAGTGTCGTCGGGTGATGGCCGGGCTGCGTTCTTTCGCAGTGGGTTCAGTACGTATTTCTGAGCTCACCAGGCCGGGGTTTCCAGCAGTTTTTCAACGACTTTGCGCCGGCTGCCGGTGGCTTCGTAGATTTCGTTCTGTCGGCGTGCTCCGCTGGCCGCCGGGATCAGGGCCACGGACTCCAGTTCGCTCAGACAATCCAGTTCGGAGGCAGCTGGTCGGAGTTTTCCGATGAGTTCATCCACCAGCTGAGGGACAGATCGCTGCTGGAAATCACGGTAACTGACGAGTGAAGCGTCGGCTCCATAGCGCGTCGCGCGCCACTTGTTTTGTTCCACCATCATCGGATGGTACTCGGGCAGAAATGTACCTTCATCGATCTCGTTGGAGATGGTGTGGACCAGGCATTGGATCATGGATGTGAGGGCCAGCACGTGTTCAAGGCTGGGCGGAACATCGCAGACCCGGACTTCGATCGTGCCGAAGTGGTGGTGCGGTCGAATGTCCCACCAGATTTCGCGGATGGAGTTGATGAACCCGGTTTCCATCAGATGTTTGACGAGCCAGACGTATTCACTCCAGTTGCGCATCTGGTAAGGCAGTCCCGCTGTGGGCAGTCCTTCCATGATTTTTGAGCGATTGGACTGCAGGCCTGTGCTGCGTCCTTCCCAGAACGGCGAGTTGGCGGACAGGGACAACAGCAGCGGCAGGTGGTGCAGCATGCGATCGCAGACCATCACAGCTTTGTCGCCGGAGTCCACACCGATGTGCACATGCAGACCAAAGGTGACCAGACGGCGTACCACGTCCTCCATCAGTGTGACCAGCCGATGATAGCGTTCGTGAATGGTGATTTTCTGATGTCGCCAGGACGAGAACGGGTGTGTACCGGCCCACAGCAGGCGAATGCCCATTGGGTGCAAAACGGCTTCCAGCTGCGACAGTTTGGATCTCAGATCATCGCCGGCTTCACGCACAGTTCGGCAGACTTTGGTGTTGATTTCGACGTAGCACTGCATCAGTTCCGGCTTGACCGACTCTTTCATGTCTTCCGGAATGGCCGCAAGAACCTGATCAATGCAGCTGCAGAGTGACAGTTCTTTGGCATCGATCAGTTGAAGTTCAATTTCCACTCCGATGGTGGGACGTGGGTTCGGAGTGAAACGCATGACCGTCATGGAACTGGCATCCTGTGGCAGCGAAACCCCGCAGACGAATGACAACGTTTCTGCGGGGGACGGGGATCCTGGAGGTTCGAGGCGATGGATGCAAGGTCAGTATGCCCCCAAAAAGGGGTCAGGTCTCTTTTTCAGGTTGTGACGGCATACTAACCCGAAGCGCAAGCGAGGCACAAAAACGCAGGGTTCCTCGCTGGCGCTTCGGGTTGGTATGGGAGCTTCCGAAGACAAAAAGAGGTCAGGTCTCTTTTTCAGGTTGTGATTGAATACTAACCCGAAGCGCAAGCGAGGCCCTACGAGAAAGAGGCCCTACGAGAAAGGTGTCCGGTCTCTTTTTTTGCTTAGAGATCTCAAAGCCCCCGGCTTGCCTTGGTGTCCCCCTTTCGGGGTGCCTGATGGCTCGAGTTGCACGAAACGCCAGTTGCTGGGAGAATTCCAGGGCACGGGGCCAGGATCCGATTCCGAGGGGAACAGGGTGATTTCCTACCGATCGCTGAAAAAACTGATTGGCGAGACCAGTCTGGAACGGAAATGTCGTTTTCTGTTCGGGATTGCGTTGTTGTTCCTGATTACGGCCAGCTTCTGGTGGTATGCCGCAAGGACTCAGCGTCTTGTGGAAAACCAGCAGGTGCTGGCGGCCCGCATGATGGTGCCTCGAGTGCTGCAGCTGCAGCACTACACGCGTTTTCTGGAACGGGCCCGACGAGCCGAGGCGACTGGAGAGCCGACCGCGGCGGCGAACCCGGCTGCAGTGCAGTCAGCGATTGAGGCCCTGGGAGCTGCGGATCCAGGTGCCACGGGACCAGAAAGAGAGCAGCAGTCCCCGCAGAAGTTGGAGGACGAGGCACGCGTGGTAAGCGGAGAAGACCCATTAACCGAAGTCGCGATTCTGCGCAAGGTTATGGCCGCTCTGCCTACAGAATCCGATCGGGCGAGTTGGGAGATTCTGTCGCTGAAGGATCCTGGTAAGAATGATCAGGAGTACGAAGCCCGATCGCAATTCACGTCGAAAGCACGGGAGGCAGAAGGACGTAACTCGAGCGAGTACACTTACATTCAGGACGAGGGTGGTAAACGAAAACTGCTGTATTTCTCAGCCATACGGATCGAAAAGGCCTGCATCGTTTGTCATCTGGCAGATGGCACAGTTCCGGACACCATGTCTGATGAGCAGTTGCAGAGTCTGAATTCACTGAATGGCTTTGCGGGAACTCAGGCAGATGCTGCGGCTGTTGACGGTGTGCAGCCTGCGGATCCGGTGTTGCAGGAATCAGTGGCCACCACGGACAGCGAAGACGAAAAACCGCTTTGTGGTATTGCCAGTATTGAACTGAGTCTGGAAGCTGTCGACCTGCAACTGGCCCAGAATCGTGCTGTGCTGCTGGCCACCGGGATTATCACTGCATTTCTGGCGATGCTGGCGGCCTACGTCATTGTGCGTTACATCATCGTGAAGCCTGTGCAGCATCTGAAAGACGTCAGCGACGAAATTGCCCGCGGCAATCTGAATCTTCGTGCCGACATCAGCACGGGGGATGAATTTGAAGAGCTCAGTCATGCGTTCAACCGTATGCTGCGTCACATGATGACGGTCAACGATGAGCTGCGAACTCTGAATGAAAGCCTGGATGGCAAGATTGACCAGTTGGCTCAGGCGAATATGGAATTGTTCAACAACAATCGCCTTAAAGATGACTTTCTGGCGACCATCAGCCATGAACTCCGGACACCGCTTAACAGTATTCTGGGCTTCAGTGAAATCCTGCAGCAACAGCCGAATCTGGATGAGCGACAGAAACGCTATGTCAGCAACATTCAAACGTCGGGTCAGTCGTTGATGGTGCAGATCAACGACCTGCTGGATCTGGCAAAAATCGAGTCCGGCAAGATGGAGGTCCACCCTGTCCCGCTTGGGCTGCACGAATGTCTTGGAATTCAGGTGCAGCAGATCGCGCCGCTGGCCGAACGAAAAAACATTGATCTGAAGCTGGAACCGCTCACAGAACCCCTGCCACTGCTGTTTCAGGATCAGGGGAAAATCAGCCAGATTGTTAATAACCTGCTGTCCAATGCGATCAAGTTCACGCCTGAGGGTGGCCGAGTCCGAGTGGCCACGCGGATGATGGAGGATGGTTTCGTCAGTTTCAGCGTGGAAGACACTGGAATCGGGATTCCCCTGCAGGAGCAGGAGCATATTTTTGAGAAGTTTCGGCAGGGATCCACATCGCCGGAAGGTCGCGATCATACGAAGCGGGAGTACGAGGGAACGGGGCTGGGGTTGTCGATTGTGCGTGAACTCTCAAGGCTCCTCGGGGGCGATGTGTCCCTGCGCAGCGAGTTCGGCCGCGGCAGTCTGTTTCTGGTGCGCATTCCAGTGGAGGTCCCGCTGCGATCCAGTCATTCGGATCCCCTCTCGGAAGCCCGACCGGCCCCTGCTCCACCGCTCATCACGTCTTCGGACCTCGTTACCGGCGTTCGCAGGGATCCAGCCCCGCCAAAACGCATCCTGATAGATGTCCAGTCCATCGGCCAGTGATTTACAGTCAACAATCTTTTCCAGCCGTCTCGCGCCGGCCCCTGATTTTCAGGAGTTTGTTCCCATGCATTCCGGTTCTGCACGTGACTTATCCCTGCACCATGGACCTCTGAGCGAACTTTTTCCCCAGGTGGAGTCGGTCACTGACCGCGCGAAGTGGCTGTTCAATGACGCTCAATTGGCTGCCTGGGATGAGCAGGGGTTTGTCGTTGGACCTCGCCTGTTGAATTCCGTACAGATTGAGCAGCTACGGGCGGAACTGACGATGCTCAGCAATCCCGGGCACCCGGGGGCAGAGTTCTGGTACGAGTACCATTCGAACGAATCCCGGGATCCCGGAAAGATTCTGTTTCATGCGCTGGGGGCATGGCGGATCGGGATCGCTCTGCATGATATTCTCTGGCATCCGGCGTTCACGACCCCCGCAGCGCAGTTGCTCAACGGCCCCGTGAGATTCTGGCATGACCAGTTGTTCTGCAAACCCGCGCACCATGGGGGTGTTGTTGCGTGGCATCAGGACTATTCCTATTGGACACGCACGCAACCGATGGCCCATCTCACATGCTGGATCGGACTGGATGACAGCACCGTCGATAATGGCTGCGTGTACTATGTCCCGGGCAGCCATCGCTGGGATTTGCTGCCGATTACCGGGTTGGCTGGTGACATGAATGCCATTCAAAAGGTGCTGACGCAGGAACAGTGGGAGCAGTTTCAGAATCCGGTGCCTGTTCAACTGAAAGCGGGAGAATGCGTGTTTCACCATCCGCTGACGGTCCATGGATCCTTTGAAAATCGGACTGCGAACCCTCGACGTGCCGTAGTGCTGAATGTGGTGCGGGATGGCGTCTGCAGTCAGTCGGACCAACCGCTGCTTGATGGAGTTCCAGTGGTACCTCCCGGCACTCCCTTGTCGGGCCAGTTCTTCCCGCTGCTCTACACCCCCAGCCTGTGAGAGTGAAGCTCCACCTGAGCCGTTACGTGTGCTTTGGGGGAGGGCGAAGTTCCATCTGAGCCGGTGCGTATGTGTTTGTTCAGGAACTACGGATGGACACAGATGACCACGGATGTTTGATGTTGGTTGTGAGCCACGAAGCGCTCGCCGTGGGTTCGTGTGCAAACCTCGGATGGACATGGATCAACACGGATTGCTGGGTATGTTTTTGAACCACGAATTACTCGAAAGACACGAAACGAGTCCGCGTTTTTCGGGGAGGGCAAAGTTCCACCTGAGCAGCATTTCGTGAGCTGTAACGCGTTAGCAGTCGCTTGTGATTCGTGATTTGCTTTTGCTGCTGGGAGTTTGAAACCACCGATGAACACGAATAAACATCGATGGAAATGGGGTATGCCGTTCCTGCTAAGCCCACCCGCCGCGGCTTCGGTCGGGGCGAGGCTTCACGCGAACCACGCCGGAATCGATTTTGGCATCCAACGCAACCCTGCCCTGCCAGGGTCATCAACGCATTCTGTGGTGTTGAACGGACCACAAAAAAAGACGTGACCCTGAGGGTCACGTCTGATGTTTGTCTGAATGATGCGGAGCGACTGTTTGTCAACCGCAGGCTCAGGCGGCAGCAGTTTCCGGGCGGGCAATTTCTGCCATATCTGTTTCGTCTGCACCACGGCCCTGAGGCAGCTTGTCCTTCACATCGTAGGCCTGCCCGATAGCTCGCAGCAGTCGGATGGACCACCATGTGATGTCGACTTCCCACCATTTGTGGCCAGCAGGCGCCACGGCAGGGTGTGCATGATGATTATTGTGCCAGCCTTCGCCATAAGCCAGAATCGCCACCCACCAGAGATTGCGAGACTGATCGCGCGTGTCGTAGTTACGATAGCCCCACAGATGCGTCGCCGAATTCACAAACCAGGTGCTGTGATAGGCAGCGACCATGCGAACACACATGCCCCAAACCAACCATGAAACACCAAGCTGCCATCCACCGGTGGCCCAGCCGGCTGCCAGCAGCACAATTCCACCACCCCACAGCCAGAATGCAAATGTCTTTTCGAAAAACTGCATGATCGGACGGTCGACCAGTTCCGGCACGTAACGACGCATCAGAATGCGTGACACTTCCGTCGTACGCTTTGGGAATAACCACATGATGTGCGCCCACCAGCCATCCTCCCGAATCGGTGAATGCGGATCACCTTCCTGGTCAGATTTCTGATGATGCAGCCGATGTGTCGCCGCCCAGGTCAGCGGTGAGCCTTCGCCGGACAGACAACCGCACATCATGGTGATGAATTCAGCAGGAGCTTTCAGCTTCATGGACTTGTGCGCCAGGTAACGATGGAAGCCCAGGCAAATGCCGATACTGCAGGTGACCCAGTGCATCACAAGACAAATCGCCAGCCCGGACCAGCTGAAGAACGCCGGCACCAGTGCCGCGAGCGCCCCGACATGCACTCCAATCAGAAACAGTGTGACGACCCAGTCCACATTGGACAAACGCAGCTGTTCGCGGTGAAAGGCCGAAACCAGAGCGTTGGTTTCACGCTGGAAATTCTGGCGTTTTGCTTCGGCCGGTGAAAGCGGTGCCGATTCTCCCGCTGGGATAATCGGTGACGCGGAATTCAATGCCACACTCAGGGTGCTCATGAGATATTGTGCCCGTTGGGTCAGCGACTGCGGCACATGCGACTGGAATCAGGTCCCTCGAGGAACCTGAACACCACCACACCACGCACCGCGAAAAAACGTTCACACCACCGGTCCGCCAAAACGCAGACCGGGTATGTGGAGAAGCCTACGGAGGTTATCGGCCCCTTGCAACAGCAGCGTGTGTGTGCGTAGTCACGCGTTTGTCAAAGCTTTGTCAAAGCCGTAAGGTGTTTTGTGGTATGTGTTTATGGGGAATCGCCTGGGCTGGAAGCGTCCCCGAATTCGGGAAATCCCGCTCCCGAGCACCTCCGTCCCCATCGACCTGTGGGGATCAGCCATCACTTCCCGCGGCCCGTTAGAGGCACCTTGTACAAGTCTGGTATGGGGCATGCCGCCGCGAGCTAATCCCGAAGCGACGGCAGCACGCGGCCGAGGGGCGCGAGCCCAATCCCCTCGACGCAAACCGGCAGGGAGCCGTGAAGTGGCGAATGCACCTGCATCGCAATCGATGCGGAATCACCGCTGCTATGTGTTGTTCCCCTCACCTGCGGTCAGCGTCTGGCGGCCCACTTTTGGGCTCGTGTTGTACAACCACTGCCAGTGATTTACCGGCCAGTAAACGGGAAAAGTAGAATGTCCCCTTTTGCGATTTCGTTGGTGAACAGGTCATCCAGCAAGTCCAGTTCCTGCTGACTCTTCATCGGGATCACTGTGCCCTGCCCTGTGACCTGTGCCTGCTTCGGCAACTTGTTCGTCACTCCGCCAATCGCCCTGGTTGCAGGCTGAAGCACGATCGCGTCAGCGTCGAGGGCGATTCGCGTTGCCGCTGTCGTTTCCTCCGCAGCTGCCGAGTCATCATCCGCAAACAGGTTGTCGACTGTCGCCAGTCCACCAACGGTCGGGGCCACGTTTTCATTGATCGGCTGGTCGCCGGTCAGCAGGTCGGCCACACTGACGCTGCGACGCTGGCCGGGTTGCAGGGTTCCCGCCATGATCCGGTCCGGTGTCTGCTGACCATCCAGGTCGCTCAGCCCCAGTACGTGGCCCAGTTCATGTGTCAACACGGTCAGCAGGTCCATCGTGCCGTCCGGTACCGTTTCGCTCATCGCGCCCACGTACCAGCCGTAACCCAGCGCGTCGTCGTCGAGCACAATTCGCGAGGATCCGGTGAGGCCCAACGCTCCTTCATCATCCAGATCGCTGATCTCAATCATGGAACTGGTCAGTCGCGCTACCTGTTCAGACGTCAACCCCGCCGCTGTCCAGTTGGTGATCGCTCGGGCTTTGAATTCCTCAACAAGGGTCGGCGTCAGTGTTGTCCCGGCCTGCGTCAGCTGGTCCAGTCGCTGCCGGCTGCTGTCTTCCATGCCGTTCTCATCAAACAGCACTCCATCCAGCATCTGCGGCGCGACGGTCGGCAGTTGGCCAACAGTCGCAATCTCCAGACCATTCGCAAACCAGTAGCCCGTAAAGCCCGTGGGGTTTCGCAGGATGATGTCCAGCGTTCCGCCGGACACGGCCACATTGCTGAATTCCAGCGTGGTGAAGGTGTTGGCACCGAGTGCCGCAGTGGCCAGCGTGGTCGTGCCTTCGACGTTGACTTCCAGACGCGAGGCCATCGCCAGGTGACCCGAGTAGATGCGGACATCGTAATTCCCATCCGCGAGGACGTAGCGGAAGGTGGATGAGCTCCTTCGGCCGGACACTGAGTCGCGGTACAGATTGACCGTGCTGCGAGAATATCCCGAAGTGGTGGTCATCTGGTTTTC
>CAIYBH010000460.1 GCA_903924405.1 uncultured Planctomycetaceae bacterium | reverse complement strand
GGCTTGCTGCGTCGACTGCTGAAACACTGAGTCAGTTTTCAGTTTTCAGTGGTCAGTGGTCAGTGGTCAGTGGTCAGTGGTCAGTGGTCAGTGGTCAGTGGGGCGTGGGGCGTGGGGCGTGAATACGGCACCCATACTCCATACTGCATACTCTCTACTCTCTAATCCTCCCCTGCCATGTTTTCAGCCATGGCAGGTTGCGATCGATGACGGTGTCCTGACAGATCCGTTCTGATTCTGCGTAACGCAGATCGTTCAGGCGGGGCACATCGGTGATTTTCAGGTCGATGATCTCTGCGGCGATGGTCCGCGCCAGATCTTCCGCGTCCTGCAGATCGCTTTCCGACCATTCGGCGGGTGCAAAGCCGACTTTGGCCAGGTCACCGGGAAGCTGGACGTATCCCAGTTCGATTTCGCCTTTGATAGCCAGTGAGCGGATCAGCAGCCGATAGAGGGGGAGCTGAAGGTCCACCCAGCCTTCACGATTGCGATGAGTTTTCTCAGGTTCTTCCGCAGTTTCACTGGTCTTGTAATCGATCACTCGGTGTGCGCCTGAGGTCAGGTGGCGATCGATGCGATCGACGCGGCCTTCCAGTCGAACAGGGCGATCGTGGCTGTCACGGAAGTCCTCGCAGTACAGCTTGCGTTCGGTCAGGATGATACGCCAGCCTTCACTGGCAGTGCGTGCCTGCCATTCAGCGAAGGCGCTGAGGCGGCTTTCGATCATTTTCAGCTGCACGCTGACGGTAGCGGAACGCGATCGTCCGAACAGGCCGAGGGCCTGCCGATGCAGTTCATCCATCAGCATGGAGCGAATGGCATCCGGTTCGGTGGCGTGTTTGACGGAGGATTCACCGAATTTGTCGAGGACGAGGTGGATCAGGTTACCGAAGGCAGAGGCGGACAGTTCACGGACCTCATGGTCAACTGACCCCAGACGCAGTTCACGGCGAAGGAAATAGCGATAGGGACACTGCAGATACTCGCGAAAGGCGGTCACGGCCAGGACTTCAGGGGCTGGCGGCACATCGACCGGTGCGGGAACGAGGAAACCGCTGAGGGTGCGATCCACCGCCGCGGGGGTGGATTCGGTTTCGATAGAGTCGGGGGGCGGAGTCGGTTCCGGCTGATGTTCCGGTTCGTAAAACCAGCGAACTCTGTGTGGCAGTGCGGAGGGCGGGCAGGCCAGCCAGAGTCGTCCTGGGGCGAGGGGATTGCCATCTGCAGCGGTGCGGCCCATGATAAACCAGACTTTGCGCCGGCTGTGCAGGATGGTGTGCAGCACACAGGCATCCCGCGCGTACCGTCCGCGATTGTCCCTGAGATTCAGTTGGGAGCGGAGGCTATTGGGCATGAAGGCATCAGATCCTCCGGATTCCGGGACATTGCCTTCATTGAACCCTGTGACAATCAGCACGGGGGCGTCATCGAGTGGCAGATCCAGCCAGCCCATCAGTTCAATGGCGTCTGATCTCCACGTTGCTGACAGGGCTTCTTCAGCCAGCTGACCGGGCAGCAGCTGCAGGGCCTGAGCGGCGGTGCACTGAGGCATGGCGTGTTGGGGAATACGCTTCAACCGTTCATTCTGATCCTGCAGATCTGCGATGTAGCGAGCGATCCCGCGATCCACATCGTTATCAGCCAGAAGTTCACGCGAACCATAGATCGTCGCCAGCAGGCGAATCATGCCTTCTGACCATGCGGAAAGTGGCCGGGGGAGTTCCAGTTGTCGAGTGAGCGATTGTTCCAGCAGAGCCAGTTGATCATCAAAGGTTTTCTGGCGCGCTGGAATCGCACCATCCGGGTGAATTCGTCCGACGGCAGAGAGCGCGTTCTCGGCCGTGTTCGATTCCGGGATCAGGCAGCGCAGCAGGCTTTCCACAGCGCGGCAGACCTCGGCCACGATCAGTCGTCGCGGGGCTTTCCCCAGCATGGTTCCGGGAGTCATCTGCAGGTGCGTGGCCATGTAGGCATCCAGTTCATCCAGCCAGAACGGGATGCGTGCCTGCACATCGGGATCGTCGAAGACCTGTTGCAAATGGTTCTGAATCCAGTCCCCGATATCCGGATGACGCACGAGATCTGCCAGTGTGGAAAAGTCAGGGGGCAGATCGTCACGGGCCGACGCGATGTGCAGGGTGACCGCATGCAGCAGCCGCGCCGGGCGAGTCTGTTTCAACTGGGTACCCACAGGCCAGTGTCCAACGACACCTGCATCAGCCAGGGACTGCAGCAGCGTCGGGACCATTTCATCATCCGCGACACCGATGGTGATGTCGTCGGGACGGTAGTGTCCCTGAAAGGACGCAAGCAGTTCCGCCATTCGTCGCGCCTGATCCTGAGGCGTACCGGTGATGCAGGTCTGCTCATCCGTGATTTCTGCCGCTCGGAATTCCCAGTGTTCGGGAACGACGCAGCCATAGTCATCGAAGGCCTCGTGATCATCCGCCGACGCATGAATCAGTGCTGTCACTCGTTCAGAGATCTGATCCAGCATCTGCCGCACGATACGATTGATATCGACGGTTGCCACCAGCAGTACGTCGCAGTCGGTATGGCACTCCTGCTGTTCCACGGCTACCAGGCGCGCTGTCTGGGCATCCCAGAGATCAATCTGGTCCATCTGCGTCAGGTATTCGGCCTGAATCCGCCGCAGCGATTTCCAGCGATCTGCTTCCTGCGCCTCATCGGAACGTGACAGAGCTGTGAAGACATCGTCGAAATCCAGTCCCTCAGCGGCCAGTTCGTTGTGCTGTCGCATCAGCGATTTGCAGAGCGCCAGCCACGAATTGACCGACGCCGGATCCGGCGGGTGAGGCAGAGCCGCGCGGATCTGCTGGGGAGGCAGGGCGAACAATGCGGTACGCCAAACCAGCAACTGCGTCAGCTCGTCTGCCGCCGGATGCTGCTGTGGGTACAGCAGTTCCGGGAAACTGTGAAATGTCACGATCCGAGGTGGCCGCATCCCAGGCCATCGCTCGCCAGCCCGCTGCACAAGCGTTTCCAGCATCCGCCGACCAGCTCGCCGCCCCGGAACCACCAGAATCACCTTCGACAGATCAAATTCATCCCCATGAGCGTACCGCGTGATCAGGTAGTCGCAGACGGACAGCAGAGCAGGGCGGTCCAGTCCCAGAAAATGTCGGGAAATCGGCATGCACGACTCCATTCCCGCGCCGTCGCGCAGTTGCGGTGATGAATCCCGGCCCTGGTGGTGGCGGACACGCAACCGTGGTCCAGGCCAACTCCGTGCCGGAAGTTTGCCGCGAGTATAGCACCCTGGATGCTGGACGTCGCGTCCACAGCGGTCACGGGGCTCCCGGTGCCGCTGCTCCCAATTGTGCCGCTCGTGCCAATGGTCGTCCAGCCTGAGTCGTCAGGGCTGTTTCATGACGCAGAGCCACAGGTCACGGGGCCCGACAGCCGACAGCGGGTTTGTTCGGTCAGGAGCAGCCAGCGGTCCGGGTTCGAGTTTTTGAGATGCCGCGGATTGTTCAAGGGAATATTTGACAACCCCCGAGCGGCCACTGTAAAAAGGGGAATGCAGGGCAAACGGCAAGCTTTTTGCGGGTTGCAGAGCTTGGTGGCACAGCGTTTGATGAGCGCAGGATGCGATCGCGGCACAGTTGAGGGCCGTTTGAGAACGGGTGGGCAGTGGGTGAAGAGCACGTGACCAAAGCCGAGCAACAGCACTGAATCAGGACAACAGACGGTCTGTCTTCAGCAGATCGTTGTCTCCTGGTGGAACCAGTCCCGTTTCCAAAGCGGCTCAGCCGGGTTACCCGGTCGGTACGTTCGCTCTCGTTCCGGACTTGGCGTTACAAAAAGTGAGCGCACAGGGCCCGTGACATAACTCGATCCCGAAACTCCACTGGCAGGCAACTTTCCGCAGTTTTAGGCGTCTGAACACAGCCTTCAGACGCTCGGAAGATGTCGCCTTGTCAGTCCTCTGGACTGGCTGCAAATACTCATTGGTTACCAATTACGACAGTTTTCAACGTTGAGGATGATCCATGAAACGTTTTGGTGCCGCTCTGCTGGCAACGGTCGGCCTGCTGGCCGGTTCTGCTTCGGTTCAGGCGTGCTGCTGGTGGCCATTTGGTTGGGGAGGTGGCTACGGCTACTCTGCGCCAACCTACGGAACCTATTCCGCCATGTACGCTCCTGCGTTTCCGGTGTATTCCACATCGTATGCTCCTGTTTTGGGCGACGCCTGTTGTGCACCGGTCTGCTGTGATCCCTGTGCGTGCGGCAGCAACTGTGCAACTGGTGCTTGTGCGGGCACCAACTCGTCAAACGCCGGGACTCTGAAGCCTCAGATCGACAACAACTTCAGCGAACCTGCCGGGACATACGATAAGGCTCCTGCGGCAAAGCCAGCCCCATCAACCGCTCCGGAACCAGAAGCAGATCCGCGGCCTCGAAACGAAGAAACATTCAGTGCGCCGGCAACGCGACGCCCTGAGACCACTCCAGCAGACGACTTCCGGACGTCGCCAACCGAGCCGGCTCCATTCGGCGCAGACAACGAGATTTCCAACAAGCCGCCACTGCCGGAACTCAACGATCCAGCGACACCGGCACCAGCCGACAAGCCCGCCGAGGGCGGTGATTCGTTCCAGCCGGAGGTTGAACCGGCTCCCGCTTCCGGAACGGCTCCCCAGGCCAGCCGACCTGGCCGTACGGTGCTTGCCGAACGTTCCAGTCAGATCAACGAAGTGCTCCGTTCCCCACGCCTGGCGACAAAAACTGCGGTCGCCCCTGCTGCGAATCGCTCAGCTTCACAGACCGCAACATCGTCTCGCGTCCGTTGGATTTCTGCTCCGATGGCGGAAGGTCATCAACGCCTGTAATCCCCAACAGACTCAGCGTTTCTTCCAGCCGGTGAACCGCTGACTCAAATCCCCTCAGGCAATCGCAATGCACGCCAAACGCGTGTTTGCGATTGCCTTTTTTCATGGTGGTGAAGGATGCAGCGGACGTGAGATGGAAAAAGGCTGATGCGGCGGCACGATCACCTCGCGGGCAGATCACTGGCGGAGCCCCATCATCCGGCAACCTTCAGGGGCCCGAACACAGCTCAATGACGTGGTGGTCGGGATCCACCACGAACACCTGCACCGCACCATCCGGACGCAGTTTGGCATCGTCCAGAAGTGGATAACCGGCGGCCTTCAGCAGGCGTGCTGCTTCTCTCGCGTCGGCCACAGTGAAGGCGATGTGATGGTTGCGAGTCGATCGTTCGAGTACTTCAACGGGAAATCCTGCCGGACCGCTTTTGTCATGCTCTTCGATCAAATGCACCAGGGTCGCGCCTGCCTGGAACCACGCCCCACCAAAGGAAAATGCGGGGCGAGCCACCTCGCGCATACCCAGCACTCCCACATAAAATCGGCGACTGGCTTCGACATCTTTGACCACAAATGTCACATGATCAATCTGCTGCACCTGGACAATCGACTCGGACATGGCTGACCTTAAAACTCTTCAGGCCTGTAAGGCCGTTTGGGGAGTCTGTTGGCGTGGAATGAAATTGAAAAGGCTGGCATGCCGGGATGGGAAATCCGAGGCATGCGTCTCGATCGCACCCCGTGTGTCACTCCGCCATGACAACACATGGAGATCGCTTAGTAATTCACGGGTTGCGTGGAACGCAGATAGGCGAACAGATCACGCAATTGCTGCTCGTTCAGGTTTTTCAGCAGGCCCTCGGGCATGACGGACTGTGGAACCACCTTCAGTTCCTCGATGTCTTCCTGTTTCAGAATCACATTCTGCCCATCAACACCGCGGAGGATGACAATCTGGCTGTCGCGTTCGACAAGAAAGCCATTGAGGACTCGACCATCCACGGTCAGTACGAGGTGGTTTTCAAAGCCTTCACGAATTTCCAGACCGGGATTGATGATGCTGGAGAGCATGCGTTCGAGATTATCGCGTGCGAACGGGGTCAGGTCCGGGCCAACACGCCCGCCTTCTTCAAACAGCAAATGGCAACGGCCACAGTTCTGCATGAACACCTGCTTTCCGACGCGGGGATTTCCGGTGCCGGAGGCCAAGGCAGCCTGCGCACGTCCCGTTTCTGCCTGAATGTCGGCGGCCGACAGACCTGCAAGTTCTCCCCAGATCTGCCGGATACTCTGCTCCAGTGCCGGATTCTGGTGCAGCAGCATTCGGCGGATTGCTGGTGCGGAAACGCGATCACCGGGAATGCGTCCATCACTGACGGCTTTGACCAGTTCGGCAGACCATGCAGCGCGGCTGACCAGTAAGGCTTCGGCGGCCATCGATGCGGGTTCCTGAAACTGTGTGTAACGTTGCAGGACGGCGGCGGCCACCGCTGGCTGATCGAAGTTCTGCAGAGCGGTTAAGGCCGCGGCCGTTACAGCGGGCTCTGTGTCGCGGTCTAGCAGACTGAGCAGCGGAGCGGACAATTCCGGACGTTGCAACTGGCCGGAGATTTCAATCAGGGGCAGTCGCTGGGCCGCCGGCGCCTGCGGGTTGTTCAGGATGCTGATGGCTTCGACCAGTGCCGTGGGCTGAGCTTGTCGAAAACGCAGAGCCAGCGAACCGCCGCCACTTTTTGCGAGGGCGTCCACAAGTTCCTGCGGAATTCCGGCCAGACTGCGTCCCTGAAATCCCTCTTCAAAGCCCTTCAACAGTAATTCCGTCGCCTGCTTGTCCGGAGCGGCGTTCAGCAGGGCGGCTGCCGACAGCAGGTCCTGACGAGTCCCGGAAAGGGCATACCGTTTCATCATCCGTTCCAGAAGTGTGCCCCGCACCAATTGGCGTTGCCAGACTTCCGGCGTGCTGAGCAGTGTACTGATGACCGTCGCGGCGTCTGCACGTGACAATTGCGATTCCAATGCCCACCACAGCAGCAGCGGTTGATGCAGATCCGCCGCGTCTTCGTCGTAGCGCAGCAGGGCCCGGATCACCGGCAAGGCCAGTGCTGGTGACAGTCGCTTCGCCGAGCTGGCCATCTGTTTTCGGACATCGATGTAGCCTTCAGATTCGGCACTGACTGCGATTCGGCTGGCTACCGTTGCTGAGGGAGCCTGCATGTCACAGATCAGCCGCACGGTCCAGGCCCGCACGAAGGGATCTTCATGCTGCAGCAGAAGAATTGCCGCCTGATCCGTCAGACCGCCGGCAGCTTGTAACGCCCAAAGTCGTTCCAGTGCCGCCTGTCCGGTGCTGCGAGGAAGCTCCTCCAGCAGTTGTGCGATGGTTCCCGAGGCCCTGCGGTCTCCCAGCAGACGAATGGCTGTCTGACGATGCCATTTCGAGGGATGATCCAGGGTGGCGATCAGCTCTGAGTCCGATACTGATGCCGAAAAAGGTCGTTCGCCGGCGGTGGTCTGCTGCGTCATGCGGTCTGTTGTTGTCAAGCGATAAATTCGACCACTGGTGCGATGAATTCGACCGGCATAATGACTGCTGTGATCGATTCGCTGCTCGTACAGGTCGGCAACATAAATGTCCCCACTCGGGCCGGTCTTAATATCCACCGGGCGAAACCACGGGTCATCCGTTTTCAAGACTCGTTCCACGTCTTCGGTTTCGAAGGAGGATTGATAAGGCCGGAAATTGCTGAGAACCACCTGGCCCTGCAGGGGTTCGATACCGAATAGCTGTCCCCGAAATCGTTCGGGAAGCTGACCCTCTTCGTAAATCACAAAATTGTGGGTAAAACGGGCGACGGAGTGATGCTTCATGTGCTCAAAAAAGCCAAAGGCCCAGGGATTTGACAATGGCCCGTGTTTGCCGAAGCCCTTGCGATAGTAGCCTCCCTGCACATAATGAAAGCCCCGCGTATCTCCACCATTGTGGCCCGAATAGATCCGCCCTTTGGCATCAATTTCGCAGCCAAATGTATTGCCTCCCCCTTCTGCAAACACCTCGTAAATCTGGTTTTCGGGGTGATAACGCCAGATGATCTGGCCCTGTGAACGAACGGGTGGTTCCGTGCTTCCCGGACGCCGGACGACACCGGTGACGGTGCTTCCCTGGGCCCCGTACAGCCAGCCGTCCGGGCCAAATCGCAGGCTGTTGATGACTGAGTGCGAATCCTCCAGTCCGAATCCCTCCAGCAATACTTCCGGATCTCCGTCAGGGATGTCATCCTGATTTCGGTCGGCATAGAACAGCAGGTACGGAGGATTCGTCACAAACACTCCGCCACGTCCGATGGCAAATGACGATGCGATGTTCAGACCATCCACAAACGTTTTGTGGTCGTCGTAGACTCCATCGCCATTCGTGTCCTCGTGAATGCTGATGCGATCCGCCCCCGGCACATGATTGGGAGGAGCCTTGGGCACTTTGTCGTACACCGTCCGCAGAAACGTGTCACGGCTGACCATCGTCAGGCCAGCCGGATCGGGGTACTGCCGATATTCCATGACCCACAGCCTGCCCCGTTCGTCCCATGACATGAACAACGGCTGAGCGATGTCGGGATCACCGAGGACCATTTGCACAGCGAGATCATCAGGTGTTTTGAAATGCGTGACAGCTTGTGCGGGTGACAGCGGGTCGGTGTCTCCGTTTCGTCGTGCGACGTAGCGGTCCACGTCGTCCACCATGTCCACTCGGTGAAAGATGCCTCGGGCCGAGGCCACTTCGTCGGTGAGTTCCTGCTGCGGATCAATCCCGAAATCACTCGGAGTCGCATTGGCCCATGTCGCGTCATCTCCGGGACGATACTGCCAGACGCCCTCCAGTCTTAAAGCTTCCCGTCGTCCTTCATTCATCAGGACAGGCGGGGCCACACTGAAGTTCGGGCGCGGATCATACTGGAAAACTCGAATCGCCACCGCCA
Source organism: uncultured Planctomycetaceae bacterium (assembly GCA_903924405.1). Taxonomy (GTDB): domain Bacteria; phylum Planctomycetota; class Planctomycetia; order Planctomycetales; family Planctomycetaceae; genus SXXK01. Next base: position 23,792 of record CAIYBH010000460.1, on the reverse strand, counting down.
TGTACGCGCCGCCCTGCACCAGCGACGATTCGACGGTGTAGCGTCCGCGTTCACCCAGTCCGCTGCGAAAGCTCGGCGGAAACTGACCTGCTACGCCAACCAGTTGTCCGGCAACCCATGACGAACGGGCATCATCCAGCGCCTCGATGAACAACGTCAGTTGCTGTCCATCCCACGATTTCGGGATCCGCACCAGAGTCCGGTACCACGAGTAGCCGTCAATCGGCTGAAGGTCTCCGCCAGGCACGCTGCGCCACGCATCCGGGACCGCCAGGGACTTCCATGCGGCATCCTGCGCCGGCACTGTATTCGCGGTCAGCGGTACGCCAACCAGCGAAATCACCAGCGCCAGGCTCCGAAGCCATCTGAACCGTTGACGTGAAGACATGAATCAGCATCCAGGCAGGAGAATTGGTGGTGAGACTTGACGGAAGGCAATCGCAGATTTTCCGGACTTAAGGCCCATGGAAGCCCGATGGTCTGCGGTCTGTTTCTGTGGAGAGCATCTTGCGGTGGCCCGCAAACGCAGGCGTCAGACGTTGATACCCGGAAGACGCCATTCGCAGATTCGGCGGCTGCGTCATACCGGGCTACTGCGGAGTATGCCATTTCCCGCCATGGCTTTCCACACAGCGCTGCCGGATCGTTTCCAGACGAAGTCCGAAATGCGCGGGGGCATCGTGATATCTGAGCACGCAATGTGCTGAGAGCTTCGCGACCTGTCTTTTACAAGCAGCGAGCATGACGGTCATGGCTCGGTCATGGCTCGGTCATGGCCGGCCCCGTTCTCGCTGCTGAACGGATACGAACGTGTTTGCGCTGCGGAAGTGGCTGCGTCTCACGGGGTTCTGCAGATGGCGATCCGCTAAGTTCTGGCAGAACGCATCACAATCAGGCCCCCCAGAATCAGTACCCCACCAATAATCTGTGCTGCCGAAAGTGGCTCGCCCAGCATCAGCCACGCGGCAATGATCGCCACGACAGGGCTGAGATTCTGAAACATGGTGGCGTGCGCAGCTCCCGCAAGCTTGACGCCATAGCTCCACATCGGCAGGGCCAGCCCCGTCGACAACACTCCGGAATACAACAGGCACAAATCCATCGGGATCTGTTTGAGTAGTTCGAGGCTGGCGGGGAGCGCCGGCCAGGCCACAGCCAGATGAAAGGGCAGACCTGTCGTGGCGGAAAAGGCCGAGAGCTGAACGGGCGAAATCTTCTGCAGCATCGGTCGACTGAGAATCGTGCCGCCTGACCACATCAGCGCTGCAGCGAGGGCAATCAGATTTCCCATAAATCGACGCAGTGTTTCCGCCTCCGTCGCCTGCACATTGGCCGCGCTGTCCTGAGCTTTGTCGGGCAGTACGGCGGCCGGGTGTTCAAGGCCTTCGACCGTCAGTAATGCCGTCGCGCGGTCGGCGTCATCTGTTTCGGTGATCACGGTCTGGGTACTGTCGGAGGCTGTCGCCGGAGATCCCGGGCTTCCCTGCAGCGTGACAATCACTGTTCCGGCGAAGGCTACCCATAGTCCCAGCCAGGCGCGCGGAACGAGAATTTCCCTGAGGAAAATCCGGGCACCGATCGCCGTCCACATCGGCACGGTGGCCATGATCAACGCGATGTCAGCGGAAGTCGTCTGCGAAACAGCCAGCAGGAACAACATTTGGTACAGGACGGAAACGACCAGCGCATAGGCCAGCAGACGGGGCCAGTTCTGTCGCAGTTGCGGACGAATCCCCCGGCGATATTCCAGCGCGGCAAAGCACAGCAGTGTGGCCGAAGAAATCACCAATCGCAGACCGTTCAGGGCGAATCGGTCCATCTGCATGGCCAACGCAATCTTCATGATCGGGATGTTGACTCCCCAGATGACTGCGACCGACAGCAATGACAGTTCGGCCAGCCAGATCGGCGAGTTCGCGGCAGAAACGCTGGCATCGTTTTGTTTGGTGGTCATGAGGTCCTGTCTGGGTCCGTTCCGTCAATGTCGTGGCGGCAATTCCGGTCCGCTGCGAAATGCAGAATGTCCATAAAAGTGCAGCGATGTACACGGATCATAGTTCAGTGGCGATTTGGTGCACAGCGGTGATTGGCCTGAATTGGATGCCAGAGAAATCCGCGAGTCAGGCGCGCATTCCAGGAAATGGCATGACGTCTTCAATGCAGTCGACTCCGGCGGCTATCATCGCCAGACGATCAAATCCCAGTGCGACTCCTGAGCATTCCGGCAGCCCGGTCTGCAGAGCTGCCGTCAGTCGCGGCGCTCCAGGCAACTCCGCTCGATCGTCTGCCTTTCGCCCGGTGTTCTGGAGTTGTTCGCGGCTTGTCAGTTCGACGGGATCCGTCAGTTCCTGATAGCCGTTGCACAGCTCAATCCCCCGAATATACAGCTCAAACCGCCGTGCTACCGGCGGGTCCGTGTCGGTGACTACGGCGAGGGCAGCCTGAGTCGGGGGATAGTCGCACAGGAATTCCGGGCGTTCCTGCCCCATGACCCCGCCCAGCTGAGGCTCAATCAGCATGGCCAGCAACAGGTTGCGCCAGTCATCCAGCGATGGCTCTGGTCCCGTCTCCGGGATTGGCAGCGATCTCTGCAGCGCGATCCGCCGCAAGTCCTCAATTCCCGCCAGATGCACGTCGATTCCCAGTGCCTGCCGGAATGCGTCGGCGTAGGTCACGTAGCGAAAGGGGTGATGGGGCCAGACCGTTGCCGGTTGCTGCCGAAACGGGATCGCCGCCTGCACCGCCGTGCGTACCAGTGTTTCCGTAAAGATCAGCTGCTGCTGCCAGGTGCTGCCGACCCCATACCACTCAATCATCAGGAATTCAGGATTGTGGCGTTCACCCAATTCGTCGCGCCGGAAGACCGGCGTGACCTGAAAAATTGATCCGCTGCCCGCGGCCAGCAAGCGTTTCATATGTGCTTCAGGGGACGTCTGGAGATACCAGCGCTGTCCACGTTCCAGCAGTTGAAACGGTTCCAGATGCGCATCAATCACGATGTCCCGGGAGAGACAGGGGGTCTGCACTTCCATGTACCCATGCTGCTGAAAAAGCAGTCTGATGGCCTGCAGCATCGCCGCACGCATTTGCAGCATGGCGACACTGCAGGACGGCTGCCATGACTGCTCGCTGGTCATGCCGAAATCGCTCCGCCACCAGCGGGTTGTTCGGCCATCACCGCGCGTACCGCATTGGCCAGTCGTCGTATGCCTTCTTCGATGCCGGTCACCGACTGCACACCAAAACTCAGCCGCATTTCATTGCGAGGCCGCTGCGGCCAATCCTGGGGATAACACAATTCTCCGGGAACATACATGACTTTGTCGGTCTGCGTGGCCTGTCGAAACAGGGCACTGTGAAATCCCGTTTCGATCGTCTCCGGCAAACGCATCCAGACGTACATGCCGCCTGCGGGGCGAAACCAGGTGACGCCGGGGATCCCCGCGAATTCACGATCCGCGGCCCGCAGCATCGCGTCCCGCTTCTCACGATAACTGTTCCGGACCCGTTCAACATGCTGCTGATAAGTCCCGTTTTTCAGAGTGGCAGCGACGATGTGCTGATTCAGATGAGCTGACCCGAAGTCTTCATTGCCTTTCAGGTCAGAAACCGCCTTGACGAGAGACTGCGGCAGAACTCCCAGTCCCACACGAATCCCGGGCGAAAAGCTCTTGGAAAATGTCTGAGCCAGAATCACGGTGTCCTGATCGTGATCGAAGGACCAGATGCTTGGCGGCGGGTCACCATCGTAACGCAGTTCGCGATAGGCCGAATCTTCGAGGAGAAAAATGCGGGAATCGCGGGAGTAGGCGCGCGCCAGTCGCAGCAGTTCCGGGCGGCGTTCGGCCGAAATGCTGACCCCGGACGGGTTTTCAAAGTCACTGACGACATAAATCAGACGCACTCGGGGCAATTGTCCGGAATGCTCAAGTGCCTGCAGGGCCTGCTGCAGTGCCTCCGGACGCATTCCGTGTTCATCGGATTGCACAGGAATCGTGGTGGCCCCCGCCGCCTGCAGCACGCCCAGAAACACAAAGTAGGTAGGGGCTGCCACAAGACAGATATCGCCTGGATTGAACAAGGCCTGCACAATCAGCGACAGCAACTGCTGCGAACCGGTCGTCAGAAAGAAACGGGACAGCGGGACGTCGGCCAGACCGTCACTCCGCTGCTCAAGACCTGCCAGCCAGGTGCGAAAAATCCTGCGCAGCGGTTCTGGTCCCTGAGTCGTTCCGTACTGCAACAGCTTGCGTCCCGCTGCTGATTCCTGCAACAGATGCTGCAGCGTGTCGCGCGTCAGATCCACGGGCAGCGAATGTTCGTCCACCAGCCCAGCGGCCAGCGAGATACAGTCGGCGTTTTCCACTGCCTGCTGCATCAGAAATCCAATCGCCTGATCGGCAGACCGCAATGCCTGTTCACTGTAACGCACGACCGGATGCATGAAAGCCCTCAATCCACTGATGGAAAGTCGATGTGACAGGCCCCAGTTTCTGACAGTATACTTGTCGGCAAGTTGTGGGACCGTCGTTCGGAAGCTGCAGCCATCGGTGCCGCCAATACGTTTCACCCGAGGATGCGCGACGGCCTGTCGGCCGCTGACCTGTGGCACCAGTGTAGCAGTTCTGTGCCTCGAGGCGATGGGACAATTCTTGCCGGCAGGGGGAATCCCATGCGTGCAAGTCGCCGCCGTGATCGCGTTGATCGGCCCGATCTCGATCTCAGACAACGACTGTGCCCAGTGCCATTTTGACCTGCTGCTCGACCATCGCCCGATAACGCCCGCCCTCTGACATCAGTTGATGATGCGTTCCGGTCTGCTGAATCCTGCCATTTTCGATGACCACAATCAGATCTGCGCCTGCAATTGTGCTGAGCCGATGGGCGATGACGAAACACGTGCGGCGTTTCATCAGTTGCGTCAGACTCTGCTGAATCAGCTGCTCACTGTCGGTGTCGAGGTTGCTGGTGGCTTCGTCGAGAATCAGCAGACGAGGATTTGCGAGGATCGCGCGGGCAATGGCCAGACGCTGACGCTGGCCCCCGCTGAGTCGAACGCCGCGTTCTCCGATGATCGTATCCAGACCCGCGGGCATCTTCCTGACAAATTCCATCACATGCGCGGCTTCCGCTGCGGCAATAATCTGTTCCGTCGTGGCGTGCTTACGGGAATAAGCGATATTCTGTCCGATGGTCCCGTCGAACAGAAACACATCCTGTTCCACCACGCCGAGGAGTGATCGAAACGATTCCACATCGAAATCACGCAGGTAACGACCGTCCAGCAGAATTCGTCCACTTGCGGGGTCATAGAAGCGAGCAACCAGGTTGCAGAGAGTGGTCTTGCCTGCACCGCTGGGCCCCACCAGAGCGACGGTTTGCCCGGGCGCCACCTTCAGGCAGATATCGCGCAGGGCCGACATTTCCGTTCCGGGATAGGTGAAACTTACGTGCTCGAATTCAATCGCGCCTGAAATGGCTGCCGGCTGCACATGGATACTGGTCGCGGTCGAAACCATCTCCGGGGGTTCTTCCAGCAGATCCAGAATGCGATCCAGTCCGCTGAGGCTGTTTTGAAACTGAGTCGCGCTGGTGGACAGTGCGGCGAGTGGTTCCAGCAGCATCAGCAGGTACACGAGGAACATCATCAGGTCACCGGTGGTCATGTGGCCGTTGGTGACTCGCCAGCCCCCGTAAAACAGCAGCCCCGCGCTGGCGATTGGAATCATGGCTTCCCAGACGATTTCGACAAATCGCATCCACCACCATGCGTACAGTTCCTGCCGCGCCATCAGATTGTTTTCTTCGGCAAATCGCAATGCCTCGCGTTTCTGTCGGCTGAAGGCACGCACGATCCGAATTCCGGCAAACGATTCTGCGGCCCCGGCGTCAATCTGTTCCCGCTGCTTGCGAATCGCTTTGAACTGCGGACGAATCACACGCACCCACGCACGGTGCGTCAGGAAGGCCGAAGGTAACAGCACAAAAGCGCCCACCAGCAGCGTCCAGTCGACCCATGCCAGCACGATCAAGCTGCCCACCAGCTGGATTACTGCCCGCCACGGATTGTAAAGCATCCCGAAGACCAGTTCGCCGACACTGCCTCCGTCCTCACGCAGCACCGAGGCAACACCACCGGAACGCATGCTCTGCACACGGTGCAGCGGCAGCCGTATCGCATGATCAAACACGCGACGACGGATGGCCAGCTGCAGACTTTTGGAGATCTTTGTGGCGTGCCAGCGGCCCCAGATGTGAATTGAAATCCGCAGCAGGGAAACTACCGCAACCGCGACAACCGCGACCGATAACAGCCGCACGGGACTGCTGAGCCACGTGTAGCCCTGCAGAAACGACGGAAGTGGCTTGCCACCCAGTGCGTAGTCCACGACGAACTTGGTGCCCGCCGGTGGGATCAGGCCCAGCAGGGTCGAAACCGTGACTGTGGCAAGGGAGAGTAAGAGCGGCCCGCGGTAAGACCGCAGAAGTCCCCCGAATTCACGGACCAGTTGCCATGAACTGCGGACCCGGTCTTTTGCCGCACGCGTCTCGCTTTTTGAATGCACGCTGCCGCCAGGCAGCTGCCGCAGACGCACCTGTTGCCTGTAGGCCTGAAACCGACGGAAACTGCCCACCAGTGTCGGAGCGACTTCCTGGGACCGACTGGTGGACGCAGAATCTGCGAGGGATTCTGAGGACTTATGGGTTGCTTCGCTGAGCTGTTTTCTGTTCATGCCGGATTGTAAGCGATGGACGGATCCGGTCGAGTGTGCCAGAGCCAATTCCGGGAACTCGGGCCAGATCCTCGATCGATGCAAACGGACCATTCACCTGCCGATCGGCAACAATGCGATTGGCCATCGACGGTCCAATGCCCTGTAACTGCATCCATTCCACCCAGGTTGCCGAGTTGATCTCCAGACGAAACGTATTCTGGAAATCCGAGCCGCGTTGAATCAGAAACGGCTGCGGCCTGCGAGTCACCACCCAGAACCATTCCACCAGCAGTACGGCCACCAGCGCCAGCATCAGTCCGTTCAGCAACTGCCCCGCGGTCCATCGTTGCAGGCGTCCTTGCCCCTGTTTCTTCATTCCATCGGACGACGCGGAACCGCTCAAAGTGCTGTGCTCGACAGACGCCGAGCCGTGAGTTGGCGAGAGGAATGCGGACCGTGTCGATTGCCCTCGATTCATAATCCCACCTGTTTCATAGTGGATGTAAATACCTAAACAAATACCACCTGTGGGTGAGGCGTTAAATAATGCACTTGGGTTGCTGGGGCAAATCTGCGTGTCGAAGGTCGTATTCTGCCGGATTTAACGGCCGGTTGCGTTTCCGAAACATGTTTGCGGATGACGGACTGGTTGCGTTGGCAGCAGAAAGCGGTCGGTGTCTGTTACCGGCTTCCTTCCGCCGGACTGCAACGTCAACCTCACCCACGCCCGGCCGTAAGTACTTCGCGGTCGATTCACTGCCTCCCGTGTTTCCCTGAATTCAATTTGGCTGAGTTCGATTTTCAGTCAACTTGCGTTATGATTCCCCTCGCTGCGTCGGTGGAAGTTCCGTGTTGGTGGCAGCGAATTCGGGAGACGAATGACATCGCACTTCGGGCTTTGGGCCGAATCTCGAATTACACGCGGTTTCTCGGTCTTGCTGCAGGCTCCCGTTCGTGCTCCGTTGAACGTGAATCCCGGGGCGACTGATGTTGCGGTTGCGGCCACTGATTCCAGTCCGTAGAACAACCTTTTTCAGGCATCCAGACAATGGCAAAGCGTCCCTTCATGATTTGCAGGTCTCTCGTCATCATCGTGTTGCTTGCACAATCTGCGGCACTGTTCAGTTCGAGTGCGGCCACAATGGTGTATGCAGACGAAACCGCAGAGATGCGTCAGAAGGCCATTCAGTTTCTGCAGGTAACGCAGGCCGCCGACGGGTCGTGGACAAACAGTGATGCGGTCGGGATTACCGGGCTGGTGACCACAGCGTTGTTGCAAAGCGGTCGACCGGTCGAAGATCCGATGGTGCAGAAGGCTCTCAAGTATCTCGTGGGACAGCAGCAGCCCACCGGCGGGATTCATGCGGCGGCCAGTCGCCATCAGAACTACGAAACCTGCATTGCCATGCTCGCTCTGGCGGAGGCCAATCGGGACGGTCGTTACGCGAAGGCCCTGCAGCAGGCCGAAGCCTTCCTGCGTGGACTGCAGTGGGACGAAGGCGAAGGCGTGGAGACCAGCGACGGTGCGTACGGTGGGGCCGGTTACGACAGCAAACAGCGACCGGATATGTCCAATACCCAGTTTCTTCTGGAAGCGTTGCGAAAGTCCGGAGTGGCGGCTGATGATCCGGCCATGCAGAAAGCGCTGGTCTTTGTCAGCCGTGCACAAAACCTTGAGTCTCCTCATAATCAACTGCCGTGGGCCGGGAAGGTCAACGATGGCGGCTTTATCTATACTCCCGCCAAGGGTGGAGAATCCAAGGCCGGAACAACCGACAATGGGGGACATTCCTCGTACGGCAGCATGACCTACGCTGGGTTGAAAAGCATGATCTACGCCGGGCTCAAGGCCGACGATCCACGAGTTGTGGCGGCGACAGAATGGATACGCCAGCACTACACCCTCGAAGAGAACCCCGGGATGGGACAGCAGGGCCTGTTCTATTACTACCAGACGTTTGCTCGCACGATGTCACTGGTGGCCCCTGAAGAATTCAAAGATGCTTCCGGAAAGTCACATGCGTGGAAAACAGAGTTGACGGCGCGGCTGCGTTCCCTGCAACAGGCGAACGGCAGCTGGATCAATCCTGCTGATCGCTGGTACGAGGGAGATCCCAATCTTGTCACGGCCTACTGCCTGATTGCTCTGCACAACTGCGAATAACGCCCACTCGGCCGCTGCAGAAAAGTCGCTCCCATGAGTCCTCCCGGCGGATCGCCAGAAACGAATGTACTGCTCTTCGGGGCCAGCAATCTTACCCTCGGCTGGAAACCGCTCGTGCAGCGGCTCCTGCGGACGGTCGGTCGGCCGGTCAATGTGCATGCCTGTCTTGGTATGGGGCGGTCATGGCTGAAACGCAGCCGCTACATGGCTCGCACGCTTCCCGCAATCCTGAATTGTGGGCTCTGGAACAACCTGCCAGAGCCCCGAGCTCTGGATCGCGTGCTCATTACGGATATCGGTAACGACATCGTTTATCAATTCCATCCCGTGCAGATTCGCGAGGCGATTGATGAAACGCTGCATCGTATTCGACGATGGAATCCGCTTGCCCGTATTTCGATGACGCTGCCCCCGCTGGTGTCTCTGCAACGCCTGCATCCCCTGCATTTTCGGATCGCAAGGACTCTGCTGTTTCCCACAAGCCAGCTGACATTTTCTGACGTGCTGAGCGCGGCAACGCGACTGCATGATCTGCTTCAGGAACTTGACGGCATGGACAACCTGCAACTGATTCGTCCGCAGCGACAATGGTATGGCGCCGATCCGATTCACATCCTGCGTTCCATGCGGGCGGAAGCGTTTCAAACCTGCTTCAACGGCTGGGGCGACGTCGCAGGGGCAGAAAACGCGGTGCGGACAATCGACATTCCGCTGCCAGGGGCGGCTGAGCGAACCGTTTTCGGTCGTGAAGTTTGCACAGTTCAGCCCGTGTTTCGGACCGCGACAGTGACGGTGTCCGCATGGTAGACGGACTGGACGCAAGCGATGACCTCGCAGGAGGTTCGCAGTGACGGACTTCCTGATGGACAGTCGTATCCAGGACGGCATCCAGCTGTTTAACGAGCGCGAGTTCTTCGCGTGTCACGACGTGCTGGAAGATTACTGGAGCGAACTGACGGGGCGTGAAAAACCCTTTTTTCAGGGGCTGATTCAGGCTGCCGTGGCGCTGTTTCACTTTGAAGAGGGAAATCTGGGTGGGGCACGCCGGATGTACGTGTCCTGTCGCGCCAATCTGGCGGGATTTCCGCAGGGTGTGGCTGGAATCGATGGGCGGCAGCTGATTCAGGACCTCGACGCCTGCTTTGCCGAGCTCTGTGAACCCCACACGGAATACCCGTTTCATGTGCGGCTGAATCCGGAACTTATTCCGGTGATTGTGCGAAAGGCACCAGATCCGACCGAGTAGCCAGGGCCGTCCGGGTGCCAGCAAATTTCAGCAAAACCCGCTGCGAATTCATGGAATTCTTGACCATTGGAATCCGATTGGATTACAGTGCATAGAATCCGCCCAGGGGCTCCGTCTCGCTCGCAGCAGCTTTGGCAGCATTCCTGCGGCGTGATCACCGTGCTATTTAAAGGTGCAAAATAGCTCGGTTCAACACGACTGTGTTTCAACACGGCGGAACGGCACGGTTTTCAGTGACACGGTACACGGCACCACTTCCCTCCCACAAATTTCCCCCCTTTTTTGTGCTCACCATCTGAGTGCACGTCAGCCCGCCAGGAGCAAGCCATGATCACGATATTCGGACGGCAGCAGGGTACGCGTCGGGGATTCTGTGACGGCGTGTCGCGTCGAAATTTTCTCACCATCGGCGGAATGGCCCTGGGAGGAATCAGCCTGTCGGATGCATTGCGAGCGGAATCCGCAGCGGGGACTGGCAGTTCGCACAAAGCGATCATCAATATTTATCTGCCTGGTGGGCCGCCGCACCTGGACATGTGGGATCCCAAACCCGAAGCGCCAGCGGAAGTTCGCGGCGAGTTTTCCGCGATTGAGACGCGAGTGCCGGGGATTTTTGTCAGCGAATTGTTCCCTCGCATGGCAGAGATCATGGACAAGTTTGTGCTGGTGCGATCACTGGCCGACTCGGACGGGGCGCACGATGCCTATCAATGCATGACGGGGCGTCGTAAAGGCAGTCGTCAGCCGCCGGGCGGTTGGCCTTCGGGCGGAGCATGGGTCTCAAAGATGGCCGGCCAGGTGACACCCGCTGTGCCTGCCAACGTCGCGTTGATGTACAACACCGGCAATCGCACCTGGGGTGAAGCGGGTGGAGGCGGTTTTCTGGGTGTCGCTCATGCTCCGTTTAATCTGGTAGGGCGGGAAGCACGCAGCAAGCCTGAGAATATGACTCTGAATGGCGTCACACTGGAGAAACTGCAGGATCGCACCAGTCTGATGAAATCTCTGGATCGTTTTCGTCGGGATGCGGATCAGCGTGGGCAGATGGAAAGCCTCGATGTGTACGCTCAGCAGGCCATGGGGATTTTGACAACCTCACGTCTGGTGGATGCGCTGGACTTGTCTCGTGAAGACCCGCGAATTGTGGCGCGGTATGGTCAGAGCAGTGAGGCGTTTCAGCGTGACGGTGCGCCGCCGATGGTTGAAAATCTGTGTGTTGCACGTCGACTGGTGGAAGCGGGAGCCCGCTTTGTTTCACTGAATTTCAGCCGCTGGGACTGGCATGGACCGGACGGAATGAACTTCCCGAAGTGTCGGGAAGAGTGTCCGCGGTTGGATCAGGGCCTTGCGGCTCTGGTGACAGACCTGCATGAGCGAGGTTTGGACAAGGACGTTTCCGTGGTGGTTTGGGGTGAGTTTGGTCGGACCCCGAAGATCAACAGCAACAACAGCCGCGATCACTGGCCGCAGGCCAACACGGCCGTGCTGGCTGGCGGCGGGATGCGAACGGGGCAGGCCGTTGGCGCCACGAATCGCTATGGTGAACAGCCCCAACTGCGACCAGTCCAGTTTCAGGAGGTCTTTGCGACGTTGTACCACTGTGCCGGGATTGATGCGCAGAACACGCGAGTGTTCGATCTTTCCGGCGTACCGCAGTACCTCGTGGACCAGGGCAATCAGCCTCTGCATGAGGTGATTTAACGACGCCGGAGTGTTCGTGGTGCACCCAGACGAGACTCGAAGGGGTGCCGAGGGACCTCGTTTGGTGTGCCCATGATGTACGTATGGGGTGCTGCACCCCTGCCGTGTTTCTGAGCGTACGTCAACTCTGAGCGACTCTGTCGACAGCGGAATGAGCGGCTGTGCGGCCGTGCGGCCGTGCGGCCGTGGGTGGCCGTGGGTGGCCGTCGGTGGCCGTGCCAGTTTCTGCGTGGTTTAAGGTGCCGAAAAGCGGGTGCACTACGGCGGTCATGGCGACGCGGCGATTTGCGGGATTTTTGAAAATAGTCACAGGGGTTGGACAATATGTTGTCCAACCCCTGTTTGTAGAATTCGCCGCATGTCACGCAACGATTCACAACGACTTCGGCGTCTGCTGCGGCTGATCCTGTCCCTCTCCCGGGCCCAGGACGGGATCTCCGTCTATGAACTGGCGCGGCAGGAGGGGCTGGACGACAAAACGATCCGGCGGGACCTGATGCTGCTCCGAAATACAGGCCTGCCGCTGGTCGAAGACCGCCGCAAATTCGGTAAGAAGCTCTGGCGAATCCGTTCGGAATCGCACCATGTGGAATTCAATCTCTTCGAACTGCTGTCGCTGTACATGGGGCGGCGGATGATGGAGCCATTTGCAGGAACTCCTTTCTTCGAAGGCATACATTCGGCCTTTCGCCGGATCGAAGCGGAAGTGTTTCCGGATTCCGCCGAGTTACAGACGCAGTTGTCGTCACTGCTGTACTTCAGCACAGCGGGCAGCAGCGACTACACCCAGCGGACTCATTTGATCTCCACTGTTCTGCAGTCGATTAGTCAGCGTCAGGCCTTACGCATGCAGTATCGTAAGGCGGCGGCCGAACAGGCCCGAAGCTATGTGATTTGTCCCTACAGTCTGGCCGCGTATCACGGTTCGTTGTACATCGTCGCTCGCAGCGTAAAGGCTGGAGCGATTCGACATTTCAAGCTGGATCGGGTGCAAACGCTGGAATTGCTGGATCAACGTTATCGGATCCCCAGAACGTTTGACGTTGAAGCATGGTTCGAAGGGACCTTCGGGGTCTTCGGGCCCGGAAAGAAGAGCTATCGGATTGAGATTGAGTTCCAGCCAGAGGTGTCTGAGACGGTCAAAGAGTCGCGGTGGCATCGAAGTCAGGCGTTTCGCGATCAGGCCGATGGAGGCACCGTGATGCAGGTCAAGCTCAATGACTTGCGGGAAATCAAAAGCTGGGTGCTCAGTTTTGGGGCGTTAGCCCGTGTGCTGAATCCACCGGAACTTGTGGATATGATTCGCAGCGACCTGCAGCAGCTGAATCAGCGATATCAGTAACTTTGTGACTCCCCTCCACCACGTCTCCCCTGCTTCTTATCTGTGAACGACTGAAAATGACCAGTGAAATCATCAATGGAGAGATGCTTTCGGAATCCGAGGCACGTGAACTGTTGAGCCAGGTGCAGGGGTTCCGGCAGGAGTGGGCGCAGTTTGCTGTGCAGTCGCGGGAGCAGTTTGACAGCTTTCGAGATAAGGGGGACTCGCTTCCCGAGAGCTTTTTTCGGCGCTATGCTGAGCTGCAGCGGGTGAAAGAAACAATCGCGACACGTATTGCCGAGCGGACAGTGGATGCCCAGCGTGTCGACTGGCAGCCGCCTGTCGCGACGGAGTCACTGCATGATTTCGAAACCCGCCTGCAGGACTTGATTGATGTCTGTCGGGAGCTGGACCGGATCGCTCAGGAGAAATATCGTCGTTACATGCGTGTGCTGAACGAGGTTCAGGGATTGCGTTGTGTGGACGTGGAACTGGATCAGCACCTGTTGGGTGTACGAGAGGTTGCGGCATCAGAATGCCGACAACTGGGACCACGATCGGTTCGACTTGCTGATCTGGATCTGGAAAAGTGCATCGCGGACTGCGAATCGCTGCTGTTGTTGATCGGCGATGCGCGTGCCCGGCTGGTCGGGGACGTGGTGCCCCAGCAGGGGCTTGGCGCCGCGCGGTGCCTGCAGGTCTTTCAGGCTGTCTGTCAGCGATTTGGGCTGCCGATTGCGGTCGAAGCGCTGCGTGGTGGGTTTTCGTTCTCAAGCACGTCAATTGACATGCGAGCGGAACTAGTGCCCAGTCTGAGCGACAGTGACGATGCGGGTAGCAGCCCGGCCGGACTGATGGCCTGCAGGTCCATATCAGAATCCAGTCATTCCGAACCGATGTTGGCGACGCGTGAGCAGATTGCGCAATTGATTGTCGGTCAGTCATCCTATAGTTCAGTGGCTGTTGGCAGCAGTACAACGTCTGGCAAGCGGAGCCCACAGGTTCCTGCACGTTCTGTCGAGCGGATTCGGATTTCGGAGCTGACAAGGGTTGCGTTACTGCTGGAAGAGGATGCGAAAAAACTGGAAATGGGTTCCGGCTGCAGCAAACGATTTGAGGGCAGCGCAGACGTGCTTCAGGTACGATTGAAGGGATTTAAAAATCTGGCTCAATCCCTGCGGTTTGCAGTGGAATTCTTTGGAGATCCGCAGCCGAAAGCAGAAGTGGATGGTCAGCTGGAGCATGACTTCCTGCAAGTGATGGCGGAAATTCAGAGTGCGGTACGTGTTGAAGCGCTGCAGGCCGAGCTTGCACCGATCGAAGCGCAGGTGGTCGCCTTCAACTGGTTGAGACAGGAGTGTGCCCTGGAGGCGCGAGGCATCATGCTGCACCGCTACATGAAGCTGGACGACTGGGCCGATCCGAGTGCCCATGACAGGTTGTGTCGGGAACTGCTGTCTATCAGTCGCGGGCTCGAAGCCACTCGTAGGCGCGCCAGGGCGATGCGTGAATTGCGAAAGTCCTGCAGCAGTATTCTCAGGGATTATGAGCAGTATGGGGAGGAGAATAACCCGGAATTGTGGTCGCAGGTCGATAAGTCCATCCGTCAACTGGTGCAGGGGGAGCTGAAGCCCAATGACGCGGGAGTGCGTGAACTTCTGTTGCCGCTGATTGACTTGCTGCCAGAGCCGGTGACAGCCACCGACAGTGAGTGCTCAGGCACAGAACTGGAAATGTCCCGCGAATTCCAGCTCGTGGCAGAATCGGTGCTGGACTTCGTGGAGACAGACGGGGCTCAGCCGGACGTTGAGCAGGAATTGCACGACGAGGAGCTCAATCCGAATGTGGCAAGGGTGCGTGAGTTGCTGCGGGGCAGGATCCTGGTGGTGGTCGGTGGGGTCTGTAAGCCACACGCCCGAAAACGTTTGATAAAAGCCCTGCAATTGGAAGATGTCCGTTGGCTGACC
Source organism: uncultured Planctomycetaceae bacterium (assembly GCA_903924405.1). Lineage (GTDB taxonomy): Bacteria > Planctomycetota > Planctomycetia > Planctomycetales > Planctomycetaceae > SXXK01. The sequence continues at coordinate 8,677 of CAIYBH010000460.1, read as the reverse complement.
GCCCGAAAACAGGATCGGGTCAGTACATTTCGGTCGCGACTGACGGGAGCGGCCGCCGTGATCCTGTTGACCAAGGTGATTGGCCATAAACACAACGACTTGCGTGACATGTGCCGGGAAATGGAGATCCCGTGTGCGCAGACTCGGGTGTCCTCCGGATACAGTGTTAATCAGATTGCATCAGTCATTCTGGAGCAGGTGAGTGACCAGTTGTCAGCGCAGTGTGCGGGGCAGTTGATCTGACGGGTCGGGGCTGTCAATCGGCGGCACTGGTGGGCCATTCGCTGCGATTCACGAAAAGCTCAATCCGGGAATGGGATCCGCCGCCGCAAGTTGCTGCGTAATTTCCCTCGGAATGCCGGGCGCCAGACGCAGCAGACTGATATCAAACAGCGAATGCAGCAGTGTGGAGACGAGATTCGGAATTCGCTGAGGGGCAGAGGCGGGCTCACCGGCGTCTTTGGTGGATTCGCCGATGACCTGACCGCCGGGCAGTCCGCCACCGGTCATCAGTAAAGGAGCCAGTCCGCCCCAGTGATCCCGGCCGCCATTGGCGTTAATCCGTGGAGTGCGGCCCATTTCTCCGCAGGCCACCAGCAGGATGCGATCCTGCAGACCACGGGCCCACAAGTCTTCGACAAATGCTGAAAGGGCATGATCCAGCGGCGTTCCCATGTAACGCATCCCTTCCTCAACCCCCGCGTTATTCACGTCAGAGTGCATGTCCCAGACAAAGTTGGTGGTGACGGTCACAAATCCACAACCCGCTTCGCACAACCGTCGCGCCAGTAACAGCAGTTTGCCAAGGCTTTGGACATTGTCGACATAGTTGCGATGATTGTTCCAGCGTCGGCTGATGTCGTCCGGTCGCAGCAGCGACGCGGTATCAAACCGTGCCAGCGTCCTCGCATCTTCCTGACTGAGATCAAAGGCTTTTGCGACCCCACCGATGATAGTGTCGAACGCCTGCTGTTGAATGCGGTCCATTCCCGAGAGTGTTCCGGAGTGATCCACGGCGCGCTGCAGGCCATCCAGTTGCTGCAGCAGATGTCGGCGATCATCAAGCCGAGCTCTGTCGAGATACAGCTTCATGTTTTCCTGCGCTTCACCTCCGGCACCGGGGACGAATGGCCGATACCCGCCACCCAGTTTGCCGGCGGCAGTGAAATCTCCGAAGTCCCGGACCGCAGGTTGGGCGTCGGCCACAACCGCCTGAGGGAACAGGGCCACATTGGTTGGAATTCCTGAGCCCGGGCGATTTGTACCTGCGACGCGGGAATAGAGAGAACCGAGGTTGGCGTTGAGTGTGTCGCGGCCGACGATGGGTTTGATATCGTGATTGCCGTCACCCGTGGCAAAACTACGGACGATAGTGAGTTTGTCGGCGAGTGCGGCAAGTCGTGGAAAAGTGCCACCGAAGGTGATTCCGGGAATCTGCGTCTGCAATTCGCCCGTGACACTTTGAATGCCTACGGGGGCCGTCATTTTCGGGTCAAAGGTTTCTGTCTGACTGGGGCCTCCGTGCAGAAACAGAAAAATTACAGCCCGATCGCGGAGCACGGACGAGGCGATGGGAGACGGCACGCCCGCGGCGGAACGCAGCAGTCCGGGCAGTCCCAGTCCACCGAGCGCCAGTGAGCCAGCCTGCAGGAATTGGCGTTTGCCGACGCGTCGATCAAAATCCCAGAACGAAAGCATCGTTCGTCTCCGCCTGACACGCTGAGGACAGTGGGTGGGGCGCTGGACTCGGGCGTCAGGATCCCGTGTGGCAGCGAAAAGCGGGCGCGGGGTGCTGGGGAAGCGACCCTGCGGTGTGTCCACAGTCTGACAGATTTTCTGGCGGGGAAAAGCGGGATTTTCCGACGAAAGCGGGGGAATTGCGTTTTCAAAGCTGCCGGACCCCTTCCACTGTTTTCCTCATCCGCTTCAGAACGTAGACTGTCCGCCTGCCGAGACACTCGATCAAAAGGGGTATACGGATGCGAATGACGCCTGTGCCATCTCCGCTGCTTCCCTGTGCGCCGCTGTTGGGGCGACGCGATGTTCTGCGTGCCGGGGCGGTTTCTGTGGCTTCCTCCGTAATCCCGGCGGCCTGGGCTACGCCCGCTGCTCAAACGCTGGCTGCATCCGCGGACTCGGTGATTTTTCTCTGGATGGGGGGCGGGGTCACACATCTGGACTCCTTCGATCCCAAACCTCAGGCCCCTGTGGAAGTCCGTGGGACTCTGCAGACGATCGCCACAGCGCTGCCGGGGGTGCACTTTGCACAGCCAATGTCGCGGATGGCTCAGTTGGCGGATGAATTGTGTCTGGTACGCAGCTTTTCGCATGACAACAACGATCATCTGCTCAGTCAGGTCTACACGCTGTCCGGCCGACGAGTGACAGCGGCGCAACTCTTTTCAGAGCCGAATATCGGTGCAATTGTCAGCTACCTGCAGGGATCACGCAATGGCTTACCCGGATACATCGCCGTTCCAGGAGTCACCAGGCCTGGGCCGCCGCCGCATAACCTGTTTGTCGGCGGCTGGCTGGGAAACGGGCACGCGCCATTCTGCACGGCCGGCGTTCCCGAGCAGCCCGACTTCACGGTGGGCGAAAAATCCCCAAATCCTCCGGCCGAGGCCTGGGAGGATTTAACTCCCAGGGACCTGCAACCGCTGGCCGGACTGTCATCACAACGATTGAATGCCCGAATGGCGTTGCGAAATTCTCTGGATGCCGTTCGACGGTCGCTGGATCAAACTCTGACGCATGCCACAGGCAGTCAGCAGCAGCAGTACGAGGGAGCAGCCCATCTGCTGACGTCGCCGCAGGTACGGCAGGCCTTTGACTTGTCTCTGGAGTCTGAGGAAACACGGCAGGAGTATGGACAGACCAAAATCGGGCAACGATGTCTCATGGCCCGTCGCCTGGTGGAATCCGGTGCGAGATTTGTCATGGTGGACTACGGCTATGACCCGGACTACGGAAATCTCTGGGACAATCACAATGCGGCTGGGCAGAACTTTCCACATGTTTCGGAATTGTGCATGCGCGGGTATCACCTCGCAGGCACGGATCGGGCCTGTGCAGCACTGATCAGCGACCTGAAACACCGCGGACTGCTGGATCGAACGCTGGTGGTCTTCTTGACGGAGTTCGGACGCACACCAAAGATCAATGCCTCGGGCGGACGGGATCACTGGGGGATGTGTGGGTCAATCTTCTTTGCCGGTGGTGGCACACAACGCGGTACGGTGATTGGAGCTTCCGACGAACAGGCTGCCTGGCCCACGTCAACACCGTGGGGCCCTGCCGATATCGCTGCCACTGTCTACACCGCGCTGGGAATTGCTCCGGAGACACGCCTTCCCGATCAGTTCGGTCGACCCTTGCCCGTACTGGATCACGGGACGGTGATCGAGGGGGTTTTGTAGCAGGACTTATGGCTGATCACGGCGCGCGGACCCGTTTGCATGCCGTCTGTGTGGGATTAACGGCGACATGATCTTCTGTGTGATGTGAATCGCGGCTGTACTGTTCAAAAACTCCCTCGTATGCACTATGGTTCTTCGGCAATCCGACAAAACAGCAAATCCGGACCTCGCCGGTGCAAGTGAATTCCGACTGGTGATCTGCCAGTTCCTGGTTCCGGGGCCGGATCATTTTTCTTCGATTTTTGTTGACTTTCAGACCTGGAAACAGAACGAGTAGACCATGACGGCGGGTGAACGACTGAAACCGGAAGAATTGCGCAGTCATCGTTACCTGGGACCGGATGATCTGCGTTCCTTCGGCCATCGGTCACGACAGAAGCAGGCCGGCTTTTCCACCGAAGACTTTGCCGGTAAGCCAGTAATCGGAATTCTGAATACATGGAATGATCTGATTTCCTGCCACGCACACTTCCGCCAGCGTGCTGAGGACATCAAGCGGGGTGTCTGGCAGGCCGGTGGATTTCCTGTGGAAATCCCGGTCATGGGGCTCAGTGAAACGTTCATGAAGCCCACGTCCATGTACTACCGCAATTTCCTCGCAATGGAAGCCGAGGAAGTGCTGCGTACCTATCCAATTGACGCTGCGGTTCTGATGGGCGGTTGCGACAAGACGACACCGGCACTGCTGATGGGTGCGCTAAGCGCCAACGTGCCTTCAATTGTTATGCCCGGCGGACCAATGAACCGCACGTCGTGGCATGGCGAGCAACTGGCCAGCGGTACGGACGTCTGGCGGTTCTGGGCCGAACGCGGGGCGGGCCGATTGTCCTGTGAATCGTGGTGCGACCTCGAAGATTATATTGCCGCCTCACCGGGCCACTGCATGACCATGGGGACGGCCTCCACCATGACGGCTCTGGCAGAAGTCCTCGGGATGACACTCGCGGGCGCTAGTTCGCTGCCCGCAACGCATTCCGGACACGCGCGCATGGCGGCAGAAACCGGACGTGCGGCTGTGGAACTTGCCTGGAGAAACCGTCGTCCCACCGATTTGCTCAACCGCTCGGCATTTGAGAATGCCATCACCACTCTCATGGCACTCGGTGGTTCCACGAATGCAATCGTCCACCTGATGGCAATGGCGGGACGCGCAGGTGTGGCACTGACTCTTGAAGATTTTGACCGCATCTCGCAGCGAACGCCTGTGCTGGCCAATCTGCGTCCAACCGGAACATGGGTCATGGCTGATTTTTTCGACGCCGGTGGCCTCTGCGCGCTGCTGAATCAGATTGGCGATCTGCTTCACCTCGATGCTTCTACCGTCCAGTTTCAGACGTTGGGCGAAGCGATCGCGGGAGCTCAGGTTTGGAATGAGGATGTCATTCGCCGTCGCGACAACCCCGTGTGCGCGACCGGCAGTCTTGCCGTGTTGCGAGGCAATCTGGCCCCGGATGGATGCGTGATCAAGCCCGCAGCCGCTCAGGCCGCTTTGCTGCAGCACCGCGGCCCGGCCGTTGTTTTTCAAAACTACCCGGATCTGAAGGCTCGTATTGATGATCCAGCACTGGCATTAACGCCCGATCACGTCATTGTCCTGCAGAATGCCGGACCGCTTGGCGCGCCTGGAATTCCTGAATGGGGAATGTTGCCGATCCCGAAGTACCTGCTGCAGCAGGGGGTCCGTGACATGGTCCGCATCAGCGACGCTCGCATGAGCGGAACCAGCTACGGAGCCTGTGTGCTGCACGTGTCACCGGAATCTTTCGTCGGTGGCCCTCTCGCTCTGGTCAGAACCGGAGACATGATCAGGCTCGATGTTGTCGGTCGAACATTGACATTGGAGATTTCGGACGAAGAGTTTGCCGCCAGAAAATCGCAGTGGGTCGCTCCTGCTCCAGCCTTCACCCGGGGCTACGGCAAGCTTTATGCTGAACAGACCACTCAGGCACACGAGGGCTGTGACTTCCGTTTTCTTCATGCCGATGGAAGCCACGATCCGCCGCCCGCGATTTATTAATGACTGAGCACTTTGGACCGGTCGCCGATCCGTGGGACGTTGTCCCGTCAGAATGGAACGGACCAGGCTCGCTGCTCGCCCTCGCGCACGATCCAGTAGCCCGACGGGACATGATCCAGAGATTGTTCTGCGCCGTTTGGCCAGCGCACTGTCAGACCACTGTCTGATTCCTTGCCAAGACCAAAGTGCATCTCCATCTCGCTGGCTGCCTGGTAACTGCCACCGCCCGCCAGCTGATCTCTGACTATGGGTTCGACATCCTTCAGTGTGACAACCGCAGTAATCGGAGTGCGCGTGCAGCGCCTGCCCACCAACCGCAGTGTCAGACTGTGTCCGGCGTCCGCAGTGTCATTCAGCAGTATCACAGACGAATCAAGCTGGTGAGAGATCACCAGATCCATCCGCCCGTCCCGATTGAAATCGGCCTCCGCCAATCCTCGCCCAAGCACTTCTCGCTGAAAGTAATCGCCAGCGGTCTGAGAAACCTCACTGAAGCGACCATTCCCCTGATTCTGAAACACCTGTGCTGCCATGCGATAGGGTGTCTTTTCCGGTGTCCATGTCAGATCATTGGTGTGTCCATTCGCGACCACAAGGTCAACCCAGCCGTTGTTGTCGATGTCGATTGATGCAACTCCAAAGCCGACACGGGAAAGAGAGGGTGGGCCAAGCCCGGATGCTCGTGTCTGATCGCGAAAGACCAGTACTTCGTCTGTGGAAAAATTACTGTAGAGAGTATTGGTTTCGGCGAAGAAGTGCGTCAGGAACAGGTCTGTGGTTCCGTTTCGATCAAGGTCGGCAGCGGCAATCCCCATGCTTCCCTGGGCAAAACCCTGCTCATTGAAGGCTGTCGACGAGACTAAAGCCTGATTCCGCAGGACTGGGACGCTGATCGTTCGGCTCTGCGCGTCGGAACCGGACTCCCGAGTCCATAACGCGTTCGCCTCGCCGTCATTTGCTACATACACCTCCGGACCAGCATCGCCTCCCAGATCGCAGATCAGGACACCCAGAGTTTTTCCCGGTTGGTCAGCCAGACCGGCTTCTCTCGAGGCATCTGCAAAGCCCCCCTCGCCATCCGACAGCAATAGGCGATCTGCAAGCCCGGTGAAATGAGCGGGTGGGCAACCAATCGCACCGATTCCGGGCTTGCCGACCGGACACATTCGAGGAGCGGAATCGGATTCTTCAACGTAAGTGCCGACGAAGATATCCAGATAACCGTCGGAATTCAGGTCGCCCATGGCCACGCTGGAACTCCATTCTGATTCTTGTGGAAGACCTGCTGCCCCGGTCTCGCGAAATGTGCCATCTCCCTGATTCATCCACAATTGATCCATTCCATACCGAGCGACGTACAAGTCGGTAAACCCGTCCTCATTCAGATCGCCGGCGGCACACCCGAACCCGAATCCGGTCTGCACAAGTCGGGACACGGCACTGCAGTCGTTCCAACTCGCACCTGCATGGTTGCGAAACAGCTTGCCCATGGTGTTTCCCTCATCCTGTGATAAGGGAAGACGACAACCATTACTCATCCAGAGATCTGTCCAGCCATCTCCGTCGATATCCATCGCTGCGGCTCCGCCGCCCATCACTTCCAGGATGCGTTCGCGACCCTGCATGTCATCATGACGAGTAAAGGAGAAACCATGTTCAACGCCTCGCTCCTGAAATCGAAAGCTGCATAAGGCACCTGATGGTGTTGAATCTGCATCCCGACTCCCTGCTGCGCGGGCGGCGGCAGTCATCGATACTGGTTTTGGGTCGGACGCGGAATCCTTTGGTGAAGTTGCGGACTCACTGCCACAGCCTGCAAACGTCAGCAGGAGCAATGTCAGCGTTCTACAGCAGGTTGCTCCGATCCGATTCATGCCGATGTTTCCCTGATCACTGTGGTAACCCGAATTCCCGGGAAGCAGGCGATCCTGCGCCTGCCGCCGCGAAGAATTCAAACGTCTCCGCGGCCGCGGTCATTTGCAGCTCACGACACCAGCCCGCGACTTTTCTCAACGCGTCCGTCTGGCCCGGATGTGCAGCGGTTAATCCAACACGCAGTTCTGCGATAATGGCTGCACGCTGAAGGTACTGATCGCGCTGATCGTGTCGCCCGGACTGATCAAACGCCCGTGCTAGTCCCATTGTGGCCTGACTGTTCGCCGCATCGCGATCGAGGAGCTCTTGAAAGACGACTTCGGCGTCCAGCCACTGATTTTTATGCAGACACCACGCGCCCCGCATTTGAGTGAGCAGCAGTGGTTCGCTGGATTGCCTCGGTGGCAACTGCTGGTGAATGCGCTCGAACGTACTCCAGTCGTCCAGCTCAAAACAGCTCTCAAGTAGCCACGCAGTCAGGTCCGGATTCGATCGTTCCTGCTGATACAGGTCAAGAAGTTGCTGTTGAGCGAGAGCGGGTTGCCCCTCGCCGAGTCGGTAACGGGCCGCGGCAGCCAGCAGATGCCTGTTCTCAGGATCACATCGCAGAAATGCAGCAACTCGTTCCGCGCCCCATGCATTCTGCCAGATCATCAGCGACGGAAAGTAGTAGTATTTGGCGTCATAAACATCAGCGTGGCGATTGCTGATCAATTGCTGAAGAATGCCAGCACGCTCGGCTATCCGCATCTGAAGTCCATACAGCAGACTCAGTGAGCGACGGGCAATCGAGAGTTGTCGTCCGGAAAGTCGCTCGCCCTGCTCATGACGCTGCAGCAGAGTCAGGAAGCCACGCTCCGCTCGTTGAGCAAAGTTATTGTCCAGCAACAGCACTGCGTGTTCAAAGAGTGCCTGCAGACCATGTCGTTTGTCAGAAGGAGCAATCCACTCATAACAGGCAAACGCATGCTGCAGATCACCGCGACGGCCCGACTGGCGAGCCAGAGTCATCAGGATGTCCGAATCCTGGACGGTGCCCCCACGGTTTCGGCGACAAATGGCTTCCGCCTCGTCCCAAGCCTGCGCGCTCACAAAGTCGGGGCGCCCCACTGACAGGGCTGAGACCCATTTCCATAATGGCCAGCCACCACACAGGAACAACGCGCATCCGGCCAGCAGACTAGCGCGCAAGAGCGGGTGCTGGAAGACAGCGCCCCGGGCAGCGCGCCAACCAACGCGCAGCAGACGTGTGTTGATAAGATACGAAACGAACTTCATGAACGGCAGGCTCGCTCAATTCGCTGGAATCTGTAACCCCTCGAGAATAGCCAAACTGGTGTGGCAATTCAAGACCGTTGGGTGCCCG
>CAIYBH010000459.1 GCA_903924405.1 uncultured Planctomycetaceae bacterium | reverse complement strand
TCACTCACTTCCCGAATCGTTCGACCGGACAATCGGGATGGAAGCAGTACCATCTCCGCTCCCGTCTTCCGAATGATTCGCTCCAGTCCGGTCGCGGCATCAAACGTCTGAACGCCAGCCACCAACCCGTGATGCACGTTTGCCGCCGGTGAGACAATCCCAACCACACGCAACGCAGACGATCCCGACTGAATCGAAGTCAGCAACCCAACCGCGTCGTGACCCTTTGCATAAATCAGGACCTTCGAGGCCCCGGGGTGACGCCGGGCATTCACCACCGTCCGCAATGTGTGCGCCAGAACCCGCGCTGAAGCCAGCAATCCCGCAGACAGAATCGTATCAATGACGATGACACCACGAGAAATCTGCGGCATCGCCTCGTGCGCCAGTTGCGAAGCCGCCAACAACACCCCACACACTAGACAAACACCAGAGGACCACGCTAGATCATGAATCGTCGAATAACGCAGATGCCGACGCCAGTCCCTCGAAAACAATACCACGGCAACCTTCAACAGCACCAGCAGCACCAGACTCTCACGAAACACACGCACCGCATAAATAAACTGCTCCTGCTCAAAAGCAGCACGCCCTGTCAGCCCCTCCGAAATCTCACCAGCACCACGCAGAATCCCACTCAGAAACTGTATCGGCCCCAGGTCAAAACGGAGCATCAGCGAGCAAAAAAATGAGGCCGTGAAAATGACTGCATAACAGCAGACGGCTATTGCCAGTCGCGCCATGACAGATCCCTGGGTGAGGTGAGGAAACAGCAGAGAACCTGCTGTCAGTGACAGGAGTTCAGACAGGCAGCCGGTCAAAAACCATTGCAAGACACCGGCCGGGAAAGAAGGCCTCAGCGTCTGGAATTTGCTGAGGTGCAGCAGATTCTGCCGAAACTCGGTTTTTATGTCCAGAGCAGCTTTTGTCAGCAAAAAACGCGTTTTCTGCCGCTCAATGCAGCTCAGGACACCCAGCAGTCATCAGCTCACTCCCCTCAAACACAGTCCTCGCAAACCCGCGCCAGATACCTCTTTCACTCACTCACCAATCACCATCCCCGTGATCCTGCAATCGCCTCACAGACAACCTGCCCATCACGATCGCCAACTCGCCCTGCCGGACCGACACACCATCCGGTCAACTCACTTCGCTTTCGTATCGTACGGCTGCAACCCGTCCGCTTCAGCTTTCGTCTTTGTACTCAGGATCAGCTTCTTCTGCTGCTCGTCCACGATCAGCACCAATGGGTCCCGCTCCTTCGCATAGTTTTCCAGAATCCGATCAATTGCAGCCAGAGCCGTGACGGTCCCGAGCTCCATCGTCTGCGGCATATTCTGAGTGAATCCCGCTCCCTTCAGAGCGTCTCCGTCAATCGTCACATCCGTCCTGATCGACTCACCAATAAATCCAAACGCTTCCTGCAGCGGTGTTCTGCGAAAGTCAATCAGCACCGACATCTTCAGACGATCAGCCACTCGATCCGGAACCGCTGATTGTTCCGCACTTGTGATCGCGGCCTCTTCAAAATTCGTGACCAGCGACTGATTCCACGTCAGCAGGGTGCCCGCAGCCAGATTCGCAGCCGCCTGTCGCGGAAGTATGGTCACCAGCCTCGCAAAGCCAGGGCCCACATGCGCCGTTGTACCAACATTCAACGCCTGCAACATCGCCGGAAATCGACCAATCATCTGGCGGCTTCCTTCCGTGGCGGGCTGCATTCTGCGAATCATCCCCAGAACCTGCTCCGCAAGTCGATCCAGCTGCACCTGCATCGATCGCTGAACCCGCTGCGCCGTGCTCGCACTGGTGTTTCGCAGCAAGGTCTCCATATAGAACGAAGGTTCCAGATGAAAACTCCAGGACACCGTCTCGATCTGATCACCAAACCAGAACAGGACCTTGTCAGCCGCCGGCTGCAGCTGCGGCATAAAGGCATCTTCCCGATGCGAATCCACAATGTTCAGGTCCAGGAACAGCGACAGATGTCGCTCCCGGTCTGACTCCTGAATCAGCGGCTCCATATCCGGTGATGCCATCGCTGCACCCCGCCGATAGTCCGGCAGATCCTCCGCCATATCCAGCGGAGCCACCACAAATGTCTGATCGTCAATCAGCAGAAACGCCGCATCGTCCGCCTCGAAGATCTCAATGTTCGGATCCGGCCTGAGTCGACCACGAAACTTTTTCATCAGCTCAGAGGACGTCTGACGCTCCCGCAATCGTACCACCATTGCAGTATCCGGTGCGGCCATCCGCGCCCCGAAGTTGATGGCAATCGTCAACTCACTGATCTCCTGCGGTTCAAATCGCGTCCGATTCCGAATCTGATCCGCCAACCAGATGCCCAGATCACCCAGCAGAGCCTGAAACTCCCCCATCGTCTGATTCTTCGCCCACAATTCAGACGGTCGCAGATGACATAACACATGCGGCGTGAACGGTATGTGCGTCAGCGGAACTGGCTGCCCCTGCGTTGGACTCAACTGCTCCGCGGAACTGTTCGATGCCGATTGCTCCGCCTGCTCCTTTTTCCATGCGAGGTTCTCACCTGTCGGCTGCCGGCTGGTTTTTTCAGCGGAACCACCATCATTCAGCAACAGAAAGATACCAACGCCGATCACGACCACGGCTGTCACAGCCATGGAAATCCACGCAGCCCGATTACTGCGACGTTTCCTCCCGGAGCGACCTGAAGCCGTCCTGGCTGAACCGCGGTTTGCTGCCGATGCGACCGAAGCCGCATCCGTCACGGCAACGGATAGGTCCGGAAACTCCGGTACCCCGGCAGTCCCGATCGTCTCTGATCCCACGTTGATCCCGGGAAATGCCAGCGGTGACTCCGCAGATGCCGTCGCTGCACTATCCACAGCAGCCGAATCATCACCATCCGGAATCCACCGTGCCGATTTGCCGACTTTTGGCGCCAATGGCAGTATGGGTACGTCCGCGTCCTCAGGAACAACACCCTGCGGCGGTAACGAAATGACAAACTTGTGAGCACACTTCGGACACCGTGCTTTTTTTCCGGCGACTTCAGCATTCGGCATCTTCAGAGTAGCCCTGCAGGCAGGGCAGGAAACCGTGATCGCAGTCATGAACAGTTCTCCCGGGACAGAAGCGTGCGGATATCGTAGCGTCCCGACAAACCGGTGGAAAATGTTCAAGGCCACCATTCACGTATTCGTGCATCCGGAGAGCCAGCATGTCCACGCTCCCCCCCTCACGAAGCACTCCATACAGGGCACCCGTGATGTCGTCACAGCACAACACGGCGGTGACCGCCAGTCTCAGGAGTCTCGCTTATCACGGAGTGCTTCCGATGGCTGATTCACTCTTCGGTCCCGAAATCCGGATGGTGAAACATGATGGAGAAATTCAGGACCTTCCGAGCTGCATTACAGATTCAGAAAACACTCGCAAACTCCACGGGAACGATCGGACAACGGCACGCATTTTCAGATGCCGACTGGACTCAGCCGCAGTCGAACGGCCGCATCCTGACCCGCCCGATTTTCTTTCTGCAGCAGCCGTCTGCTATAACACGGCTGCCGTGCCTGCTGTGAATCCTGCAGGCCGCGCACTCTGCCGCACCACACAGTCCCGCATCCACCATGCTGCCGGATCTCCCGCACTGCATTCACACCTCAGTTCAGGGTCGCGCCGATGTCCAGACCACACGTGGTCATTCCTGCTGACTTTCCACCGCTCGTTTCCGCTTCGCCATTCCTTCCCCGACTGAAGTCAATCGCCGAGTACACGCTTTATAACGACCGCCCTCAGAATGATGCTGAAAAAATCAGCCGACTTGCCGATGCCGACATTCTTCTGAATTCCCGGGGGAGCCTCGCCTTTCCCCGACATGTGCTGCAGCAGCTTCCCCGACTGAAAATGATCGCCGTCTGTGGCATCGGTTTCGATTCCATTCATCTTCCGACTGCGACCGAGCAGGGAATCATCGTTGCCAACGTACCGGGACGCACCGCCAGAGTCGTCGCGGAACACGCACTCGGACTGATGCTCGCCGCTTCACGCCGAATGGCATGGATGACCGCTGAACTTCGCGCAGGTCGCTGGCGCGGTGACCTCGGAATCTCACTCACCGGTAAGCAACTCGGTGTCATCGGAACCGGCAACATCGGCTGTGAAATGATTCGCCTCAGCTCCGCTCTGGGCATGTCCATTAAAGCGTGGTCACTGCATCCCTGCCCGCAAAAAGCCAGCCAACTGGGCTTCCAGTATGTGTCTCTTCCAGAACTTCTGCAGACTTCCGACGTCGTCACGCTGCATACGCGTCTTTCAGACCAGACACGCCACCTGATCAATGCCCAATCACTCGCTGCCATGAAACCCACAGCCATCCTCATCAATACCTCGCGCGGAGCTGTTGTGGACTCAGAGGCCCTCGTCGCCGCACTGAATTCCGGTCGTTTATTTGGAGCTGGTCTGGACGTGTTTGACACAGAACCACTCCCCGCAGATCATGCTCTGCTGTCCTGCCAGCAGGTCGTGCTCACACCACATTCCGCCGATACGACTCAGGAAGGTATCGATCAATTGACTACAGGCTGCATCGAGAACATTCAGGCCTTCCTGAATGGTCAGCCTGCGAATGTCGTCAACCCGGAGGTCCTGAGTCAGTGACTGCTCAATCCCGGAAAACGTACAGTCTCCACAATGCCTCCCGGCAGACATACCACTCCCCCGATCACACCCAGCGGCAAACTTCATCCCGCAGCCTGACACACAGACTTCACTCGACCTCAACCAACAGGCCGGAGGATCTATGCGGTATCTGATTCTCGGACTGCTCTGCCTCATGGCCGGAATTGCCTACATTCAGCGGGCAGCCATCAGTGTGCCTGCGGAATTGATTGCCACGGACCTGAAGATTGAAAACTTTGAGCGTTCCATGGGCTGGGTCCAGTCCGCATGGTACCTCGGCTATGCACTGCTGCAGATCCCCGCCGGACGCATGGCGGATCTCTACGGAAGCCGACGCACACTCGCTCTGCTGTGCTCGATCTGGTCCACACTGGCACTTCTCACAGGCTTCAGCACCGGCTGGTATTCACTCATGCTGTTCTGGTTTCTGATGGGCGCGGCACAGGCAGGCGCGTTCCCCTGTGCCGCCGCCGCGATCAGTCAGACTTTTCCTGACTCCCAGCGCGCCCGAGCTTCGGGGATCCTTGCCGCCGGCATGGCGGTCGGTGGCGCCGTCGCTCCCATGCTGGCCGGCAG
>CAIYBH010000458.1 GCA_903924405.1 uncultured Planctomycetaceae bacterium | reverse complement strand
GACTGCGATTGAATTGCGAAGCAATGCCATGCAACAGCCTCGGACACCAGTCCGAGGAACTCATCCATCGCAGGCGTCTGAGTTGCGAAGCAACGGCATGCGTGCCGCCAATGAGCGATCACAACAATTCGGATCAACGTTGCAAGCACGAGCGTTCGGCCAACCAACGAGTTGAATGGGGCGACGGGCACTCCGGGCAGGTTGAATCGTGTCGCCCCGTTGGGGCTTGGGGGGGTAAAACACTGCTTTCCGTGGGCTGACGCCCACGGCTACATCCTATCGCCGCTCCGCGGCTGAATCGCAAACGACGCGGCTTGCCGGGCGGCTAAACCGGGGCCATCCATCTGTCGGTAACGCCCCCCGCGTGCTCGTGCTCGTGCTCAGCGAAGCGGTGCTCGTGCTCGAAATGCTCGCTGGCGACTTCGTCTCGGTGGGCTCACGCCGCACCGCTCGCCTTTGCGGGGTGGGTAAAGTAGAATGTCCCCTTTATGCGATTCCGAAGTGGACCGGAATAACGCATACTTCCGGCAGCGTCTCGTCATAACTGGTGCACCTGAGATTTGCTGAACAGGGAACTTTCCGATGACTCTGGATCGCAGACATTTTCTGCAGTCGGCTACTGCCGGTTGGCTCAGCACGGGCTCAATTCTGCAAGCGGCATTCATTTCTCCGGTGGAACCGCGAACTTCCACTGAGTCCACGGCCTTCTTTCTGATCAGTGACACGCACGTCCTCGCAGCCGAAGCCGACAGGACGCAACTGGATGAACGCTCCAGGACTGTCTGCACGCGATTGATCGAGACGCTGAATCGATTGCCGGGAACCGCAATCCCGGAAGCTCTGGGCGGCGGAACCGTGCAGCAGCCGCGTGGTGTTCTGCATGCGGGCGACTGTATCGACACGGGAGACAAGTCCAATGTGCAGATGCAGCAGACGGAGTGGGCTGGGTTTGAAGAACTGTTCGGATTGAAAGGGGGCGACGGGCTGCTGCAATACCCGCTGTATGAAGTCCACGGCAATCATGACAGCCCGCGGGGTGACGGTCATGCGGTGCAGCAGATCATCCGCCGAAATCGCGAACGTCCCGGTGTGCTGCAGGTGTCAGAGAGCGGCGTGCACTATTCATGGGACTGGGGCCCGGTGCACCTTGTGAATCTGGGAATTGTTGTGGGTGAGGTTTCGCAGGCGGCCCGCCGACGCCGCTACTCACCGCTGGGCAGTCTGGACTTTCTGATTCGCGATCTGAGAACTCATGTTGGCGATTCGGGGCGTCCGATCGTACTGACCCACCACATTGATCTGCTGAGATACTCGCAGGCACTGCCTGTGGACGATCAGAAGGCGATGGGGATGGAGTGGGATCCGGAAGACGTGCGCGGCTACTATGATGCGATTCGCAATTACAATGTGGCGGCGATCCTGTACGGGCACACGCATGGACGGAACGTCTACCGCTGGGACGGTTCCTCAAAACCCGCCGCCACGGGGCTGCCGGTGTTCAATGTGGACAACAGCAGCCATTTTGGAGGACAGCAACAGGCCTTTTTCTATTTTGAAGTCACAGCAGAACGAGTCCGGGTGCTGGAGTATCAGACGCGGGATGCGTGGCAGAGCGGATCGTGGACGGAACGTCCGATCGCGTAAAACATGGCGACAGGCCTGATACGGAATGGCCAAACCTTATTGAGTCAGAAAATAGTCGCGTTTCGCTCCGACGCAACGCCCCCCCCCCGGAGTTTAACGTGCGAATTCAGCGGACAAACACCGCTCCGAAAATCAAGGGAAATCGCCCCTGATTTTCCCGGGTGCCATCGTGACCACATGCCAGGCGTGACCGATCCTGGCGGCAGACACGCCTCGCATCCGGGGAGCGGCTGCAGGAATCCTGGCGATCACGGCCATCGTTGCCTCCACCGCACCAGTTCGGGTAAAGACGGAAACAACGGTGGCCCTCGTGCGGACGAAGGGTTTCAGACGATCAGACGCGTGGTTCCCAGCCCGCTTCGTAATCCCGCGTCCACAATTTCATGGCGTCGGCATTGTCCTGAATCTGTCCGTTGGCGGCGTCACATTTCAGGCTGTCACCCGTTCGATGAGCGATATTGCCGAGGTGACACAGTAAAGTCGATTTGTGGCCTTCTTCGATTTCTGAATTGAGCAGAGTGGGATTATTCCGGCGAATGGCGGTGATGAAGTTTTCAGCATGGGCCCGCATTCCATCACTGCCCTCCTTTTTGCGAACCTCACGCCCCTTCTCATCCAGTACCGTGTAGCCGGTATCATTCAGCTTGAGTGTGCCGCGATCCCCGTGGAATGAAACGCCGAATCCCGTTCCATCCATGCCGTCGCGATTGCAGCTGAGACATTCCCAGGTGATTTGCCGCTTGTCCGGGAACTCAAAGCTGACGACATGCGTGTCGGCGGTCTGCTGATCATCATCGAAGGCATACCGGCCCCCCGAAGAAACGACGCGGGTTGGATAATCCACACCCAGTCCCCAACGACTGAGGTCGATGGAGTGAATGCCGTTGTTGCCCAGTTCGCCGTTTCCGTAGTGCCAGACCCAGTGCCAGTTGTAATGCAGGCGGTTGGAGGTGAATGGCTGTCGCGGGGCCGGCCCCTGCCAGAGTTCGTAATCGACATGCGGAGGCACCGGCGCCGGAGTGCCCTTACCGATCGTGCCTCGATTGGCCGCATACCAGCTGCGACTGTAATAGACGTTGCCGATGGTCTTGTCCTGCAGCAACTGCATCGCCTCGCGAATGGTGGGACTGCTGCGTCGCTGATTGCCCATCTGCACGCAGCGTTTGTGCTGACGCGCGGCCTGAATCAGCAGTTCTCCTTCGTTGGGAGTATGGCTGCAGGGCTTTTCCACATAGGCATGCTTGCCGGCGCTGCAGGCGAGGATACTGGCTGGGGCGTGCCAGTGGTTGGGAGCCGCACAAATCAGCGCGTGGACGGCCGAATCATCCAGAATCCGGCGGAAATCACTGACGCCCTGCACAGGTGTTTCCAGCTTTGCAGAGAGTGATTCCTGCAGGGCTTTCAGGCGGTTGCTGTCAACGTCGCAGACATAGCGGACTTCCACGCCCGGCAGTCTGCCGAACACTTCCGCCAGCGCGGAACCACGACTGGCCCCCATCACGCCCACCACGATGCGTTCCTGCGATTCATCCGCTACCGCGTCGCTGGTGACAAACATGGCCGTGGCCAGCGATGCCGCTGTGCCAGTGTGCAGAAAGGCGCGTCGCGATTCGGAAGGTGAGTTCATCTGGTTGTCCTTTGTGTCTCAGATGGCACGGATTCCGCAGAACGTTCCGCCGTCAGTTGCCGAGCCGCCTGGTGGCAATGTCCGCATTTTGTCGGCAGAAGTCCAGTCCGCCACACCAAAGTGCAAAACCATCCCGGCTTAGCCAGCGCGGAAACAGGCCCCACGATCGGCGGCCCGAAGCCGCCCATGCAGAAGAATCCGTGCTCGGGTTAAGGTTGGCTGCCGCGATGGTCAGCAGCGATGGGGTGGAGGCAGATGGGGCAGACAGCGATGGATCGGCCGTCG
>CAIYBH010000457.1 GCA_903924405.1 uncultured Planctomycetaceae bacterium | reverse complement strand
TTTGCCGCGTCATATCGCCGTCACACGGCCTCCAACAGCGTTTTGGTCGCCTGAGAAGATCTACCATTACGCTGCCGCAAAAAAATCCGCGCCCGTGACAATGGTACGATTTCAAGCAACAGACTTTTGTCGCTCGTGTCTCGTCTGGTTTTGGCTTTTCAGGTTTCGGGGTTCCCGTAACAATCCAGGAGTTCGGTTGCCACTCGGGATGGTGGGTTCGGGGTTGGTTGCTGGCTGTTGTTGATTGGAACTGACATACGAGGAATGGGGACGAGGAAATGCTCAGAGAGATCGTGCGACCGGAGCGACTGGATCTGGATTCACCAGGGCGACGTGACTATTGGGTGGCATTGGAACACGACAGCATCTGGGGGGACCACTTGTTTCCGCTGACTGTATTTGTGGGGCCGGAGGCAAGTGAAGGGCGGGGACTCGTTGCGTTTGGATCGAACCATGGCAATGAATATGAAGGCCCTGTGGCATTGAAGCACCTGGTTCGCGAGATTCGCCTTGAGGACGTACGTGGCCGAGTGATTCTGATACCGGTTCTGAATCCATCAGCCTTTCTGAGTGGAACTCGAGAGAGTCGTATGGATGATGGGGTGAATTTGAATCGGGCATTTGTCGACGGTGCCGGTCGCCACCCGGCTCTGTCGGGAATCACTCATCGAATTGCCGACTTTGTGAGAACATACATCTGGCCTCGCGTGCACATCGTGCTGGATCTGCACT
This sequence comes from uncultured Planctomycetaceae bacterium, assembly GCA_903924405.1. Lineage (GTDB taxonomy): Bacteria > Planctomycetota > Planctomycetia > Planctomycetales > Planctomycetaceae > SXXK01. The sequence continues at coordinate 3,213 of CAIYBH010000457.1, read as the reverse complement.
CCGGGGGTGATGTGGCACGATTTGCAATCTGCGCGAATTATCATCCGGTTGATGATCCGTTGCTGGCTGCGAAGATTGAGGAGACGGCGCGCTGGTTTGGGACTCCTGCGCTGATGATTTACCAGAATCAGACGCCCGGGCTGTTACCTTCTGAGGCGGAGCGGTTGGGAAAAATCACGGTCGGTACGGAGCTTGGTTGGGGACGAGCGGTGAATCCGGAGGGTGTTCGTTATGGTCGACAGGGGGTACTAGCGGCCCTGATCAACAACGGACTGATGTCTGGAACGATTGAACCTATAGCCCACCACAAAGCGGGAACTCAGAAGAGACTGGAGATGGTGGATCGTGGTTGCTTTATTCCAGCCCCATTCGCCGGGCATTACGAGCCATTGGTGGAATGTGGGACAGCAGTGACGAAGGGGCAGACGGTGGGCTATCTGCATGACTTTGATCAGTTTGATCTGCCGCCTTATGCCTGTGTGGCAGCCCTCGATGGCGTTGTGCTGGCGCAGGCGTGGGCCGCACCGGTCCCCAAAGGGCAGCACATTGTCGTGGTTGCGAAGGACCTGGACCACGAATCCGCAGAGCATCGATGAGGGGACACCGGGAGATTTCATCGCCGAGTTGAAGGCATATGTGCCGGTTCGTCTGGCAGGGAAATCCGGGAATGCGGTTAGGTTCCTGTGGTCTGAAAAACGTGCGGGATCTGCGAAAACACGCATGGAATTCCCGGGCAGGGGCTCGAATCCGCTCAACTCAGTCACATTTTCAGGCCTGTTCTTGCGAAAGGTCATCCATTGCCGGATACTCTGGATTCTTCGGGTTGGTCCAGGTTAGGCCTCCGGATCTGCGGTTGCAGATGATCCGGCCCGAAGATGACATGTTGCCGAGCGTGAGGGCTCCTGGGTGCCAGTGTTGCATTCAGCGTCCGCCGATCAGGCAGAGATAACAACTGCGGCTCCGGCCGAAGTTGTCCCGAAGATATTTCCCGGATGGTCCACCGGAATGGGTGTGGCCGGATACGACTGATGAAACCCTTCGAAACGAATACAGCTGAGCCCTCCCTTCAGGACGTCAACATTTGTGGCACGCTGCCATTGATTTCTCCGGCCGAACTGAAACGGGAGTACCCGCTGACGGCCGAAGTTGCGAACCATGTCTGGCGTTCGCGTAGCGCGGTATGTGACATTCTGAAGGGGAAAGACAAGCGGGTAATTGCCATCGTCGGCCCCTGCTCAATTCATGACACGGAAATGGCGTTGGAGTATGCTCGCGGGCTGAAGGTTGTCGCCGATGAGGTCCGTGATTCAATTCTGGTGGTGATGCGTGTGTACTTTGAAAAACCGCGGACGACGGTGGGCTGGAAAGGCCTGATCAATGATCCGCACCTGAATGATACGTTTGACATTGCGGAGGGACTTCGCCGGGCGAGGCGGATTCTTTGTGACATCAACTGTGTTGGGTTACCGGCGGCTACGGAGATGCTGGAGCCGATCACGCCACAGTACATCGCCGACCTGATTACTCTGGCATCGATTGGTGCACGCACGACGGAATCTCCGACGCATCGACAGATGGCGAGTGGTCTGTCAATGCCAGTGGGGTTTAAGAACAGCACGGAGGGCAGTCTGGAGGTGGCCATCAATGCCATGAAAGCGGCCAGTGCTTCGCATCATTTCCTTGGAATTGATCATGATGGCAAGACTTGTGTCATGACAACGCGCGGTAATGAGTATGGGCACCTGATTCTGCGTGGGGGGCGATCCGGTCCGAACTACCATGCGGAAGCGGTGGCTGAGGCCAGTGGAATGCTGAGGTCCGCGAAGTTGCCACCGAGGCTGGTGGTTGATTGCAGTCATGCGAATTCCAGCAAGGACTATCGACGGCAACCGGAAGTCTGGTCGGATGTGATCGAACAGCGAGCTGCGGGCAATGAGGAGATCGTGGGATTGATGCTGGAGAGCAATCTCCATGAGGGAGCTCAGACGCTGGGGGACGATCCAGGGGCGTTGAAATATGGGGTGAGCATCACCGACGGTTGCATTGATCTGAACACGACTGTGGAATTGCTGCGTTCGGCTGCATCGCGACTACGTTCAGCGTCCGATGTTGCAGGCTGATCGCGGGAACCTGCGTGCAGAACTTTGCGATGAATGATGAAAATCAGGAGTTGGCGAAATGGAGTTCCTGACGCGAGATCAGGTTCGGAGACTGGATCAGGACGCTATTCGGCTGCTGGGGATCCCCGGATTGTTGTTGATGGAGAATGCTGCTCGCGGGGTTTGCCACGTGATTGTTCAGAGTGGTCCATGGCAGCGAATTCTGATCCTGGCAGGACATGGAAACAACGGGGGTGACGGGCTGGCTGTGGCGCGATTGCTGGCGGCGGATGGAATCCCGTCAGAAGTGTATCTGGTATCGGGAAATCGTGGACTCAGCAGCGATGCTCAGACCAACTTCGACATTCTGATTCGATCGGGCATTGTCGTACAGCAGCCAGGCTCAGCGGAGTTACGAGATCTTCTGCGGGGTTTGTCAGATCGCGACCTGATTGTAGACGCCATGCTGGGCACGGGAATTCGCGGAGACGTCGCCAGTCCGTATTTGGAGGCGATTCAGCAGATCAATCAGTCCGGAGCGGCAGTACTGGCCGTGGACCTGCCCTCGGGTATGGATTGCGACACTGGAGCAGTCCGAGGAGTCTGCGTTCGGGCCGACAGGACGGTGACTTTTGTTGCCAGAAAACGGGGGTTCGGCTTTTCGGGCGCTGACGGGCTCACGGGTACTGTCGACGTATGCTCGATTGGGATTCCCCGGCCCTGGCTGCGGAGCTGGTTTGCTGAACTTCAGCGGGAGAGTGCAGGTACTCCCGGATGATTCGGCAGAGGGCAAAGGGGCAGGATCCTCCGGGCATCAGAAATCGATTGATACCTCCCCGCCATCGCGGCTTCCGAGTGCTCTCCAGACTCTGAGATCGATACTGGAACTGACGACTCGAACTGAGCCGTCGCACAGGGTGGAATGAACACTTCCTGTGTGATAACTACGAGAGTTCAGGGCGGAGTAGCTGACAGAGGTCAGGGAACTGCCTTCCTGGCGTGACGCGTAGTCGGTGTTCTGATAGGTGATACCGTTATCGACAAAGATAACGTTTGAGTTGGGAGTGAGTGTGGTGGTGAAGCCGCTGTGGTGAGAGTGTCCATTGGCCCATTC
>CAIYBH010000456.1 GCA_903924405.1 uncultured Planctomycetaceae bacterium | reverse complement strand
TTTTGCCGCGTCATATCGCCGTCACACGGCCTCCAACAGCGTTTTGGTCGCCTGAGAAGATCTACCATTGCGCTGCCGCAAAAAAATCCGCGCCCGTGACAATGGTACGATTTCAAGCAACAGACTTTTGTCGCTCGTGTCAACCGTGAAGGGTCTTGCCAGCGATCGTGAGCCAGGCTGGGCTGACCAGACAGAAATTACAACCGGCTACTGAACCGTTGCCGCTCACAGAACGTAGCGCGGTTGGAACTTCGGCGTACCGAGTCCGGAAAACCGCCATGTGCCGCGCCATACTGACCAGGTGTGCTGCAGTTCACCACACGGTGGTTCGGCCGCACCTCTACGGCCCCCAGATCATTTTGATTTCGCATCTCAAATTTGCTGTGGACTCCCGGGACGAAAACTGTTTTCCACCCGTTTTCCAGTTGCCTTCGCGTTATCAGCCCATTAAAACCAAACGATTGCCGCTGTCCCCGCACCCTGTTTTGGTTCAGATTTCATGGCGCAGGTCCACCATTCCAACTTCCTGGGCAACCGCCGGATCACCAATCGCGGTTGCCTGCAACCAGGCCAAATGGTCCTGCTACTGCTCTGGCTTTTCGGGGTCAGTAACCCGACCGTCGCTCAGGACGCCCCCGCCCCCCCCTCGTTTCTTAACGATGTTATTCCTCTGCTGACTCGCTACGACTGCAATTCTGGTGGCTGTCATGGCAAACTGGCCGGCCAGAACGGCTTTCGCCTGTCGCTTCGCGGATTCGCCCCTGAGGCCGATTACGAGTCACTGACTCGCGAATCCCGCGGCCGCCGCGTCAACCCGGCCTCGCCCGCAGCCAGCCTGCTTGTTGGCAAAGCCAATGGGTCGATCATGCATGCCGGAGGTCGCCGCATCCAGCCGGGCAGTGACGCTGAAGCAGTACTGCTGAACTGGATCAAGGCCGGCCTGCCGGGGCCACTTGCTTCGGACCCGGTGTTGCAGCGACTTGAGGTGACTCCAAAGAACGCCCAGCTTCGTCCCGGGGATCAGGTACAACTGATCGCGTGGGCGTTTTTCAGCGATGGCTCTAAACGCGACGTCACATCGCTGGCCCGATTCGCCTCCGGTGACATCTCGATCCTCGATGTCACCGCTACTGGCCAGGTTCAGGCCCTCCGACATGGCGAGCATGTCGTGAGAGTGAGTTTTCAGGGTGAGGTCGAAGTAGCGACTTTCACCATGCCACGTGATGAGGCACCTGGTGCGGACCTTTACGACGTCGGGAATCAGCCCATCGACCAGCACGTATTCGGGCGGTTGCATGCTTTAAGGATTCCGCCGTCGCCGGCGATTGACGACGCGACATTTCTGCGTCGTAGTATGCTGGACACAATTGGTACCTTGCCCACGCCTGGCGAGATACGGGACTTTCTGGCGGATGCGCAACCTGACAAGCGAGCGAAACTGGTAGACCGTCTGCTGCAGCGGTCGGAATTCCATGACTACTGGGCTCTGCTGCTGGGCGATCTGCTGCAGAATCGTGTGGAACGGGATCATGATGTTCGCGGGCGAAAGGGGGTCCGTAGTTTTCATCAGTGGATTCGGCAGCAGTTGGTCGCAGGACGCAGCTGGAAACAGCTGACAGAAGACGTGTTGCTGGCAACTGGCTCCACGACCGCCAACCCGCCTGTCGGTTACTACATCGTGACCATTGGCGAAAAATCAGCAGAAGAATCTGATATCGCCGACTCCGTGGCTCAGGCGTTTCTTGGCACCCGCATCGGTTGTGCCCGCTGCCACAATCATCCGCTCGAGCGTTACACCCAGGACGACTATTATCAGTTTGTGGCTTTCTTTTCCCGGCTGGCTTTGCAGCGGAAATATCCTGACGAAGGCGAGAGCAGTCTGCATGTGGCGACACGGCACGTACTCAATCTGCAACAGCAGTTGTCCGAACAGCAGACGAAATTACGGCAAACAGAAGAGGGGGATGAGCATGCCGATGTTCAGAAACGCATTGGTGAGCTGGAACAGGAAATCCGCCGGAACCAGGATGCGGCAGTCACCGTCAGACAGCCGCGCACCGGTGTGATGCTATCTCCGCAGCACCTCGATCGCCGTCCAGTGCACATACCGCCAGGGACCGATCCGCGACTACAGCTGACAGCCTGGCTCACTGCTCCTGAAAATCCATGGTTTTCCGGGGCAATGGTCAACAGGCTCTGGAAGCATTTTATGGGCACCGGCCTGGTAGAACCAGTGGATGACCTCCGCGCTACCAATCCTCCGTCAAATCCTGCGCTCTGGCAGTATCTGAACTCACAGTTCGTTCAGTCAGATTTTGACCTGAAACATGTCATGCGGCTGATCCTGAACTCTCAGGCCTACCAGCGGTCAGCCGCCACACTTCCACAGAATCAGCACGATCAGCGTTTTTATTCTCACGCATTGGCTCGTCGTTTGCCGGCCGAAGTGCTGCTGGATGCGATTGGAGCGGCAACAGGAGAGCCCGAGCCATTTCAGGGGTATCCGCTGGGAATTCGTGCAATTCAGGTGCCGGATCCGGGACTGGATAGTTACTTTCTGTCGCTGTTCGGGCGATCTGAACGAGTCACTGCGTGTGCGTGTGAAAGATCGGGCGATGTCACACTGCCGCAGTTGCTGCATCTTCAGAATAGCGACAGTCTGATGGCTCGGATTCAGGCGTCTGATGGACGCCTGCAACGACTGTTGACCAGTAAAATCTCTGACCCGCAGATCGTTAGCGAGCTGTTTGCGGCAACGCTTAGTCGTCGGCCCACGGAAGCCGAGATGGCGTCCGTGCAGGCCCAGCTGACAATCGCTGCGGCGGAAGAACGACCTGGTGTATTTCAGGATCTGTTCTGGGCCCTGCTGAATTCCCGTGAATTTGCCTTCCAGCATTGAGACCTCACGATGTTGAAAATTCAAACGTCACCGGCCTCCCGACGCAGTTTTGTGCAAGTCGGCGGACTGACTGCGATGGGACTCACCGAGGCAGACCTGCTTCGTGCCGCAGATCAGCATCAGCCGACCACCAGTCGGCGCGCAAAAAGTGTCATTCTGGTTTACCTGGGAGGTGGGCTGTCGCACCATGACAGTTTTGACCTGAAACCCGATGCTGTCGCTGAAATTCGCGGCAAGTATTCACCCATTGACACCGTGGTGCCGGGGCTGCAGATCTGTGAATTGCTGCCGCTGATGTCTCAGTGCATGGACAAGGTCTGCCTGCATCGCGGTGGCGCACACAACAACGATCACCACGAAACCGCCACCAACTGGGTCATGTCCGGGCGGTTCGGCACACCGTTTGGAGATTGGCCGGCCATTGGAGCAGTGGCGGCCCATGAAAGCGGTTTCCCTGGCACATTACCGCCGTACGTCGCGATTCCCCGCAATCCTTCGTTCACCTGGGAACTGGGAAAAAGCGCGTTTCTGGGGGGGCGTTATGAGTCCTTCAAGGCGGGTGATCCGAACGAGCAGAATTTTCGGGTTAGGGATGTGACGCGTGCCGAGCCTCTGCCCGACGTACGCGTGAAGCGGCGGCAGTCTCTCCTTGCCAGTGTTGATACGATGGCAAGATCCATCGAAGCCAATGACCAGTTGGCAGCGTATGATCAGTTTCAGAAACGAGCGGCTGAGATGGTGCTGTTTGGAGAAGCCCGCGACGCCTTTGCGATCGATGCAGAGACCGTTGAGCTGCGAGATCGTTATGGGCGGACAACGTTCGGGCAAAGCTGTTTGCTGGCGCGGCGACTGGTGGAGCGGGGGGTGGGATTTGTCACGGTCAATTCTGGTGGCTGGGACCACCATGCAAAGATCTGGGAGGGCCTCGACAGGATGCTTCCTGATTTCGACCGCGGCTTTTCCGCTCTGTTGACGGACATGCACCAGCGTGGTCTGCTCAGAGATGTTCTGGTCGTTGTGATGGGCGAGTTCGGGCGGACTCCGAAGATTAACAAGGACGTGGGGCGGGATCACTGGGGACCTGCGGCGTCGCTGCTCTTTTGCGGAGCCGGGGTTGTGCCTGGGCGAGTGCTGGGGCAGACTGATCGCGATGGTGCTCAGGTCGTCGATTCGCCGATTGGCCCTGCCGATGTGGCCTTCACGATTTACAGGTCACTGGGGATTGACCCGCACAAGCACCTGTACACGCCGGATGGCCGCCCCGTACCAATTCTGAACGAGGGCAAGTGGATTGAGGCCTTATATGCCTGATGACAGCACCTGCAGAAAATGGCTGCAGCCGTTACTTGTCGTCGGTTGCTGTTTTGTGTATTTCCTGAGTGCCCATGACGCGGTGTCGGCACAGGAAGCACTCCCCCCGAAACCACCGCGGATTGCCCTTCTCAATCCATTGTCCGTGATGTCGGGGCAGCGGACGAGAGTGATTCTTCGCGGCTGGCTGTTGAAGGATCCAGTGATCGTTGTGGCTGACAACGCAGAAATAAAGATTACGGTCGTATCACACGCGGCGGCCACTGTCCCCGGCAAACAGAAGGCCGAACAGATTGGGGACGAACAACTGGAACTGGATATTGAAGTGCCAACTGGATTTGCTGCAGATGCAGTCCGGATCAGTGTACGCACGGCTTCCGGAGAGTCGCATCCTCACTGGATGCCGATTCACGGTGGAACGCCGGTCGTTGTCGAGCTGGAGCCCAACGATGGTTTTCGTCAGCCGCAGCAGATTACCTCGTCGCAACTGGTTGTCGGCAGCATCCACGCGGACACGAACGTGGATGTATTCGCTGTTGAACTGGTGCAGCCCACAAAACTTCGGATTTATGTGGAGGCTGCCGCACTGGGCTCTAATCTGGATTCGATGCTGACTGTGTGGACTGCTGCCGGATCGATCGTGGCCAGCAGTGATGATCAAACGAAAGGCGAACTGACGGAAGCGGTTGCCGGTGTTTCGGAGAATTCACATCTGCGTGACTCCCTGCTTCTGCTCGACCTGCCAGCGGGGAAATATCTGCTGACTCTGCAGGATGCCTTTGACCGAGGAGGCCCGGCACATCCCTATCGATTGCATGTGCAGCAACTTCCGGACAAGAGTGATACCTCCGAAAGAAAACCATAACGTCACCCGAGGCTGACGGTAGCTGTCCATTCTTCGCAGCATGGCGCGACCAGTTAGTTGCTGGATCTGCAGGATTCCGAGTTTGAAACGGGGACTGTTGCCACTGTGGTCACCGGGCCGGTGATTTGTTCATGAGCACGAGCCGTTCCAGCGGCGAGGCGATCTTTTCGGGCAGGCTCAAAGCGGGAGGCCTCAGCTTCTTCACCAGTCGACGAAAGCAATGGATGCCGGTTTTCTGCCACTTATCAAGTTACGTGCAGGCAAATGGTGCAGGCAAATGGTGCCATCCATCCATTGCATGCCTCTTTAAGTAGTTTAGCAATGTTGTCTTGCGTCGCCGATCTTCGCTCACATTTCTGCACGTTACGCAAAGACTCTGCGTGAAGCGTTGATGCTGATGGCTCGGTTGTGGCCCTTCGTCTCCGCGTTCGATGCCATCGATTTCGGGCGGCCTACACTGGAGCGGAACCATTTGTGGAAGTGCGTGACACATTCCACCCACAACTCCGCTGAAATCTGCAGTCGCTCAAACACAGGAGCCAGTTCCGCTGGCGTCGAACCACGTTTTCCTGTGCGGACCTGCCGAGCTGTCCAGTCCAGCAATTGCAGGTATTCGCCAAGGCCCAGCGACAGGCAGCCCTTGTTTGAGGCACGTCGT
>CAIYBH010000455.1 GCA_903924405.1 uncultured Planctomycetaceae bacterium | reverse complement strand
TCGCTCAGTTGATTCTCGATCTGGAACTGAGAGGGTTGCTGGATCGCACGCTGGTGGTGCTGGCCTCCGAGTTCAGTCGTGATGCCCTGATTGAAGGCGTCCCGGGTTCATCGGCGACCGATCAGGCTACGGAACGCGTGGAAGCCGTACAGGAACTGAAGCACTACGGGCTGCATCGGCATTTCACCGGCGGAACCAGTGTGCTGATGTTTGGCGGTGGAGTGCGCAAGGGATTTGTCTACGGTCGGACGGCCGATCAGCGGCCGCTGGTGGCTGTGGAAAATCCTGTCTCCATTTCTGATCTGCATGCCACCATCATGACGGCCATGGGCATCAGCCCTCAAACGGGCTTCGACATCGAAGGGCGTCCGTTCTATGTGACTCAGGACGGGAAAGGCAAACCCGTGATGGACATCTTCGCCTGACCGGAAGAACCACTGAATCGCTGCCACCTTCTGTTCACGCGTCCAATGTGCATCCGGATGGTCTCTGCGGGAAGGCTTGGGTCCAGTGGTTGGCGGGGTGGTTGGCAGATGTTCGGTGGCGGATTCGGTCCGTGACTGAGAGCATCGGGGAGCGACTGGCTTATGGTGAGTAACTCGCGTTGGCCATGGCTGGTGGTGGCTGTTCCTCTGCTGGCGGCCGTGCTTTTTCCCCTGCTGCTGAATCGGCCTGCGGACGTGGCCTCGGTGGTGGTTTATTGTGCACATGATTCAGTGTTTGCGGATACCATTCTGCGTGACTTTGAACAGCGCACCGGGATTCGTGTGGATGTGCGTTACGACGAGGAATCCAACAAGAGTCTGGGGCTGACCAGTCTGCTGCTGAAGGAACAGGGAACGCCGCGTTGTGACGTGTTCTGGAACAATCAGACTCTGGGCACGATTCGACTGCAGAAAGCCGGGCTGCTGCAGCCCTGTGAAGAACGTGTGTTTGCCCGCATCCCGCGACAGTTTCGGGATCCGGAGCACCATTGGTGTGGATTTTCCGGAAGGCTGCGCGTCTGGATTGTGAACACGGATTTGCAGGATTGCAGTGCTGACGTGGTGGCTTCGAGGCTGCAGTCGCAGGATCTGTCCCGGGTCAGTATTGCAATTCCTCTGTTTGGCACCACACTGACACATTACACGGAATTATGTCACGAACTGGGACTGGCGGGACTGCAGGAATGGCATGCGTCGCTGCATCAGCGGGGAATCCGAGAGGCGCGCGGCAATGGCGCGGTGCGTGATCTGGTCGCTGAAGGGGTTTGTGAGCTGGGACTGACGGATACGGACGATGTCTTTGCGGCGATTGATGCCCGGAAGCCTGTCGACATGCTGCCGTATCGATTGCCCGGCGGACGCACGATCTGCATTCCCAATACCGTGGCCATGATTCGCAGTTGTCCGCATCCCCGGGAAGCGCTGGCGTTGATCGAATTTCTCCTGTCCGAAGAGACGGAGCGTCGACTGGCGGAATCGCCGGCACGTCAGATTCCACTGGGGCCGATAGCGGCGGAGAGCCTGCCTGAGGATGTGCAGCGTTTGCTGCCGTGGGCCGCGGACTCGACGAATCCTGCTCAGGCCGCCGACATGGACTCGGTCTGTCTGGAGTGGCTGACGGGGCTTTACAATCAATCACCGGCAGTGAATCGACCGTGATGATGGGGAACCACCGAAGCCTGGGAAAATCGCGTCACGGCCCGAGACTCCGCCCGGTCGAGCCCATTGCGCGGTGGTCCTGTTCAGGGCTTGGCAAATAGCCCATAAGCCACGTGGCCGCCAAAGCCCAGTGAGAGTTTGCCCCAGACGGCCGCGGCTGATGCGGGGCCGGGAGTGCGTGCGATGGGAATCGGACACAGCGGATCCTGAGTGCTGAGATTGGCCGTGCCGGGATACTGGCCGGCTGTGATGCCCTGCACCAGCAAGGCGGTTTCGACGCTGCCTGCCGCTCCCAGCAGGTGCCCGAGCGCGCCTTTTAATCCATAGCAGATTGGCAGGTGCTGGAAGCCGGCGTGGGCAATCCCCCGGGATTCTGCCAGATCGTTGGTCAGGGTGCCCGTCCCGTGCACGCTGAGAATATCCGGGGCCGTGGCCGTGGCCTGGGTGCTACGTCGAAGCAGTTGGCAGACCACGTCACCCGTGGCGTCCATCTGCGTCATCCCTGTGCTGTCGCCCAGCCAGCCTCCGCCGAGCACCTGTGCCAGCGGCTGGATCCCGCGAGCGAGTGCGTGCCGCCGTGACTCCAGAATGAGCACACCGGCACCTTCCCCAATGACAAAGCCATCGCGGTCGATATCAAACGGGCGACAGGCGCTGCGTGGATCGTCGTGTCCCGAAGTCACACGCAGCCGATTGAACGAGGACAACACTGAGGCTCGAAGAGCGGCATCGGCACTGCCTGTGACACACAGATCACAGGCCCCCGATTGAATCAGTGCGGCGCCCTGCAGTACGGAAATCAGTCCTGTGGCGCAGGCTGCGACCGGACAGCTGACCGGGCCACCGGCCTGCAGCAGGTGAGCCATCCACTGGGTAGCACTGTCGGTGCGAAAAAGTTCGGACCAGCGGTATCCGGACGGGTCGTGTTCCTCCCAGTAATGCGTTAAATTATTTGCTGTGTGGGTGTGTTTGTTATTAACGTGTGTAAGGTACGGAATGGCTGATGTGCGAAGTGATTGATCACTTTGCGTGCGTGCGTGTGGAGTCAGAGATTCAGCGGTTCGCAGGCCGCCTTTGCTGCTTCCGAAGACGACGCCGATGCGGTGTGGGGCGACGCAGCCCAACCGGAATTGTGACTGGTTGAGCGCTTCCTGCAGGGCAAGTAAAGCGCTGGAAATACCGCGCTCAGCCACGATGGCTGCCGCGTGGTCCGGCGCGAGATCCTGGAGCAGTGGGCAGGTCCTGAAGGCCTGGGACAGCTGGCCAGTGTTGAGGCTGGCACCATAGCGACGCAGTCCGGGGATGCGTCCCAGTTCTTCCCAGAAGTCGATGTCGTCGGGGCGAAGCACGGCGGGTGCAACCTGGCCATTCAGCAGGGCCTGCCATGTGGCTGAGGTGTGCAGACCCAGGGGTGTTACCGTGCCGATTCCGGTGACAACCACGTCGTCCGCAGCCTGATTTCCCCGGAAACTCAACACGTGATCACCTGATTTCAGCGAGCAATTCCGGCGACGTCCAGGGCCAGAGCATAGATGGCTCTGGTATCCAGAACTTGATCATTGCTTTCAAACAGGGAGGCCACCGCACGACGGTGCACTTTCATTTTCAGTCCACCAACTCCGATGGCTCCGTAGCAGAGCACGCCGGACTTGTCCGTCGCTTTGTCCATGACGGAGATGTCAGAAATGCCGACTGGCGGGACCGCGTTGAGGTCAATTGCCAGCTTCAGGCCGGGGAGTTGCTGGAGGGCGCCTTCAGTCAGAAAGCAGGCTCCTGCGGCGCCGGCAGCGACGATCAGTGTCTGTCCGTGACAGAGTCGCTGATAGTCTTCCGGGGAGGCTGCCGCTGCTGCCGAGACCCGTGCGTCCGGCTGGCGTTGCAGAATTGTCTGGCAGGCCGCCTGGGCACGTTCCAGTGTGCGCGAAACAAGGGTCACGTGGGAGTGTTCCAGTGCCAGCAATTCGGCGGCGCGAAGTCCGACGGGGCCGGTGGCTCCCAGAACGATGGCCTGAGTTTCCGCCAGCGGCAGATGTCGACGAGCACTGGCGATGGCAGCTGCGGCGGTGGTGTTGCAGCCGTTTGAGTCCATCATGACAGAGACACGCATGGGGCCGAAAAATGTTTTCTGAACCTTTTTCAGCAGCGATTCACCCTCGGCTGCTGATCCCCCGCCGACGAAAATGGCCGTGTTTTTCAGGTCGGCGGGCCCACGGGTGAACATCGCCCCATGCACCAGCCCCGTCACTGTTTCCGGTGTGACGGCCGAGTACGAAAACAGGTGCTCGACGCCGGAGTCCACCGCGACAACACGGTCAAATGCCGATGGCTGTGGGTCTGTGTCCAGTTGAATCAGAATCTTGTGCATGCTTACCCCTGAGTGATCTGGCTGCAAAACGCCCTGGCAGGATGATCGCAGTGTCTGTCCGTGCGTCCGGACGCAAAGACCCGCAGGCTGCGTCACAGAACTTCGGACCGCATGCTAACACCGGCCGCAGGCTGTTGCATCTTCGCCCCGCACTGGTCCTGGATGTTCCTGGTTTTTCCAGCGGGCAGAAAAGGGGGGCGGGAACCAATAGCCAAACGGCCCGAAGGGTGCTTCGCTGCATCGGAAAAGGGGTCAGGACCCAATAGCCAAATGGCCCAAAGGGTGCTCCGCACTATTGGTTCCTGACCCCTTTTCTGCCCACCCCTTTTTCTGCCCCTTCAAACCTGTGGGATGGCCAGATCGGCAATCCGCACGACCTCGGTCCGATAACCGTCCGGGGTCAGTTCAATTCGGCGATACCCAGGTGCGCCCGCTACGAAATTCGGTGTGCTGCCCTGAGGTGAAAACTGAATTCCGGTTGAGGGAGTGGTCAGAACGTCGGCATTTCCCAGCCGCGTCGTGGACTCATGATGCACATGTCCGCAGCAGATCAGCTGCACACGGGAATCCGACAGGCACCAATTCTGAATCAGTTCGCGTCCTTCCAGTCCGATGGCATCCATCCACGGACTGCCCAGTAGGACGGGAGGATGGTGGCAGAACAGGGCGATGCGCGATGCCGGGCTGCGTTCGGCAATTTGTCGTGCCCACAGCAATCGTTCCGGGCAGATTCGCCCCGCGACAGCGCCAGGCAGATGCGTATCCAGCCCGAGGCACAGCCAGCCGGCTGCTTCGAAGGCAAACTGAATCGGGCCGTCGCTTTCCCCGGCAATTCGGTTGGAGAACACAGTTCGCAGGATGTGCCGATCATCGTGGTTTCCGGGCACCTGCCACAAGCGATCCTGCCATGGTTCAAGGAGCCGACGGATTGCCTGATAACTTTGCGGCCGTTCGTCGTGCGTATGGTCGCCTGTGATGATCATGGCATCCGGCGCGGCTTCATGGTCTGTGACATGCTGCACGACCTTCGTCAGAAAGTCCCACGTATCAATCCCGCGCAGGAGTGTGCCGGGGGTTTGGAACACATGCAGATCAGTCAGTTGAATCAGGCGCAGCATACGTTGGGTTTTCATGTTCGAAGATCAGGCTGGCGAGAATAGGGCGGAATGCCGGGGCTCAGGGGTGATGCGTTGTCGGAGCTGAATCAGCTTGCTGGCCATGGTGAAAGCGGGGATCGGTGCGGTGAATAATCTCACTGATTCCCGTCTGGTTGAAGCCTCGATAACCATCATTCCGTTCAAGGATTTCGAGGTGCGATCCGAGGGCCCCGTCACGCAGAAAGGTGTTGGCCTGTTCCTGAGTGATCCATGCGGCTTTCAGAAGTTCTTCCACGCGTTCAGGACGAACAGTCCACCGTTCTCCTGCCGTAAAGCACTGCTTCAGGAAGGCGAAGTCCGTAAACGGTCGCATGCTTTCGATGCCGAGGCTGGACAGCTGGGATCGCGCTTCGGCAAAGTCAAACTGACATTCCAGATGATGCATTCCGGCTTCAAACAAGGCTTCACCATGCAGACCGCACCACAGTCCAATGGTGCCGAGACGCGAGGATGGCCCGAGTGGCTGATGTGCGAAGTCGCCAGCCAGTTCTTCAGGTGTCAGGTCAACGTCTGCGAAAATAACTGTTCCGCAGACCGGATGTTCCAGCACCTGCGCGCCCCAGCCGGCACTATGTCCGGGTGAAAACTGTTCCCGACATTCAAAGCCAAGCAGCTCAAACAATTCAATCAGGCGGCTGAAACACACGCGACTGCTGCGGTAGGTGTGATGATCGTGATTACCCCAGCCCAGTCCCAGCGCGGACTGACGCATGTACTGAATCCGGGCTGCGGTATTTCGGCCCTGCCAGTACGCGCGTTCGCCTTCGAAGAACAGATCGCACGCGGTATCCCGGCCGACGGCCGCGATCGTGTCCGTCAGCAGTTGACGTGTGCAGGTGAAGGCCTGATGGTCACTGGCAAAGTTGCGCGGACGCAGTCGGAGTTGTTCCCGGACACGTTGCAGCTGACCCAGTTGCTGATCATGCAGGGCGGGGGCGGGCTGACGGATGTTGCAGCCGCGATGCTCGATCACCCCAAAGTCCGCGCGGGCACACGGATCCAGAATCAGTGCTGTTCGCAGCGGATCCCCGGCCGTTCCCGTCAGTTGCAGTGAATACCGATGAGAATTCGTGACGGCAAAGTCGCTGACAGAGTCCACTCGCAGCAACAGTTGCTCCCTCGCGCCACTTTTGACGGGCGGCAACAGTGCGCCGGGGTGCGTGTACCAGCCGTCTGCATGGCCGACATATCCGGCCTGTTGAATTCCGGTGATGTCGGCGATGACAAGGTGATCCACCCAGTCTGTCAGACGGGTGCCGGTTTCAACGGCCAGCAGCTGCTGAAATGACTGTACGGCGGGATGCAGCGTTTGCATCCGCTGGAGTTGTGTGGCAATCCACGCCGCTCCCGCTGGCTGAGGTTCCCAGTTAAACATGTGTGTGTGTCCCGGAGGGTCTTCCACTGTTCAGGCTGATCGAGATGTGTGTTCGCCGGCATTCTCTGCAGTTTTCGGAGGGACGCAAGGCTATCGTTCTTTTCTGCGGAAGGCCGTCTCCGTGGATCGCCCTCGCATCACAGAATGAAGAGAGGAGTGGGACTGGTCTGATGCAGCCCGCCTGCTGCCGCAGTGCATTCGCCACTGAACATCTGCAGCAGCGGTTCCCGCAGCAACCAGCCAGATGACTCAAACCTCGCACCCTGTGGCCTGACGATTGCGAGTCCTCGTTGCGCGACGCTTGCCTGATCATTGACGATTATACCGCGTCTGATAACTCTGAGCATTTCGCTGACCGCATCGCATTCAGACCGCTTTTCGCCCTGAAATCCGGGAACAGTGGAATTCCGCTGCCGGACGAACGCAGCATTCTGCCGAAGGCGCCCTGTATTGGGGGAGTACCCGCAGGAAGCCGGGGAAACTCTTCATTTCAATCGGCGGGATGCCGTACCCTGAGCCCCGTTTTCCACCCATGCTGTATTTGTCCGCCACCCTGATTCTGCTGTTCACTGCGTGGGTCTTCTACGGCTGGATCGTCGCGGAATCTCTGCATATCGACTGGCTGAAACGCCTGTGTGCCGGTGTGTTTATCCTGATGACCATCCTGATCTGCCTTGCGGGCGGCGTCGGATTGACGCGAAGAATGCTGCTGAGCAATCAGCGGGAAACTCTACAGGAATTGGTGGTGCAATTGCATGAGCGTTTGAAGGATGGTCACGAAAAAGATGTGCATGCCGCCATCCGATTTCTGGCGGAACCGCCGGCAGAAGGCAGCGGTGACATCCTGCAACGCGTCAGCACGGTGCAAACGGCACTGCAGCAGGCTGCGGATTCGGGGACCGAGCTGGCACTGGACCCGGAGCCCCGCCCCCTGTACTAAGCTGGGTACCGACGGACGTGATCGGGGCGAATGCTGGCGGCTTTCAGGGAGGGCGAAGTTCCACCTGAGCCGGACGTTTTCCAGCGGTGGGATGAGGTTTCGTGTGTGAGGCAATAACAGGTTTGCGGCTTGGCAGGAGCCGCGCCCTCCCGTTTGTGCGGCGTTCCCGAATGCATGGCTTGTCCGGGAGGGCGAAGTTCCACCTGAGCCGGAAATCGTCCAGCGGGAGGGCGATGTTCCATCTGAGCCGGACGTTTATCAGCGGTGGGATGAGGGTTCGTGTGTGAGGCGAAAAACGGGTTTGCGGCTTGGCAGGAGCCGCGCCCTCCCGCTTGTGCGGCGTTCCTGAATGCACGGCCCTTTTGGGAGGGCGAAGTTCCATCTGAGCCGGACGTTTTCCAGCGGTGGGATGAGGCTTTGTGTGAGGCGAAAAACGGGTTTGCGGCTTGGCAGGAGCCGCGCCCTCCCGTTTGCACGGCCCTCCCGCTTGTGCGGCGTTCCGATTCCGCGGGCTTCGATGTGTCAGTCGTCTGACTTGACCAAAGCCGCAGCAGGGGGGGGGTCAGGCGAGTATTCCGTCGTGCACTTTCCCCGCGACGTCGGTGAGTCGGAAGTCACGTCCAGCATAGCGGAATGTCAGTCGCTGATGATCCATGCCCATCAGGTGTAAAAGCGTGGCATGCACATCGTGAATGTGCATGGGGTTATCCTGAGCATAGTACCCATAGTCATCCGTGGCACCGTAACGCAGGCCACCTCGGACTCCAGCACCCGCCATCCACATCGTGAAACCCTCCGGGTTGTGATCTCGTCCATCCGTTGTGCCCTGCGCCGTGGGCGTGCGGCCGAATTCGCCGCCCCAGAGCACCAGCGTGTCTTCCAGAAGTCCGCGACGTTTCAGGTCCTTCAGCAGTGCGGCAATCGGGCGATCCACTTCCAGCGCGTTCTTGCTGTGCCCCTTGCGCAGGTCGCCATGCTGATCCCATTGCACAAAGGCGTCGGAGTGTGTGACCTGGATAAACCGAACACCGGCTTCTGCAAACCGTCGAGCCATCAGGCACTGGCGAGCGAAGTTTTCGGTCATTTTGTCGTGCAGTCCATACAGCTCCTGAGTTTCCTGCGTTTCCAGGCTAAGGTCCTGCAAGCGAGGCATCTCTGTCTGCATTCGGAAGGCCAGTTCGTAGGACTGAATGCGTGCTTCGAGGGCCGATTCATGCGCATTCTGCTGCAGATGCCGCTCGTTCGTTTCCTTCAGCAGGTCCAACTGGACACGCTGAGCTGCGGCCGACCATTTCGAGTTAGCGATGTAGCGCACCGCAGCGGAGGTGGCTGGCTGACTGGCCACGCCCAGCGGAATTCCCTGATTTCGTGCAGGAAGGAAGGCGGAGCCCCAGTTGTTGCGTCCACCATGGGCCAGCGTTGGGCAGATGGTGATGAAGGAGGGCAGATTGGAATTTTCCGTTCCGAGGCCGTAACTGACCCAGGCACCCATACTGGGCCGCACAAAGTTATCGCTGCCAGTGTGCAGTTTGAGCGCGGCACCACCGTGCGCGGCATTGGTGCCATGCACGGAATTCAGAAAACAAATGTCATCCACGCACTGGGCCACGTGCGGAAACAAGTCGCTGACGTGAATCCCGCTTTCCCCATATTGTCGGAATCGCCACGGTGACCCCAGCAGGTTTCCCGTGGGCGCAAACTGCACTCGCGGTTTGGCAAACGGAAGAGTCTTGCCATCATCCCGCTGCAGCAAAGGTTTGTAGTCAAAGGTGTCGACCTGCGACGGTCCGCCTTTCATAAACATGAAGATCACCCGTTTGGCCCGTGGCGCGAAATGAAAGGGGGCCAGACCATTGTCGTTTGCCTGGGCCTGATGACATAGTGCTGAAAACGCAAGGCTTCCAAATCCGACGGCGGCAGATCGCAGGGCCTGACGTCGGGGAATGTGCTGCTGAGTCATGACGGTGTGCTCCTGGGACTGCTGCTTGTCATCTGTGGTCACTGTGTGTTCGGCAGGCTTGAATCACTCTGAGGGGACTGGTCAGCCGCAGTGCACCATCGGTCTCTGGTGGTTATCTCACGTACAGGAATTCATTAGACATGAGCATGGTCTGGGCAATTCCTGTCCAGATGGCCAGCTCACGTTCCCCATCAGCGACGCCGTCCGCCTGCAGCTGCTGTCCAAGCCGCTCTGTGGCCTGCAGTAAACCGGCCAGTTCCTCTGCCGTTGCCGGACGTCCGAGGGTGCGCATGACAAGCGATGTGAGCCGTTGCCGGGGTTCAGGCGTGGTGGTGATCAATTGCCGGGCCAGGTGCTCTGCCGCATTCAGGACCAGTGGGCTGTTCATCAGGAACAGGGCCTGCGACGCCACCGTTGAGGATCCTCGATCCCCGTTGGGGACAGTGCCGTCGGTGCAGTCGAACAAGGACATCGCGTCATACAGATTGTTGCGGATCACAGGCAAATACACCGAACGCCTCAGGGAATCATATGACGTAAGATCTTTCGAGGTGTGATCAAACAGGAACTCCCGGTTTTTCACGTGCAGCATGGATTGCCCCATGGATCGGTCCAGCAGCCCGGTGGCCGCGAGGACTGAATCTCTGACGGATTCGGCACCCAGTCGCTGCACCGTCCAACGCCACTGCAGGTGATTGTCCGGGTCGATCTGGTCCGCCGCAGCGGTGCGGTCCGCTGTGGCCTGCCAGGTTTGCGACAGCAGAATTGTCCGATGCAGCTGCTTCAGAGACCAGTTTTCGCGAACGAGTTGTGCGGCCAGCCAGTCCAGCAATTCCGGGTTTTCGGGGCGTTCCCCCAGCTTGCCGAAATTGTCCGCCGTGGGAACCAGTCCGCGTCCGAAATGCCACCGCCAGACCCGGTTGACCAGGACGCGTGTCGTCAGCGGATTCTCATTGCCCGTGATCCATTGAGCCAGTTCCAGTCTTCCGCTATGGTCGGCCGGGACATTGAAGGTGCCGGTGACGTTCAGGACAACTGGAATGGTTCGCGGCACCAGACGCCCGGGGGCCAGATGATTTCCCCGGGGCAGAATCCGACTGCTGGTAATGTCACCTTCAGTAACGCCCATGGCTGTCGGCAGTTCCGGGATGGTGGCTTCCAGTTGTTTGAGCGTATCCCGCAGAGCAGCCAGTTGTGTGCGAGTGTCCTCGGGAAGCTGGTCTTCGGGAATCGGCGTGCCGGAGTCGCCAGCGGAGGCCGCTGCCGTTTTCAGCAGGCCGTCAATTTCTGTCTTTTTCGCAGCAACCTTTGCCTGGTGAACTTCCAGTGCGACCTTGTCCTGACCCGTGGCAATTGAGTTCTCATTCCATTTCGCGATACGTTTCAGAGACTCCATCGTCCGCGTGCTCTGGAAGATTCCTGCCAGGGCATAGTAATCGGCCTGGGAAATCGGGTCGAACTTGTGATCATGACAGCGAGCACATCCGATGGTGAGCCCCAGCATGGAGCGGCCGATGGTGTCGAGCTGCTCGTCAATGATGTCCAGGTGCAACTTGAGTTCGTCGCCTTCGGCCAGGACTTTGGGGCCGAGCGAGAGAAACCCTGTGGCGGTCAGCTGTTCGTTACGAGTCGCTTCGGGGGTAGTCTCGGTGACCATCAGGTCGCCGGCAATCTGCTCCTGAAGAAAAATATTCAACGGTTTATCGCGGTTGAAGGATTCAATCACGTAATTCCGATATCGCCATGCGTTGCCGTGGGCGATGTTTTCATCGAGCCCGTTTGAATCCGCGTAACGTACAACGTCCAGCCAGTGTCGCCCCCAGTGTTCGCCGTACTGGCTTGAGGCCAGCAGTCTGTCGACGACTCTGGCAAAAGCCTCCGGGGATTCGTCGGCCAGAAAATTCCGAATGTCGTCCTCAGCCGGCGGCAATCCCGTCAGGCTCCATGTGGCCCGGCGGATCAGCGTCAATTTATCGGCGGGCGGATTTCGCTGAATTCCCCGTGGTTGCAGATGTTGATCAATCAGGTGATCAATCGCCGCTGAAGGCTGGTTCTGCAGAGCCTCCGGCAACGATGGTGGTGTGACGGGTTGAAAGGCCCAGAAGCCGCGCGCCTGCTGCGGGTCAAAGGGCAACGCCGGCGGAGGTACCTCAAGTTTGCCATCGGGGTGTGGGGCATCCGCCGCAATCCATTGTTCCAGGATGCTGAGTTCGCTGTCTGTCAGCCGTCCTTCGGGAGGCATCTGCAAGGCGGAATCGGTTTTCCGCACCGCGACCATCAACAAGCTTTCGCCCGGGGCGCCTGGCTGTATCGATGGGCCAGCCTTGCCACCACGACTGAGTCCCTGCAGTGTGTCCAGACGCAGTCCGGATTCTTGTGATTCTGCCCCGTGACACGACAAGCAGTGCTGCTGCAGGATCGCAGCCACCTGCGGCCATAACGGATCTTCCGCAGACGATGCATGGGCGACCGAGCAGATTCCGGATGCGACCACAAGGACCCGCAAACACTGCAGGCCAGTGCTCAGCAGCCAGGCACGGGAAAACGTCGCGGAAGATGAAGCAGAGGCGGGCATTTGGAAGTCCTCCAAACCAAATTGCGGGGCCTGTCAGAGTATGCGGTTGGACAGGGAATCACAAGCGGAAAACCGGAGGGAAATGCGGAGTTTCACGGGGCGGGTGCCAGATCGTCCACATTCCGGTGGGCGCGGTTCGATTTGAGCCGAGCATCCTGCAACGGGAGCGACGTGGTTCCCTCCGAGCCGAAGATGCTGAAACGGGAGGGCGAAGTTCCATCTGAGCCGAACGTTTTTCAGCGGTGGGATGAGGTTTTTTGTGAGGTAAAAATCAAGTTTGCGGCTTGGCAGGAGCCGCGCCCTCCCCTTGTGCGGCCCTCCCGCTTATGCGGCGTTCCGAATGCACGGCCCTTCGGGAAGGGTGAAGTTCCATCTGAGCCGAACGTTTTTCAGCGGTGGGATGAGGTTTTTGTGAGGCGAAAACCAGGTTTGCGGCTTGGCAGGAGCCGCGCCCTCCCTTGGCTGCGGCGTTCCTGAATGCACGGCCCTTCGGGGAGGGTGAAGTTCCACCTGAGCCGAACGTTTTCCAGCGGTGGGATGAGGTTTTTTGTGAGGCGAAAACCGGGTTTGCGGCTTGGCAGGAGCCGCGCCCTCCCTTGGCCGCGCCCTCCCTTGGCTGCGCCCTGCCGATTTTGTGCGTCTTTTCCGGTCTTCGACGCGTCAGTCGTCTGATTCGGATGAGCCAGCCGCGGCGGGGTCTCGTCCGGGGCCTTCCTCCGGGCCTGCGTCGTGGATCTGTCCCGCAATTTCTCGCAGCAGAGTCGTAGCATAGGTGCCTGCGACAAGCGAGAAGGAAAGGGCGATACCGCCGTCGTCCTGTTGCTCAACGGCCACATCCTGAGGGTATTCCACCATCCGCCGACGCGCCCCCGAGGTCAGCTTGGCAAACCGAGTGAAATCCTGCCACTGGACTCCCAGCTTCTGCAAACAGGCCTCCTCCAGTTCAAGAGCCGGTCCGACGGCCGGGACCATCTCCGGTCCGGGCATCGGCCCCGCTGGCACATACTCTTCCGGGTTCGCTCCGGGTGGCAACAGGAAGGGTTTAATTCCGGTGCGACGAATAACGACATCCCCGGGTTGCGGAGCGCCAGCGGTCCCCGCCGTCACGCGGCTGGCCACGACAAGGTTGAAGATGGAACTCTGCACGGCATTGAGCGATAGACGTTTCATGGTCCGGGATTGATTCTCGGGCCAGTGATCCCTGGGCAATTTTCCATGAAGTAATCGCAGGCCGTCCTGAATGGTGTTGCCGCCATGGCCAAATCGCTGAGCTCCGTAGTAGTTCGGAAAGCCAGTCGATTGCAACGACTGCAGTCGGTCCAGAACTGCTGCGAGATCTTCCGGGGAAAACGATCGGCCAACTTCCGGACGCAGTACCAGACGGAAACGATTTCCCTTCAGATGCCCGGTCTTGAGTTTGTTGCGATGCATGGTGACTTTCAGCACCTTAAGCATTGGCAGGTCAATCGTGGAAGCGGGAGTGGCGTATCGACCGGGGACGGAAACATACTGCCGTGTCACGGCCCAGCGATCCTTCTGCCCCGCTACCCCGATTTCTCCGCCCGGGATCTGCAGCTGCTGACTGAGCAACGAGATCATCTGAGGTGACGACAATCCTCGCTTCTCGACCCATAACCAGGCATGGTCACCCGTCCCCGATGGTTCGTAGGACGGAATCTCTTCCACGGAAAAATCGGATTCCTCGACCCGAATGCGGATTGCCGCGATCACCGGTGGCAGGCTACGTGGAGGATCGAGAACGAGGGACACCGTTTCTGCGGGAACTGGCATGGAAAACTTTTCAGGTAGAATCAGGGAAGCAATTTGAAGTTCGACTGTCAATTTCAGACCGTGAAGGTCGTCGCTGCCAACGACGTTTCTCCACTTGATTTCAGCTCACACGTCGGTTGTGTGCAATTTAACGGGGGCAGAGTGATCCGGAAACTTCACGGGCGCCCCGGATGAAAACTCCGCGTGTCGTTTCAGCTGTTAAACCTCTGGTTGAGCATTTATTGAAGAATTCGACCGCGCCCGGCGACAAACCGTTGTGGATCGCGGCACAACCCGGCCAAGAGAGTTCCGGGTGCATCGGGATTGTCGTTCGCACTGCTCACCTGAAGTGTTTCGTCACCTGGGCAGGGTGATGTCCCACAATCGGTGCGGAATAAACCGGCTTCATGGTCGTTGGTCCTGGCAGACATCACGGCGGCAGCGTTGTGGTGTCCTCCCGGACCTTCCGGAAATTGTGATCGACACTGTGACCCGTGTCCCATGTGGCCTTAATCACGGGAACCAGGGAGAACCTTGAAGGTCATCTCCTTGTCTTCACGGGTAATCACAATTTCCGTCTCCTGCCCGGCTTTCAGGGCCTCGATGGCGTATGTGTAGTCGTAAATGTTTTCGACTTTTTTCCCCGCGAGCCGAACGATGACGTCGCCCCCGCGGACTCCGCCTTTCTCAGCCGGCCCGCCTTTGGCCACACCCGACAACAGGACTCCTTTGACTTCCCCCTGAGCGTAGTCGGGGACAGTTCCCAGCCAGGCCCTCAAAGAGGCACGACGACCCTCGTCCGCCGGACGTTCCTGCGCGGCATACTGAGGAGCTCGTTCTGCCGCGATCAGCTGACGGCAAACAAGATTCATCAGTCGCCCAACTTTTGAGATGCCCTCGTAGTTCAGCTTCTCCGGGGTGTCCCGTGGCGTGTGGTATTCTCCGTGATTGCCCGTGAAGGCTGACAGGATCGGCACACCATGCAGAAAGAAAACGCTGGCATCTGTGGGCAGGTAGCTGTCGTTCTGCAGGGACAGTGAGAGTCCAAGGGGGACGTTGGCTTTTTCGACAAGGGACTGCCATGCCGGTGAAGAGCCGATGCCCTGCAGCACCAGTTTTTCCTGCAGTCGGCCGACCATATCCATATTCAGACAGGCCGCGATGTACAGGTTCAGTCCTCCCGTGTTGGGACCGCTGTCGTTTGTGCTTGATGCACTCTTTGCCGGCTGTTCGCTTTCCGGCTGTTCCTTTTCCGGCGGCTTTTTCTCACCCGGAGCACCTTCCGGTTCAACGGCCGCCGCGTGTTGTGAGAACAGTGTTTCGAGGTTTTTGACGTAGTGACTGGAACCCAGCAATCCCAGTTCTTCGCCGGACCACGCCGCAAAAATCACGTCCCGCTGTCCCTGCAGCTGTCCGGCGGCTTTGGCGTTGGCCATCGCTTCCGCCATCTGCATCATCGCGGTGACGCCCGACGCATTGTCGTCGGCACCAAAGTGAATTCCGGTGCGTTCGTCGTCCCGCGCCAGTGAGTTGCCGTTGATGCCTGTGCCAAGGTGATCGATGTGCGCACCCACAACCACAACCTGTCCCGCCGGATTCTCGTTGACCTGCAGTCGTCCGAGGACATTCCGGCCCTTCTGCTTTTCGTGCACGATATCAATAGTGGCCTGGAACTGTACGCCTTCCAGAGGAAATCCCATCGCAGGTTCGCCCGTGTCCAGTTTCTCCTGCACAGTTTTCAGGTCTCTGTTTTTGCCCATGAACCACGTGGCTGCAACTGCGTCGGACACACTGATCACAGGTAGCCCCGCCCCTGACAGAGAACCGTCGAACTGCAGCGGAACCAGTTGATCTCGAACGCCCGAAGTCGGACCACTGACAATGATCAGCCCTTTCGCACCCTGATCGCGGGCCTGCATGGCCTTAAATCGCAGACTGGAAAAACGTCCGAAGTGCTGTCGCTGTTCCGGCGTCAGTTTTTCCGGCATAAATCGAAATGCGACGACCCATTTGTCCTTGACATCGAGATGCACGTAAGAATCGTACTCTTCGATTCCGTCGGCCGCAGGAGCACGCAGGCCGTAGCCGGCAAACACCACGTCGGTTGCCGGGATCTCTGCGTTGGCCGAGAAGGCCACAGGTCGCCAGTCTTCATTCAGTTTCAATTCAGCCCCGGCCACAGTGGCCGCGTTTCGCTCTCCAGCCTTCACGCCGCTGGTGAATTCAAACTCCTGAAACCACGTGTCATTGTCACCGGCCGGTACCAGTCCCAGCGTTTCAAAATGCAGAGCGACGTAGTTAGTCGCCAGTTGCTCACCCCGAGTTCCCGTCAGGCGTCCGCCCAGTTGTGGCCGGCAGAGATACTCAACATGTCGCACTGCATCCGCCGGGGCGAAATCGCCGCGACCTTCCGCCGTGCTGCCCATGACGCGTTCACTGGTGCCCTGATCTTTTCCGGCAACAGCCGTGGCGGTCAAGCCCAGCAGTTCCAGAGCCTTCTCGTGATTCCATTCGGCCAGAAATACCTGCGATTGGTTGCTGACCGTTCGGCCTGAGGTCCAGGCGAGGCGGCTGCCGTCCGGGCTGAACACTGGCAGTCCGTCGAATCCGGGAGTGTGGCTGACACGGACAGGTGCCCCTTTGCCGGCAGCATCGATCAGGTAAAGTTCAAAGTTGGCAAATCCATGCCGATTGGTCGTGAAGATCAGGTACTGTCCACTGGGGTGATAGTACGGAGCCCAGGACATGGCTTCCAGCTTTGTCAGCTGTTGCTGGTCCGAACCATCGATGTTCATGGTCATGATTTCTGCTGTGGCGCCGTTCTCTGAGAACCGCCGCCAGCACAATCGTTTGCCATCGGGACTGAAAAACGGGCCACCGTCGTATCCCGGTGACTGCGTCAACCGGCGCACGTCAGTGCCGTCGGCCTTCATGATGTAGATTTCATTGGCCCACGCCGCGTCCAGCTCAAATGCCTTCTGCTGCTCGGGCGTCAGTTTTTCCTGATACGCCGATCGATTGGAGGCAAAGGCAATCAGGCTGCCGTCGGGGGACCACGACCCTTCGGCATCGTAACCTTTCTCCGTTGTCAGCGTGCGGTAGGTTTTGGCGGCAGGATCATACTCATAGATGTCATAGTACGGGTCGTAGTCCCACGCGTAGCGGCGTTCTTTTCCTGAAGCTCGCAGGTCCAGTTCTTCCTGCTGCTCCTTCTCTGCATCGGGGTCATCCTGAGTCGATGCGAACAGCAGTCGCTTTCCATCAGGGTGAATCCATGCGCAGGTTGTCTTTCCTTTTCCCGGAGACACTCGTTCTGTGTCGCCGGTTTCAAGGTCCATCAGGTAAATCTGGAAGAACGGGTTTCCCGGTTCACGCTCACTCTGAAAAATCATCTTTCGGCCGTCAGCGCTGAAGTAACTCTCCCCGGCGCGACGCCCTTCGAATGTCAACTGCCGAACTCGCGTGACCAGCCGCTCTTCCAGGCGACGCGCGGCCGCCGGGTCGGTTTCAATGATATCCTGTTCCGGCGTCTGAGCACCCAGCGGGGACACAGTCAACGCACTGAACAGCAGGGCCAGCAGGGGCCGGTACGACAGCAGGACGAATTCACTCTTCACGTTACTCTCCGAAACCGTTCTGGTTCCACCAATTGTCCGGGTGTGCGGCACACGATGTTGCCCCGGACCGAAGACCGACATTCAACGCCCCCCCCTGGAGGATCACCAGAATGCCGGCAGTATTTTCTAATCGCTGTGAGCCGCCTGACGGCATTCTGACAGCACAATCAACTCAGCAAACTATACCCAATAAACCGCGGCAGACTACCAAGGGCTTTCAGAAAAGGGGGCGGGGGCAGAAAAGCGGTCAGGTACCAATAGTGCGCAGCACCCTCCGGGCCATTTGGCTATTGGTTCCTGCCCCCTTTTCTGTTGCCTCGCG
>CAIYBH010000454.1 GCA_903924405.1 uncultured Planctomycetaceae bacterium | reverse complement strand
TTTTGCCGCGTCATATCGCCGTCACACGGCCTCCAACAGCGTTTTGGTCGCCTGAGAAGATCTACCATTGCGCTGCCGCAAAAAAATCCGCGCCCGTGACAATGGTACGATTTCAAGCAACAGACTTTTGTCGCTCGTGTCGCCCCGGAAGCGCCCCGGGAGCACACCGGGAGCACAGGGAGCGCAAGGGGGGAGATTGATGGTTGTCGGGCGCTGAGTCAGGGGGTGGCGCTGGTGGTGCGGGCCGCGAGGATGTCAAGGGCCTGCTGGCGGTGGTGCTCAGCTTTCTGAGTGTCGCCTAGTGCCTGATAGGTGCGGTCCAGAAGCTGGTGAGTTTCGAAGTTGTTGCTGCGAAGTTCCAGGGCACGCGCCAAATCTTTTTGAGCGTCCTTCCAGCGTTCCATCACGACAAAGATTTCACCACGGGTGGTCAGAATATCTGAGTTTTCCGGGACCATCTGGATGGCCTGATTGATCTGGTCAAGCGCCCGTGGTGCGTTTGGTGGTGTGCTTCGAATCAGAGCGACTGCGAGATTATTCAGGATCATCGGGTCACGATTTCGGCTAACGACGGTGGCCTGTTCCAGCATCGGGATGGCCTGTGCGTAGTCCTGGATCAGCACGACAAACGTGGAACGCAATTTCAGGGCGATCACTCCCTGTTCCCCTTCGCTTCGAAGTTGAAGCACACGCATTTCGGCTGCCGCTGCTGCCTGATGACTGGACACGCTGAGCAGGCAGAGTCGTTCGATCGCCGGTAACATCGTCTTAGGGCTTTTTCGAGCGTCATCAAGCAGAGGCAGCAACTGGTCTTCCGTGGCATCCTTAAGTTGAATGTCCTCTTTGGAATTCATAGCGACGATGACGCGGGGATCATAGCCGGTCGATGCGTCAAAGATCAGCAGGCAGGCTCGTGCATTCAGATTCAGCAGGAGGCGGTCTCGGTCTGTTAGTGGTGTCGATCCGTCCGGCAGGAATGTTTTTACGAGGTCACGCACGGCCTGCGGCTTGTCGAGCAGAAACAGGGCTTCGGCCTGCAGAATCCAGTTTTCCACAACTTCAGGGTTCTGCTGGCGTCGGCCATCGGCCTCGGCAATCACGGCATGAATAAGTTCTTCAGCCTCGGCGGAAGCACCCGCTTTCTGAAGCAATTCGGCCAGCCCCAGTCGCAACTGTGGCTTTTGCCGGACAACCGGTCGAATGGTCTGTGCCGCCTGTGCTGTTTCACCCAACAGCAGTTGCAGTCTTGCGAGTGAGAGGCCGGAGTCTGCATTCTCCGGCTCGCGGGCCACGGCTTCGGTCCAGAACCTGAGCGGTTCCTGAAGCTGATCCAGCGGAATAACGGCTCCGATGTTTTTTAATCCCAGCAGCAGGTCCACAGCGTTGGCATTGCCTGGATCCTGTTGCAGTGCCTGAAATGTCTGAAGCACAGCGCTGTCGCGATTCAATTGCGATTCACCCATCATGCGTTCCACACTGAAGACGATCAGTCGGGCATGCAGCGTTTTAAGGCTCTGGTCATCGGGCGCTTGTTTTTTCGCGTCCAGCAGAAGTGTCAGAGCCTTGTCGTATTCGGAATGCAGAATGAGTGCTTTGACCAACTGGGCCGTGATCGTGAGGTTTTCGGGCGTTGCCTTCTGCAGTCGGGTCAGATCCGTGACAGCTTTCTCAACGGCTGCGGCCACTTCGGCTTCGGTTTTTTGCAGCCGCATTTTTAATTCTGCAAGTTCAAGGCTGCGCTCCGGATTGGCTTTGATCACTTCTGTCAGGTGTCGCTCGGCCAGCAGAAATTCCTGGCGTTTCAGGTACTCGGTGACCAGCAGTCCGTGGGCCGTTGTGTTGTTGGGCTGTGCCGCGAGAACGAACAGCAATTGTTTCTCGAGTTCTGCGGGGGAGAGTTGGTGGATTGGTTTTTCTGCCAGAGCCTGCTCAATCATCCAGAGCCGGGCTTCGACAGACCCGCCGCCAGTCTCCGGAGCGAGTGCAGCGAATTCGGCATAACCCTCCTCTGTACGTCCCTGGGCCACATAAAATCGGGCTAGTCGGAGCCGATGGGAGTAATCCGCCGGCAACAACCCGGTCATCGCAAGCAGTGCGGTTTCTTCCAGATTGGCATCCTGTTTTTCTGCGGCTGCCTCGCGGACCTTGTCGTAGCGTGCGAGGAGCGTGGTGACCGGGGTGCCGCGAGTCCAGAAGTAGGTTCCAATCGGGAGCAGAATCAGCACCAGAAATGGAATTCCGAGGGCGAGCCGCGCAAATTCGCGCGAGAAAAACCAGCACTCCAGCATTCCGAGAAAAAACTGCAGCAAGGTGCGAGGGGCAATGATCTCCGCGAAGGTCGGCAGTTGACGTGGTGCGTCTTGTGCGCGAAATCGTCGGGGGGGGGCTGCGGTATTCTGGCTCATGATATCGACTTCCCGTCGGAACTATGGACTGACGACCTGAACGAGGCTGATGAGGGGAGATGTACGAGCGGGGCTCTGCAATTGAGCCCACGCGTCAGGAGATTCGTTTCAGCAGAAAATCCACGAACTGACCGAGAAGGGCCACCAGCAGGATCACCGTCGGCACCCATGAGGACTTGGCGAAGAGCGGCAAGACCGGGATTTCCGCTGGTTTCGGTGTCAAGACGGCGGAAGCCATCCAGCGATTCCACAACAGGATGAGCGGATTGAGAAACGCTTCCAGTTCGCCCTGGCGACGGATATCCGGGACAGCAAAGGTCCATACCGATAGAAACTGATCGGCTGAGATCAGGATGCTGCAGGTCAGCAGGAACCAGCCCGTGCAGTCGACGGCAAAGCCGAAACCGGAAGTCAGATCGATTTCGAAACGCTGCCAGATCCAGATCACGATCAGCCCATTGACAAGGGCCATGCAGACAGCGGTGGCGGCCCCGCACAGGACCAAAGCGAGTGCATGCAAAATGGAACGTCTTTGCCAGCCGGCGATCACAGCCGCCAGACTCAGACACAGAAAAAGTGACTGTGCACTGGTCAGATCGCTTGCAGAAAAAGATTTTCCGGAGCAATACAGATTGCCTTCACGCGTGTAGTGAAGCACTTCGAGACTGTGGCAGATCCGACTGACATGCTGCAGACATTTTGTGGAGAGCCAGTCCAGCAGCATTGATTCGTTCGTTTGTCCGAAACGCAGCGTTGTCAATGGAATCACGGCCAGCGAAAGCAAACTGCCGGTGTATCCGGGTTGTCGCGAGGCCATACACCAAGCCATCAGGGCCAGTACCAACCCCAGTACGGCGAGCCATGGAATTGC
Source organism: uncultured Planctomycetaceae bacterium (assembly GCA_903924405.1). GTDB lineage: Bacteria > Planctomycetota > Planctomycetia > Planctomycetales > Planctomycetaceae > SXXK01. The sequence goes on along the minus strand of CAIYBH010000454.1, from coordinate 23,389 downwards.
AAGGATCAGTGAGGCGGTCAGGCACAGCAGGTCGCAGAACAGGAGGAATCTGGAGAGCCAGTTCCAGCGTTCTACCGTGCGACTGCGACGTTGTTGAAAAAAAACGATGAAGGCCCCCACAGCAAGGGGGAAAAAACGGTAATAGGTCGGAGTCAACAGTTGGTAGTAGTACAGCAGCACAAAAGGGGCGTGTGCCAGTAACAGGATGGCCATCTGCCGCGTCGCACTTTGAAAAGGCGGGGCTGGTGCGGCTGCGGTGGGTATTGAAGAATCCGGGGTGGTGATTCCGGGCGATGACATGAGCGACCTTTGACATTTTCAAAAAAACACCCGGGGATGCGTCTGCGGCACCTGAAGTTTGAATGACGAGATCGACACCGGTTGTGTGCGATACGACGGACCACGATGCTGGGCGACTGTTGGTGCCTGGGGGGTTGAGTCGCATCGCAGTCCAATATGTACTAAGAACGTAATCTGACGCAACTTTGGAGCGAAAATTACGGGGTACGTGACGGATTTAATGCATTTTCTGCAATTCAACCGGGCCGGCAGGGGAACTGCCAGCGGAGTATTGAAGAATTCTGGCATTTGAGTGAGGAGGCTGGCGGTTTCCCCATCGTCCCGGAATTATCGAAACTTCCGGGCAGGCTGCTATCCCTGGCCCGGGATTTTCCGACGACTTTCAAGAACGGTCAGGACGCTCCGGAATTACCTGGAATTCTCCTCCGGACTCGTCTGCTGTACTGTTTTCTCACTGGAACACTGTGTATTCTTTCGGGGTCTTTGATGGCTTGTCGCGGGACGGGCCGCTTAAAGCTGCTGGCGGGCCGGAAGTGACTGATACGGGGCCTGCAAAGGTGTTTGCTCCTGAATTCTGAAAAGGCGTCCTATGCGATTGCGATCCTTCATGCTGTTTTTTGGCCTCGCCCCGGCACTGTTCCTGGCGGGCTGCAGTGACAATTCTGCTCCCACTAATCCACCGGCAGATCCGTCGGCTCAGCCAGCGGCTGCCGACACCACGGCCGCTCCTGCAACCGAGGCCCCGGCCACTGCACCTGCGGCCGAGACACCGGCTGCTGAAGCACCGGCTGCTGAGGAAGCTGCAGCGACCGAAATGCCACCGACACCACCCACAGCTGTGCTGGATCCGGAACTTGAAAAGCTGGTTGACGGACTGGACGTCGGTAACGCCAAATCCCGAATTGCCGAATTGAAGGTGGCGTTCGAACAGAATCCGGCCGATTCAGACGCAGCTACCAATTTTGTCGGAATTATTGAGCAGGTGGGCATGGCCCAGATGCAGTCCGGCAATTCCGCGGTTGCTCATCAGGCCTTCCTGAAGGCAGTGGCTCTGGCCGAGCAGGCCGGCACGGCTGGCGCAAAAATCGTCCCGCAACTCCTGAACATGGTGTACTACAACGGCGCGTGCGCCACCGCGCTGCAGAACAAGCCTGAGGATGCCCTGGGGCTGCTGGAAAAAGCTTTTGCCGCTGGCTACAGCGACATGGCACAACTTGAGGCCGATGCCGACCTCGAATCCGTACGAGCCTTGCCCGCATTTTCCGAGAAACTTGCCGGATGGCAGGCCATTGCTGAAGCCGCAGCCAAAGAACTTGTGAAAGCCGAGCTCGCTGCGGCTGAATCATTTCCATTCAATTTCGCCCTGACCGATGTTGCCGGAAACCCCGTCAGCCTCGAAAGCCTGAAGGGCAAAGTCTGCATCGTGGATGTGTGGGGAACATGGTGTCCGCCATGCCGCGCAGAAATCCCATCATTCATCAAACTGCAGGAGAAGTTCGGAGCACAGGGGTTCCAGATGGTGGGACTCAACGAAGAACAGGGCGCGACACCGGAAGACAAGGCCAAACTCGTCACCGATTACATCGCTGGTAATGGAATCAACTATCCCTGTGCTTTGATCACCGAAGAAGTGATGTCACAGATTCCCGACTTTCAGGGATTTCCGACCACCCTGTTCATCGACCGCAGTGGCAAAGTTCGACTGAAGGCCGTTGGTCTGCATGAGTATGCCTACCTTGAAGGCGTTGTGACGACGCTGCTGGCTGAAGATGCACCAGCCGCGGCCCCAACGGCGGAACCGGTCCCGGCGGCAGAACCAACACCGGCGGCAGAACCCACACCGGCACCTGACACAACGCCAGCAGCCCCGGTCACCGAGGCGGCTCCTGAAGCTAAGCCCTGAGGTTTTAAGTGGAAGGCCGCGGATCGCTTCTTTCAGGCTTTCCCGGACGTGCCAGGGCTGATCCTGCCAAATCCTGAAAACGATGAGCCTCGTGCTCATCGTTTTTTCGTTGGTGCCTCAGTTTGCAGCCTCAGTTATGCCTGACTGCCTCTCCCGGTTTCAACGTTCGCGACGCTGCGGGAGCTTCGGCTCATTGGGGCCCCTTGCTGGCGGGGCGATGTGATGCATGACGAGGATGCGTTCTTCGGGCAGACGGCTTCACGCGATCACTCTGTACCAGCAGGACGGAGCGTTGCCGCACTGTTTGAGCGACCGCCCTGAACGGGCATAGAGAAGGGCCAGGCGGAAGTTAGTGGGCCAGGCCGGATCATGAACAGTCTTCGTATTCGGTCAGTGTCCGTCGAGCTGGACTTGACTGAAAAGCGGGCGTGGTCAGCAGTCAAGATACTGAGAAGCGAATGGATACCGGGTGGCAGTTGGCTATCGCAGGAAACCCGGCAGGATCCAGGCGGGCAGCACACAGAGCGCGGCGATGACGATCGATCCCAGAGCGACTGCCTTATGCAGTTTGGGATTCGCCGACCACGGGATGCTTTCGGGCTCGGACGCCAGAGAGGATCCTGATTTTTTCCGGGCGCTGGACGGTGCTGTAAAGAGCAGATTCCACGAGGACACGTAGGGATTGATGCGTTCGTAGATGCGTGGATCATCAGGGATGCCCCCGAACAGGAACTGGATAAAGCGATCGGTGCTTAGCAGCAGTGGTATAGCCGCCAGCATTGCGGTGTAGCCGACGGCGTCGTGTCTCCAACCGGCAGTCAGGTCCAGTGAAAACTGAGTCTGCGCGATCGCGATGGCCATGACGCGACCGATGTTCATCAGGAGCGCCCAGAAGACAGCCGAAAAGATCAACAGCAGGGTTCGCACCACCGAATACTCGCGTGATACCCCGATGAATGCCGCGATAAACATCACCGTGAACAGCGATTGCACGCCGGAGCAGGCTTCTTCGATCAGCAGGGCGGGGCCAGTCATCGGCTGAATGACATTGCCGATCAGAATGTGGTCAATCCGCAGGGCATTCAGGAAATCTGAGGCGAAGCTGGATGTCAGTTGCTGCAGATACTGAATGGCAGTTTCGTCGAAACTGAACGGAGGTCGAATGACCAGCAGGGTGGGAAGCAGTGTATAGCACAATCGGCGGGCGACGCCCTGTGCCTTCCACAGATCCAGCAGGAGACCCAGATACAGGACAAAACCCAGAAACCCGACAAGTGGCGAATGCTGCAGGGCTGCGCCGAGTGTCAGGGCGGAGCCGCAGAGGAACACCGTCGCCCGGCAGGACTGGCGTAGCCGAGTTCCGGGAAGATCGGGATTCCTTGCGGCCCGGGACATGGCGAACCAGAAGGTGGTTGCGAGGGCGAAAGGGAAGAACTGGTAGTACTCGCGACTCCACTGCTGGGCCAGGTATTCCCGGAGAATGGGGAAGTAGGCGAGTGAGAGTAGAACGAGAGCGAGGAACAGCGGTGACTTCAGCAGGTCGACGGTGCTGTTGGAGTCTTGTTTCTCTGACGTTTCAGAGGTCATGGCAATTCCTGAACATCGCAGCAGGCATCAGCGCAGGTAAAACGCCGTCAATCGCGTCCTCCGACTGTAGACCCCTGAGTATGCGGTCTGGCGTATCAAATAATTGCAGGTTTCGGATGCAGCAGCGAAAGCGCGTGGCAACTATTTTGCTCTGTGGAGCGGCGACTGCATCGATTGATGAGGAAGAATATGCGAGAATACGGGAAAATCAACGCTGGAATTCCCTACAGGTCTGCTGACAGCTCAAAATCATTGCAAACGGCAGAATGAAAGATTTTGTCACAAACGGAAAAGTTCACGTGCTGAGGTGGGGATCTGCGGCGAGCGGGTATTGTTGAAAATATGGGCAGTTGCCGTGGCCGACGAGAAGGACAGGAGTGGGCCGACATTGTGATCTGAAGGAATGCGACGGTCAGGAAATCCCGGCCGAACTCCCTGAATTTACGTGGCAGGTCGGGGCCGTTCCTTTGATTTTAATGTACTATCGTGGTTTCTCGGGGTAGGATTTCCTGAGTGTGTTTGGGGGCGATGGCTGGGCCGTTCTGACCTTCGATGCGGCAACGCGGTGCTTGTGAGTGTTGTCCGGGGTGGTTGGTCACTGAGTCTTTCTGGCAGATTTTTGAAGACAGAACAGGAGATTGCTGTGTTCAGATTGATTCGCAGGTTTAGACGCAATCTGAAGCGAACTGTGACTGAATGGTTGCTGTATCTGCGATGGCGTTATTTTGAGATCACGTCCGGGGTGCTGCGCTGGTTCAGAAAGACGTCGCAGCAGACAGTTGACTCCGAGGGACAGGACGGCGGGACCACGGTTCGTGCCAGGATCCGGGTTGCAAATCTGTTGAACCCGCTCTTCTGGATCAAAGAGTTCTGGGGTTTTTTGCTGCGTTTCCTGGCGTCACGTGAACTGCTGTCGTTTGTGTATTCAATTCCCGCAATGACATTTGCGGTGGCACCGTTTGCGGTGGAGTACTGGCGGGTACCATCGCAGAGCGAATTGCTGAAGCGGGCGCAGAACGGCTACGTCAGGACGGCGTCGGCGGAGCAACAGGATGCGGCCGAATTCTACCTGAAGTTGTGGGGAGCCTTGTCGGAAGATCCGATTCCGGTGCGTTTGGCAGAGTGTGATTTTTTTGAGCGGACGGGGCGACTGGACCGTGGTCTGCGGTTGGCTGAAGAGGGGTATGTGCAATTTGAGTCTATGGGTTGTCTGGAATGGTTGTGCAACAAGGAGTTTCAGCAGTTTTTGAAAGTGCCTGACGAGTTGGCAAAAACGGTGAAATTCAGTGAAGCACTGGAAGTGCATCTAAAGGCGTTTTTGCAGCAGCAGAAGAACAACGCGGACAAGGGGATGATGCTGGGGGTCGTGTATGTTCGGCGCGGGGAGTTTCTGAACGCCATTGAGATTCTGTCGGACGTGGTGTCACTAACAGGAGGCCGAACACCGGAGGCACCGTATTATCTGGCGATGTGTTACCAGCAGCAGAATCGGATTCCGGAAGCGATTACGGCAGCGAAGTTGGCTGCGGACGCGTTTCGCGAGCGGATGGCGCGGGAGAAATTCAGCTTCCGGACTCTGCTTGATTATTGCCGCTGTCTGGTGATGGCGCAGCAGGAGAGCGCCGCATTGCAGGCCATGGAGCAGCACCTGCAGCACTGTACGGAAGAGGAGCGACAGCAGGTTGTGTTTCTGACGGGGGATGTCTATGCCGCATGGTCTCGTCGGTTGCGGCTGAATTCGGACCGGTCGGAGGGGGACTTTTTTACAGCGTTGGAGTTACTGGGGAAAGGATTGGCCTTATCACCGCAGAATCCGCGATTGCTGGAAGAGTTATCGTACCTTGGTTGTTCGACGGAGGTGGATGGCGAGTTACTGGAGCAGAAGTTGACGCAGGCGATGGATTCGGGGGTCTCGCCGGGGATCGTGCATTTCATCAGAGGGACTCGGGATTTGCTGAAAGATCCGCCGGACGTGGAATCTGCTTTGGCGCATTTTCGGTTGTCTGAGCAGCACAGTCAGAGCTACGCGGGGCTGTTGAATAATCTGGCGCATGCGATGTCGATTTCTGAGGGGGGCGACATGGCGGCGGCATTGGATCTGGTGGAACAGGCCTTGCGGATGATGCCGAACGAGCCAGTGATTTATGAGACGCGAGGTCGGGTGTTGTTGCGGATGGGGGAAGCGGAGCGAGCGATTGCGGACTTTGAGCGGGCGTTATCGGTTGAGGGGTTGCGTGGTGACGCGCATCAGGGGTTATCGAAAGCGTACGCGATGTTGGGGAGAGATGAAGAATCCGGGAGACATGCGCGGCTTGCCGCGGAGATTCTGAAAAATCTCCCCCCTCCTAACTAGATTTCCCCGTAGAAACCTGCTAGACTTACAAAGTTGCGGTAGTTTCTGCGGGTTTTTCCCGGGCACAGTGTTGTGTTGTGTGTAAGGATCTGGGTATTTGTGCTCAGGTTGTTGTGTGCAGGCAGACGCATTTCGCGATTTTTTTTGGGAGACATTCGAATGAAGAACATGTTTAAAGCGGGACTGATGGTCGCATTGACCGTCATTTCCACGGCAGCCAGCAGTCAGGCTGGTGTGCTGAATTTTGGTGGTACAACCCTGGGCACTGCGCCGGCCCCCTTCACTTCCCAGGCTTGGTCTCTGGTGTTGACTTACACGGCCAACAACGGTGGTCCGACGGCAGCAATCACAGCGGCTACGCTGACGATTGGCGCCGAGACCTTTCTGCTGAAGACGGTAGGCGCCTCCAACGCTCCGGTTTTGACAGTTAACTCAGCGGTTGGTAACGACAGTTTTGGCATCGTGGCCGAGTTTCAGGCGTCGACTCCGGGTGGTTATGGTTCAACCTTTTCACTGCTGAGCCCATTCACAGTGTACGGAACAGACGACATTGGTGCGGCAATCGCCAGCGATGCCAATGTGCAGACTCTGGGTGCCAAGATCGGCAACACGTTTTCTGGCCAGTTCCTGGCAGTACCGACGGGCCAGCCGATCCAGCTCAGTGGCATTGTTCCTGCTCCAGAACCAGGCTCGATCGCCCTTCTGAGCGGTCTTGGTCTGATTGTTGGACGTCGGATGCTGAAGCGCCGCGCTGCAAAGCAGAACGTTGCTGTCTGATTATCAATAACCAACAGAGTGGGGCCTCGCTGCTGATCAGCAGGCCCCGTTGGATGGGTAGCAGGAAGCTTCCTCAGCGTCTTTTGGTTCTGTTTTGATGTGGTCGCTGGCACTCGGTGGTGCACCCGGATCCGGTATCACCCAAGTCTCCAGAAAAAACGTTGTGACGTGAACCCTCTGAAAACAACGGCCAGTTTGCTTTTGTCACGACGACAGTTGCAACGACGCGTTTCACTGGCGAGTTTTCGTTTCTTTCAGTCAGCGGGGCGTTTGCCTGCCCACGACTGTGGGATCAAATCCAAAGGGGCGAGTCGAGGTTGCAACGTCGGCTCCGCCCCTTTTTCGCTGCGCGATGCCGAGGTGTGGCTCCCGGAAAATAGGAATTGCACCCAGGAAAAGGCTGTGTTTTTGAGGGCAAATGAGTTGAAGACAGGTGGGGTTGGCCGACGGAGAGGCGAGGGGCAACAGAGAGACATGTGCTGCGTTGTTTTGTCGCATGGCACTGAGGTTCAAAGCCGAGGGATTAAAACAATCGGCGACTGGGAGGGGCTTGTGCGACGTGCTCCGCAGACGTCTCGGGGGCAGAAGTTAAGCACAGCAATGGCTCTGAGGTGTGAGGCGAACTGTCCGGCAAACTGCCTCCGCGGATGGTGTCTGTGAGTCATTGGCCGCAGCTTGTGTGGTGATGGCAGGGTATGTTAAGAACCTCAGACGCGGCGGGGCGACTGACGGGTATTTGTGGCTGGCGAGTGACGTGTTCTTCTCCCAGGGTTGATCTGAGGAGTTGCACGGAACACTGCTTTTCTGACTTCGATGAGATGGCTGAGCCGACATTCAGCGGCATGTCCCAACGGCTCTGTGGTCGGGCAGGCCTGGGAGACCGTGCGGATTCCAAATCCGTCGCGGTGACTGGTCTAGCCGGACGGCGGGGCCTTTTTGCAACGACGCACCGATTTTTTCGTGGTCGAGTAGCAGTTGGGGCGTGGATTGAATACGCTCCTGCGGTATGATCCCTCCGAATGCACCGCTCAACTGCAGGGTTGGTCGGCATTGGTCATGACAGGCTGCTGGATGCGTCCTTGTCGTGACTGTCTTCGCGGCAATGAACGTCGTGATTTGGTGTGCAGCGGATGTTGTTCAGGAATCACGTCACTCACGACTGAGGTCCAATTCAGGAAACGACGCCATGGTGAGCGAGCAGAATTTTCGCCGATTTTTTGTGGCTCTGATGACCGGTTTGCTGACTGGGCTGGTTGCAGCATCGCCGTCCTTGCCGGCTCAATCGCCGATTGACCTGAAGCGTTTTTCGGTCTCTGTCGCTGAGGGCAAGGCCGCGGGGTGGTATCGTTGGATCGTGGACGGTTCGGTGTTTCCGGCGGAATCCGCGAAACTGGTGATTGCTTCCGACGCGCGGTGTTCATTGTATGTGAACGGTCAGCGGATACTGAAATACGAGCAGATGCCGCAAGTGGACGGTCGAGTTGTGGCGAAGGCCTTCGATGTAAAAAGTTTGCTGCGTGCAGGCCGCAATCTCGTGGCGGTGGAATTGCAGGCGGATTCTTCGGCCGCTCAGTTTCTGATTGGCCTGCAAACGTTGCGAGACGGACAAACTGTTGTTCCGGGTGGTCCGTGGAAAACGGCGCCAGCCCCGCCACCGGTGGGATGGCAGCAGACAGATTTTAATGATCGTGACTGGCCAGAGTTCAAGCCTGTATCAGAATCGGAGCCCGCGGGCCTGGTCGTACAGATACCGGAAAAGGTTTCTGCGCCGGTATTGGCACCTCGAGCGCGACGCACGCTGCCATTTCAGTTTGAAGACGGAGACCATGTGGCCTTCGTGGGTGCGACATTTGTCGAGCGGGCTCAGTTGTCGGAGCACCTTGAAGCGACTCTGGCCGGTGGGCTGGGGCAGCGGAATGTGACCTTCCGGAATCTTGGCTGGAGTGCTGACACGGCATTCGCGGATTCTCGAGGTATTTTTGATGCTCCGGCGACTGGCTACCTGCGGATGGTCGAGCATATCCGTGCTGAGGAGCCGACGGTCGTGTTTCTTTGTTACGGTCAGAACGAAGCCTTGACGGCGGGCATGACGCCAGAGAATTACGCAAGGCAATTGACGCAGTTTATTGATGAGCTGACGGCCTCGGGGATTCCCTGCGTGTTGTTGTCTCCTCATGAGTTGTTTCCGGCGCGGGTGCCAATCCCGTCGCCTTCAAGATTCAATTCCAGGATCCGTGTCTACTCAGAAGCCACCGGAAGCGTCGCACAATCCCGACAACTTGCGTTCGTGGACTTGTTTTCAGGATTCACTGACCAGATGTTGGCCATTAATCAGCAGTTGGCTCCGGTGGCGACTGATTCGCTGACGCCTTTTGCCGCAATGGCCGAGAACGGCATGCATTTGACGGCTCGTGGTTATGCCGCTGCGGCGCTGACCGTTCGGCAACGTCTGTTGGGTGTGCCTGCGGAGTCGGCTGTGGTGCGAATCGACGCAGTGAAGGGGACTGTGGCTGGTGATTCTGTGGAGATTGATGCAGTTCGATTCGATGCCGCGTCGGGGACGGTGAGATTTCGACTGAGAGAGAAAGCTCTTTCGCCGTTGCCGCTGGTCCTGGAAATGTCCGAGGGCACCGGGAAGCTGACGTCGCTGTCGGAGAGTGCCCTGCAGGTTCTGGAATCTCCTGCCGCGAACGCCGATGGTCGTCCCCGGTTTCAGGGCATTTCCGGACAGTACGAATCGCTTCGTCAGGCCATTCTGCGAAAGAATGAATTGTACTTTCATCGCTGGCGGCCGCAGAATATCACCTACCTGTTTGGTTTTCGCAAGCATGAGCAGGGCAACAACGCGGCTGATATCGCGAGGTTTGATCCGTTTATTCGGGAGCTTGAGACTCAGATTCATGAGCTGCAGCAGCCTCAGTGGCAGGACGTTGTGCTGCAGCTGAACAAGTAATCTCGGTCTGAAGTGAACATCCTCGGTTGCCGACCGTTCGAACAAAAGGATTGCGGTTTCGAAGTTGTTCAGGCGTGGTTGCGGTCAGTGGAAGGTGCATGCGTTGTGGTGCACCTGACTTTTCTGTGGAGCAGTTTCGGGAGGCGGCCTAATGGCGACTCGTGTGCCTGATCCGAATGGTCCCCAGCACACTCGGCATGCCGGGCACGCGTTCGCCAGTTTTCAAGGACGAACGCGCGAGGGGTTGTTTTCAGCGGGTCGGCGGTCGATGCTGAAGGCTGGTCTGGCAGGTCTGGGTGGCCTGACACTGCCTGGGTTGCTTCAATCGCAGTCGCAGGCTGCGGAATCCGGATTGGCCAGTAGTCGCGGAAAGAGTGTGATACTGTTGTGGATGGCGGGCGGTCCCAGCCACATCGATACCTGGGACAGTAAACCGGATCGGCCGTGGATTAACCGTGGTCCGTTTGGTGTGACGCAGACGAAGTTGCCCGGTGTCGTGATCTGCGAGCATTTGCCGAAGCAGGCGGCGATGCTGGACCGATTCACCATCATTCGGTCTGTGGATGCGCGGCACAGCAATCACGAGCCAAACATGGTGTTTCAGACGGCCAATCTTGCGGCTGAACCTCGAGTGAATCCGGAGGCCGTACGTTATCCCGCGCTGGCTTCGATCATTGCCCGGCATCATGGAGCCAATCATCCCTCCATGCCGCCGTATGCGGCTTTTATGAAGTCTCGATCGCACCTTGCGTTTGCCGGGTACCTTGGGAAGGAGTTCGATCCCTTCATTTGTGATCGAGCGGCGAAGTTGCCGATTTATACGAATGTGGGAGTCGACACCGGACAGGTCTCTGGGGGAGACTTGTTTCAGATGCCGCGTGGCTTGTCCCCGGAGCGACTTTCAGATCGTTTGTCATTACTGCAGCAGTTTGATCACCTGCGAGCGGGCCTGGACCAGGACGGGTCCATGGATGCATTGAATACCTATCAGAGGCAAGCGACGGACATGCTGCTTGGACAGCGGGCGCGGGCGGCCTTTGATCTGGAACGGGAGACTCCTGAGACGCGAGCGCGGTACGGTTCGCATCTCTGGTGCCAGCAGGCGCTGATTGCTCGTCGTCTGGTGGAAGCGGGCACGGCCTTTGTCACGCTGGATCTCAGCTACCACACGGCATCCGGAACCTGGGACACACATGGGGACAACATTCCACCGTATGGCGGCATCAGTCGTGGCCTGGGACCGTTATTGCCGCTGTTTGACCACTTGATCACCACTCTGGTCAGTGATCTTGAAGAGCGTGGATTGCTGGATCAGGTGCTGGTCATCGCCATGGGAGAATTCGGACGGACGCCGAACATGGGGACGCAGGACAGCACTGATGGCCGCAATCACTGGCCTGAGGTGATGTCGATGTGTCTGGCTGGTGGTGGATTGCGTCATGGTCAGGTGATTGGGGCGACGGAGAAGGATGGCGGGACGATTCGCGAGCGTCCGGTAACGCCGGCGGATCTGGCCGCGACGCTGTTTCGTTACTTTGATGTGCCAACTGACGTTCAATATGAGGACCACCAGGGGCGTCCGCGATTTGTTGCGGACGGTGGACATCCGCTGGCAGAGCTTTTCTGACACTGCTGACTTCTGAAAGTGCCTGTGCATGCTGGCTTTCCGGCGCTCTGTAGCGGCCATGGTTGTGTTGTTGGTGGGCTGGGGCCTGTTGAGCCAATCTGCGAATGGCATATGGCAGGATCAGGCGGATCAGGTTGTTGCAGAGACTGCGCAGATTGAACAGGCGATAGTGCAGGCGAAGGCAGCCGCTGAGCAGGGGCAGATTGATGTCAGTCTGCAGACGGTGCGGCGGGCTCTGGCCGCCGGGGTGCCCGCAGCAGATGCAAGTCTGTCCGGACCTGAAACGCTAAGCGCACGGCAGAATCATCTGATGAGCGTGCGCAGGATTCATCGTTCGCTGTTTGCACTGGTTGAGCAATGGCAGACGATGTCGGTCGATGCTGCTGTTCTGACCGAGACACTGCAGGCAATGGTGCTGCCTGAATCCCTGCCGCGGGCCGTCTTTCGATATGTTTCTGAAGCGGATCCGGAGTCGACAGAGACTGAACTGCAGGAACGATCCGTCGGGAAGCTCTGGCTGCAATCCATGATACGATCCGGACGTCAAATGGAGTGTCTGCAGGCATTGGAGCAGCGTCGCGGTTTTCGGGAATCGACTCTGGATGCCGACATTCTGCGATTGCAGCTGGGGCTGGAGTTGCGGGACTCGCGTCTGGTCGAGCAGGGGCTGCAACTGTTACTGCAGGGGCCTGCCGGCCCGATCGACGCGGAGCAGATCATGGTGTTGGTTGAGCTGTCTCAGCGTGCGTCCGAACTGGTTGACGATTCCGTTCGCGGATTGGCAGATCAATCACTCCTGCGGTGGGTTCCTGCCGGTCGAGCTGTTTCCCTGACAGAGAGGCAGAGAGCGACCCTGAGAGCCCTGGCTATTGGGGAGGCTGTGGATTCATTTCTGGTGGGAACTGCTGACGACGTGGCTGTGAAGTGGCTTTTTGTATCGGACTGGTTCGCTGATGGTGGCGAGGGTTCAGCACGAGACATCAGTGGAATCCGGCGATTGCTGCAGCATCATGAGCAGGTGGCGTTACTGCTGTTGAGACTTGGGCTACCGGAACTGGCCGCCAGTCGACTGACGTTGCTGTGTGCCCTGCAGCGGGAGTTTTCGATTGCCGGTCCATCTGAGCTGATTGGTCGTCATTGTCGGTGGCTGCGAGTGCTGTCGGCTGACGAGCGATATACATTTCTGTGGACGCAACTGCTTCGGGAACAATCGATTCCGCTGTCGTCTGCGGGGTTTCAGTGGTCGGACGAGAGTATTTTTGAGGCAGTCCGTGTTGCGGGGGGCGACGCACCGGCTGGTACCGCGTGGGGAAGTCTACAGCGGGAGGCTTCTGGCCTGCCGGTGCATCCCGTCATCCTGTTGCTGGAAGCGGCTGTTCAAGTTGGACAGGCGGAGACGCTGTTGACGTCGCTGGGTGAACTTGCGATTCAGGGGCATTGGCCGGCCATGGCGGCTCAGGCCTGTCTGCTGATGGTTCTGGAGCGGCACGAAGAGGCGGACAGGCGGATTGAGGAGTTTTTTGGACTTCCGCGGGGCAGCGGGGCATCGGCGGCTGACGCGGAAGCCTTGCTGCTGTATGGAATGTTACTGACGGAAAAGCACCGGGATGAGGCTGTGCATCAGCTTTTGTCGCGGGAACGTGCGGGAGTGTGGTCATCGTCTCCGGCGAACTCAGCAGCTCTGGCCATGGCGTTGACACGCGGGGCCACTGGGTTGGTGAATGTCGGATCGGGGCCACGGCCTTCGGGTTCGCCGGTTCTGAACTGGTTTGCCGATTCGGCTGCGGGGCTGGATCCGGCCGGGGTTCCGCAGGCTGGGCGGTTCTCGGGGGGCCTGGTCACCAGAACAGGCGGCGGGCGCGGGACCTTTTGTTTTCCCTGGCCTATGTCCGGTGATTTCGAACTGTCCTGCTCCGCTGTGGCTGTCAGCGGACCACCAGGGGGTATTGGATTTGATGGGATCACAGTGGCAGGGATGTCGCGAGCGGACATGCTGCGTGTGGAACCCTGGGGAAACCACAGCCCCAGCTTGCGTACCGGGTTGCCTTTGTTGTCGAGAGTGCCGGTAAGACTGGGCGTGAGTGCTCAGGGCGACTGGGTGCAGTTGCTTGTGGATGGAGCGGTGATTCAACGCTGGCCTCGTGACGGCCAGACGGCGACGGTTCCGTTTGTCTTTCTGGAACTGGGGGGCGCGGGGTGTACTCAATGGTCCGATTTTCGATTGTCCGGTACGGTGCAGATTCCCCGGGAAGTCCGGCTGGCAGAGGCTGGTGATCTGCGTGGCTGGAGCAGTCGTCGGCTGCAGCAATCACAGCCGGCCTGTCGTATTGACCTGAATTCCGGAAGCAGCGGTGGGCCCACATCCATCATGACGAGCAATGGACAAGCTGGCCGAAAAGGGACGGACTGGTCGTGGGAAGCTGGAACGATTCGTGGTCGTCGTCGGGGAGAGTTGGTTGAGCGAACGGGGCGAATGAAGGCGGGCGTCAGGAATATTGAGTTCGGGTTGTTGCAGTATCTGCGACCCTTGCAGAACGGTGAAACGCTCCGTTGGGAATTTGAGTATCTGCCGAATGAGGTGGAATCAGGCATAGCGCTGGGCCCGCTGGTGTTCTGGGTGCAAACCGGGGGAGTGCACCTTGACTGGATTCCTGAGACAGGCCCGGATGTGGCGCAATTTCCACAGACCGCTCGGCTGCCTGCGGGGAATGAGATCCCGACCGGGTTTCTGCAGCATGGCTGGAATGCGGGGCGGCTTCAGCTGAGTGACGGGCTGGCCATTCTGAGTGTGAATGATCGGGAGTTATTGCGTTACCCAATTCCCCCGAACTTTGACACACGTCCCGGGATCGTCCACGATCGGGCTCGTACCGAAGCGCGGGTTCGCGGGGTGGTTCTGCAGGGGGATTGGCCCGCAGAGTTTCGTGAACGTGATCTGCGAGGGCTGCTGAATCCCGGGGAACGCGTTTCTGCCGGAAGTCTGCCGGAGGTGACAGCAGGTCCGTGGCAAGAGGATCCCGCAGAGGAGCTGGCGATAGCGCTGACTGCCGGGGAAACGGCGTCGCGGCTGGCGCGTGTGGACGCACAGGCAGTCCTGGAGCAGGGGCTCGCCTGGGTGTTTCCGCAGGACGGGGCTCTGATCAGGTGGTCCGGAGCGCCATGTCCGAGTGACCGAAGCGGCGTTCGCAGTGGCCGGCGGCCGTGGAATGGTGGGATATCGGAGATTGTGGTTTCACCGCTGCTGGAGCTGGTGTTTGCGGCGATGGAGTTGCAGCAGGTGTCGGAACTTGAAAAGCGGTTGCCGGTGACGGAGGGGGCTGACGTTGATGAGGATCGTGAGATGTTCCGCACGTTGCTGTGGATTGTTCAGGACAAAGCGGAGGCCGCAGACAGGCTGCGTGCGCTGGCGGATCAGTTTGAGACAGGTGTGACGCGGCGGATGAGTTCGCCATGGTCTGTGCTGGCGATAGCGCAGGTTGCCGCGGACCGTGTTTCGTTACGTGCGGACGCGATCCGACTGTTGCGAGGGGTGATGGTGTTGCCTGAGGGGCTGATCCGGTGGAGTTCCGGAAGTCGCGAGTGTGGTCGTTCGCTGTTGTCGCTGCTGGAGCACGTTGTGAGCGGCCCGGGGGAAGGCAACGTGGGGGCTGAAACGCTGCCACCACTGCGCGACTGGATTCCTCTGCGGTTGAGCACCGCAGCGGCGGCTGGTCACCTGCCGCCGGCAGTCTGGACACAGTCGGCGGACGGCACTGTTCAGTTGGTTTCAGGGACACAGGCGGACGGGCTTTGCTGGCCTGCCCCTTTGCCCGGCGACTTTACGATGACCTGTACTGTGGAGCCAGTGGCGGGGCGGTATCCAATTTTGGGATACGCAGGTGTCTTGTTTGCGGATGGGAAGAGTTTGCGAGCGGGCGAGGCATCGGAAATCAACGAGATTCCATGGTCAAGAACCGCGATTTTTTCAGAAATTTCGGCTCCTTCGTCAGAATCGGTCAAGCCGCGTCGGTATCGCATCCAGAGACGACAGCGGCAGTTGACGGTAGAAGTCGAGGGACATCGAGTGTTGACCCGGGAGATATCGGACCGAGCTGCGCCGTGGGTGGTGGTGCGGATGCCACCGGAACCCGGCGTGCGGATTCGACTGGAGGAGCTGATGAATGAGTCGCCGGTTGCGTTGGATGTTCAGCTGGACAGCGGGCGAGAACTCAGTGGTTGGCGAGAGCCGTGGTTTCCGCGAGCGACGACGGTGGATTCCCCGCTGGAGAGTGCTGAGACGTGGCGATCATCGGAGGCGAAGCTGGTGGGAGTGCGACAATCGAAGGGGGGCGGATTACCGCGGGCCAGTTTGCTGCAGTATCTGCGTCCGTTACCGCGTCGAGGAGCGTTGAGTTACTCCTTTTTCTTTGAGCGAGATCAGCGACTGGTGCATCCTGTGATTGGTGGGCAGGTTTTGATTCTGGAGCCGGAGTCCGGCTTGCGAGAGGCGGCGCTGCATGGCACTCGGATTGAGATATCGGCGGCTTCAGCGGTGGGGGGCGGGGCAGCACTGCCATTGCGATCCAGCGACTGGAATCAGCTGCAGATCAACGTGACGGAGGACCGTGCGGAGTTGCTGTTGAATGGGCAGATGATCGGAACGGTGGTACTGGCGACGGGCTCGGATCGTGTATTCGGACTGTTTCACTGGAGCGATCAGACGGGGGCTGAGGTGCGTGATCTGACTCTGACCGGTGAATGGTCCGTGCCATAGCCTCCTGTGAGGTCGGGGTGTTTGTTGCGGGAGGTGGCCGGGAGTGGAAAACGCTGGAAACGGGCTTGCCTGCGAACTGCCGGAAGCCTTCCGGGAAACACGTTCAGGTGGCTGCGTCGACGTGGATCCCGCGGATGAAGGCGGACTCGGGGACAAAGCGTCTTCCATCCGGAGCGTCGGCCGATTCATCGAGTTCCGTACGAAAGATAGTGAGAAATGCGGGTTGGCCCTCCTCGATGGACGCTGTGGGCAGTCCGAGGAGCCGGGTGGGGTGGAGTGAAGCCATGTCCCAGGCAAGTTGCAGCGGAACGTCGCAGGTCTGATGAAATCGTACGACACATTCGCCTGTGGTGGCTCCTGAACCTGCGAGATATTGGGTTTGTCCGGCCACGACAATGCGTCCATCGGGGAGGACTTCGACATCCACGGCGGGTGTCATGTAGCGTCCCGGGGGACAACCACCGAAGCCTGAGATGTCGGATGTGAGAATCAGGCGATCCGGTGTTTTGCAGCGCAGGATGCACTTCAGCATCGGGGCCGGCACGTGCCAGCCGTCGGCGATGACGCTGACGTTCAGGCGGTCATCAGCCAGTTGTGGCCAGAAGATATTGTCGTGGCGGGGGAGCATTCCGGCGCAGCCATTGCCGAGGTGGGTTCCGAGTGTGGCACCTCGTTCAATTGCGGTGGTAATGGTCGTACCGGAGGCAGCGGTGTGTCCGATGGCGATGGTAATTCCCTGGCGCACGGCATCGGGAATCAGGTCCAGCGTACCGGGAACCTCGGGGGCAAGCGTGATGAGTCTGACCAGCCCGCCGGCGGCCTTTTGCCAGCGTTGCAGTTCGGTGCGGTCAGCGTGTCGGACGTGGGCGATGGGATGCGCACCGCGGGGGCCATTTTCCGGGGAAATCCACGGGCCCTCGACATGACATCCACGAATCATCTCACGCACGAGATTGGACCGCTGCGTCGCCAGAAAAATTGTGTGCAGTCCGTGCTCAATGGCCTCACTGGAATTGGTGATCAGTGTGGGTAAACAGCCGGTGATTCCCTGGCGAGCGAAGGCGGTGATGACAGATTCGACATCGTCTACGGTGAGCGATTCGCTGCTGAACCAGATGCCCTGAAACCCGTTGAGCTGCAGATCGAACAGTCCGGGGGCGGCCCACGGGAGCAGATCGCGTTCGACAGAGGACATTTCCAGCGGCAGTATCGACTGTATCACTCCATGACGGATAGTCAGTCGGGCTGCGGTATTGTTTTCCAGCAGGCGAACGGTCAGGGATATCATGACTGGCGGGCTCCTCGGGGAAGCAGCGGAATGCGGACTCTCAGTTTTCCAGGAGTCAGAACGAGAGTTCGATGAAATGGGGAACGGAGTGTGCTGTCTGTGCAGAAACTGTACCTCGATGGCACTGGTGTTTTCCTGCAGGCTGTCTTGGATCAGCGGTTCATTTCGGAAAGCAGTCGCACGACATCTGCGGCGGCAGTTTCGGGGATGAGGGCCGTGGTGGCAATGCCGGAGACGACGCGTGTGATGTTGTGATCGACGGCATCTGTGGTTCCCCAGACGTCGCCGTGGGCGAGGGTCATATAGACGGACAGGGTGTCGTGGCCGGTTCCGGGGCGTTCACCGACGACGTGCAGGATCGCGCAGTGTTCCGGACGGCCAGCGAAGAGTTGTTCGCCGATGCGATAGCCCGCGCGGACACGTCCGGAGACAACCATGAGTATTTCGGGAGCGCAGCGGAATCCTGTGTTGGCGAGACCGGACTGCAGACCAATGATCAGCGACTGCAGCTGTTGTTCCTTCATGACTGCGACGGCGTTCAGGCCATCGGAAACAACGATCTGGACGTTGTACGCTTCGCCATGGGTGAGTCTGAGTTCGTGGATGCGTGTGATTGAGGCTGGGGCGAGTGATTCTCCGGACGCGGGGTGCAGGATGTAATCGGTGCGGTTCACTGAGCGGGACTGCAGAGGCACGACATCGGGGATTGAGGAGATGAAGGCGGGCTGCAGTTCCTTCCAGATACTGATCTTTGCCGCCTGATAGATGGATTGAATGTGTGAGTTGAGAGATGGGGCCAGTTGTGAAGGGCGGGAGCCATAACCTTCTGCGAGGAAGACACCGCGGCCCCGGACTTCGGCCATCTGACTTTGGGCCTCGGCGCGGATTGCGGAATCATCGCGCTGGTCACCGCGGCATCGTTGGTACTGGAGATAAACCCAGGCGGGATCACCGAAGTGCCCTGTGGGCTGACCAGCATCATCGATCACCCCCAGTTGTTGGAAGAACGCCCACATCCGATCATTGACTCGATAACCGAACTTCTCCCGGATGTGGACGTGATCCTGAAAGCCGGTTGTCAGGTATCCCAGCATGGGATCGATGCGAGTGGGGAGGGCCATGAGGTAGGCGGGGTTGGCTGGCATGATCTGGTCAATGCACCAACTGAGGTCATCCAGAGAGACATCCATATGCAGAGTGGAGCAGATATCGAGGCCGATGGTAAGACCGTGCAGTTTGCCCATTGCGATGTCTTCGAGACAACAGCGAACAAGTTGTTCCCGAGTCCTGAAGACTTCAGGACCAATAAAGCCTGCGACATCATTGAGGTGTACCCACGGCAGTTCGGACTGTCCGGCTTGTTTTTGTGCGTTGCTGACCACTGAGGTCAGGGCTCGGGCGAAGCCATACTTGCGTGCTTCGAAGATGAGCATGTCTGTACCGAAGCCGTGTCCATTGGTGAAATCGGCGCCCTGCCCGGTTTCGAAATAAAGGCCGAACTTTCCAGTGCGGGAGCTGGCATGTTTGTGCATGCTGTCGACGGAGATGCCGAAGGTGGCGTTTGCCGCATCATTCCCTGCGATGCTCTGAAACCAGAGGGCCGTTGTGCCCGGATGCAGTTGTTCGACTTCAGCCTGCACATCGATGTGAGCGAGAACGCAGTGTGGGAGGACATCTGCAATTTCAAAGGTTTCGAGGACATCCTGCAGCGTGCGTTGAACGGCGGCCACGGAGTCTGGTTCGCTGGAAACCGGATTTGTGCCGAGGAGCACATCGCCGACAGCGTAGGCGAAGGCATTGAACACCTGCCAGCGGATATCGTCGGGATGGTCGGTGGGGGAATTGGGCTGCACACGAGCCCCCATATATCCGCGAGCGCCGATCTGAGATCCCGGGAGTGGGTGGAACAGTCGAGCGCCGAGTGCGATGAGTTCGTCATTGGACATGAGTCGCACGACGCAGGCGATGACATCGCTGGACAAACCCCGGCAGGCGGTCTTGAGTTCATCTTCGGGGGCGGACAGCAGAAAACGCTGCAGCTCGGCCAACGTCCAGGAGTGGAGACGCTGCTGTTGTTCCACGTCGATTACGGACTGGGTGAATGACAGGAGGGCATCGGTGTGAGGCGGATGTTCATCAATCACCTGCAGGCGGGTGGCGGCGAGCAGACTTCTGGCGTGCAGGCGAGCGGCGGCATCGGGGGCAGCAACACCCACGATTGTGTCACCTTCTTTCGGTTCGTTTGCGGCACCCAGCAACTGGCGGTACAGGTTGAGATCCCAATGGCCGCGTTGCGCGATGATCCATGACAAGAGATCCTGAGTGGGTGGATGTGAGCCGCCTGTTTTGGCCAGCAGTTGGCGAAGCGGGGGTGAAGTGAGGGATCCCGCAGCGAGGCTGAGAGCAAGAAAGCGTCGTCTTTGAAACATCGCATTCGTTCCTGAAGAAAACGGCGAATGGGCTGGCTCAGGGCCGCGGCTTTGTGATGCCGGGGTGTAGGTGAGCCGGGAGAGATTTTGTCAGAAGTTGATGCTGCTGACTATTGGGGACGTCAGTGTGATCAATGGATTTCTGGAGTGAAGGGGCACGGAGGGGATCGTGTTGTCTGGCGGAACGGGTGAAAACGGGGGAGGAGGGTCCTGCCAGTGGTGAGAGGGGGGAAGGCTGATTGTGGGGGATAAATGGGTTGTGTGGCGAGTGAAATTCGTGAATTGCGCCTTTTTGGATGTTTTTCGTAATTCGGGCGACATTCATCGGCAACAAAAGTCGGCAGTATGTAAAATCATTTTCCCTGTCGATGGAAGATAGGAACGGTGCCGTGATTAGACCTTTTCTGTTCGGTCAGGCTCCTGCAGGTCGCCGGAATCAGATGTTAAAACGACGCGTGCCATGACAGTCGGTAGGCTTCTATGAGTACTCACGTTGAAAAATCAGAGAACGATGTCGGACGTCATAAGTACTTCGGTCCCCTGACATGGTGTCTGCTGGTCCCGGCGATTCTTTTCCTGCCGGTAATGATTCCGTATTTTGGCCAGTTATGGCTGCGAGATTACTACCAGTTTTACCCGTTCGCGATTGCGACCACAGTGTGGTTTGTGCTGGCGCGGGGGAAGCAGCAGCCAGAGTTGCGGGGGACTCGCCTGCGTAGGGGATTGCGTGCGACTGGATTTGTGGTTGGCGAGCTGGCGGTGCTGTACGGACTGGTGACTGGATCGCCGTGGGTCTGTTTTATTGGATTTATGGTGCTGCTTGGGTTGATTCTGGACTGTTTTACTGAGGTGGAAACGGGCCGTTCGCTGTTGTACCTGCTGCTGCCGATGTTGTTGGTCGTGCGGCCGCCGCTGAACTACGACAAGGAGGCGGTGCAATGGTTGCAGGAATTGACGACGCAGGTTTCGTCGGATTTCCTGAACACCCTGAATTACGATCACATTCTGCAGGGAAATATTATCCAGCCCGCGGAAGGAACGGCCCTGATGGTGGCAGAGGCATGTTCAGGCGTGCAATCGCTGTTCACACTGATGTTTATCGCCTCGTTCATCGGGATTTCCCGAAGTTACCCGGTGGTTCGGACCTTGTTGCTGGTCGGTACGGGGGTGTTCTGGGCCTTGTTGATGAATGTGTGTCGAGTGCTGACGATTGCTGTGGCTCAGATCCAGTTTCAGCAGGATTTGACAAGTGGGTGGAAGCATGATTTGGTCGGTTATGCGGCCATGCTGCTGGCGATACCGTTCCTGTTGAGTACCGACAAGTTGATCCTGTTTGTCTTTGATATTGTCTCGGATGATCCTCGAAAGCATCAGAAGATCAATGTCCTGGTCCTCGCCTGGAACTGGGCCTTTGGACAGCGTCGGGTGGAAATTCCGGTCGAGTCGGGGCGAAGTCGCCGATCGCGCAGTGGGCGCGAGAGTGGGGACGAAGTGGGGAGTCTGGGGCAATCGTGGCGGTCCCTGCCGTCTCGAGAGCGACTCATGCTGCTGGGGGCTGTAATTCTGGCGGCGCTGACTGTGTTACCGGCCTGGGTGTTGCCAGGATTTTTGCGATCGCCGCGAGTGGAGCAGGCGTCGTTGTCACCTGACGCGACGCACTGGTCTGAGTGGATGGAGACGACGGAATTGTGCTGCCTGTTGTGGGAGGCTGGCATGGCTGAAGAAGTGGTCGCGGATTGCCTGGTGGGGCCGGACGCGGCTGAGAGGGAACTGCGACGGGGGCGAGGTGTGTGATGAGCCGTCGAAAGAAATTCAGTTTTCGTATTCCTGCACTTCGAAAAGCCTTCCGGAAATGGTGGGACCCGAAAAAGCGCAAGCTGGAGAAATTCAGCACGGGAGTTTCCCGGAGTTTTTCCGCGCTGATGCAGGTGAGGGAGAGTTCGGTTTCGTTGAGTTCAGAAGATCGGCGTAAGGTGCCGACCGGGCTGAGCTACATCAATCCGATTTTCTGGGTCGTTCAAAGCAGCGTATTTTTGTACCGCTACCTGCAGACTCGGCAGGCTGGAGTCGCCATTCGTGCGATTCCCGCGATCGTGGGACTACTAGTGCCGATCGCGATGGAGTTGCGATTTGCTCCGGGACCGCGGGAGCTGGAAGCGGCGACTCGCAGCCGGCTATCCTCCGCGTGGGCTCAGTCTGATCTCGAGCGTGCGGAATTTCTCACGCGGAAACTTGCCTCGCTGGTGCCGGACGATGCTGGTGTGCAGATGAATCGCGTGCAGGTGCTGGATCGGATGGGGCGAACTGCGGAAGCTGAGCAGTTGGCGGCAGAGCTGGGCAATCGGTTTGAGTACGTCCCGGCAATTGAGTGGTTGAGTGAGAAGCAGTTTGCTGCAATTGTGCGGAACCCTGTGAAGGACGAGGCGGCGGATAAGACGCTGGAATTCAGTCTGGCGTGGATCCTGCAGCGTCAGCCGGAGAACGGGCTGGCGTTGTTTCGATTTGCGACCTTTCACATGCTGCGTGAGCAGTGGCTGGACGCCCAGACGCAGTTGCGATTGCTGACAGGCCGCGTTGGTGGGGCACCAGCCGAAGCCTGGTACTCACTGGCGGTTGTGGAAAAGGAGTTAGGGAATACGGCGGAAGCCCGGACCGCGGCTGAAACGGCAGTGACCGTGATGCGCCAGCGAAATGCCTCGCAGGAATTTTCCTCAGAGCGATTGGTGCAGGTGATTCGGGCGCTGGTATTGGCTCAGAAAGAGTCAGACGCGGTGCGGCAGATCAATGAAGTGGCGACCAAGTACCCTGAGTTAGTGGAATCCCTGCGGCCGTTGCTGGTGGAAGTTTATGTGGCGCACAGCAGTCGCCTGCGGTTGCTGTCGGCCAGGTCTTCCGAGGATCTGGCGATTGCCATCGACTGCATTGCTAAGGCCATGGAGATTTCCCCGGAAAGCACGGAAGTGACCGACGAATTGGTGGCTCTGGCCGGGCTGCGGGATGTGAGTGACGCGTTGCTGGATCAGCAGTTGCAGACGGCCTTAAATGCAGGTGTGTCTCCGGGGTTGATCCACTTTATTCTGGGGACGCGTGCGATGTCAGCGACTCCTCCGAATATCGAGTCCGCCATGCAGCATTTCGCCCTCACGGCGACTCACAGTCCCGGAATGCCGGGACTCTTGAACAATCTTGCGGACGCGATCTGCGAGCAACCGGATGGAAACCTCGAGCAGGCTCTTGCGATGGTCAATCAGGCGATTGCGTTTCTGCCGGATCAGCCACGAGTGTTTGACACGCGGGGGAAGATTTATCTGCGTCAGAAGGAATGGCTGAAGGCAGTTGCGGACTTTGAGAAAGCTCTGGCTGACGAAGATTTGAGAATTGTAGCACATGAGCGTCTGGCGGAAGCCTATGAGGGACTG
>CAIYBH010000453.1 GCA_903924405.1 uncultured Planctomycetaceae bacterium | reverse complement strand
CTTGAAGCGGCCCGTCGCCTTGTCGTCGTGGATTGTTGAGGCCACATACAGCACTGCTTCGCAATTCAATCGCAACCGAGGAGTTTTTCGGCTGGGAATTGAGGTTGCAAGTCTGAGCTTGAGGGAGGATGCTGACACTCCGAGCACGAGGATGGCTGGGCCCGAGTTGGCGGGCCCGCAAGCCACGCGTTTTGCGATTCAGCCGCGGAGTGGCGACAGGATGTGGCCATGGGCGTCAGCCCATGGAATGCAGCGTGTGAACCGCACAAAGCCCCAACGGGGCGACACGAGCCTGCCCACCCGGATTTCCCGTCGCCCCGTTCAACACGTTGGTTGGCCGAACGCTCGTGCACGATATGGCGATCCGAATTGTTGTGATCGCACAATGACGGGCACGTATGCCGTTGCTTCGCAACTCCGACGTCTCTATTGGACCGTACCTCGGACTGGCGTCCGAGGCTGTTGCATGGCATTGCTTCGCAATTCAATCGCACCGAAATGAGCGAGTTTCCGAGTCGCAACGCGACGTCATGTGATAGCCTCGGATGCCAATCCGAGGTTACGCGACAGTACGGAGTTTCCGAGTCGCAACGCGACGGCATGTGTGAGCGTTCCCCGCCCGGAGACCGGTCTTGAAATTGGCCCACAGCAGTGGACCAGCAAATCTAACCCCTCTTGAAGCGGCCCGTCGCCTTGTCGTCGTGGATTGTTGAGGCCACATACAGCACTGCTTCGCAATTCAATCGCAACCGAGGAGTTTTTCGGCTGGGAATTGAGGCTGCAAGTCTGAGTTTGAGGGAGGATGCTGACACTCGGAGCACGAGCACGAGCCCCGGGGATGGTGTATCGCGGAAAAATGGTGAGGCAGCAAGCTGTTTGGCTTGATTTGCGTTGAGCGCTTTGATCCGGGGTGGCCCCGGGGAAAACTGGGGACGCAGGTGTCGTTGCAGCGAAACCCGATCAGGTGCTGGTCGAACGTCGTACTCAAGATCCCCTGGCACAAACGATGTGGACGCTGTCGGGATTTGTGATGTCACGCTCGTCGACGTACACTGCCGCGGGAATTCAGGGCTGTGCCGCGCTTCCTCATGGCTGCTCAGTCTCGCTGTCGGGGCGGTCGCGATGCCGTGCCGCGCTGCTCGGCTGATCTCCGTCAAGACCTTCCCGGGTAGCCGTGAATGACCGTTGGCAGCAGTCGTCGTAAGCGCATGCCACCTGCGTTGTGTGGGTTGGTCCATGACAGTTCCTCTGTCCAGTTCGGGAGAATGGCTGGTGAATCCGGAGCGTCTGGGGCCTTATCGGATCGAGCGTCGAATCGGCGCTGGCGGGATGGGTAATGTGTACCTTGGCGTGCATGAAACGACCGGGCAGCAGGCCGCGGTCAAGGTGCTGCCTGCGTCACTGGCGCGGGAGGATGGATTTGTTGAGCGATTCAGTCGGGAAATTGCGGTCCTCCGGCAATTGTCCAACCGCCACATCGTGCAACTGTTTCAGGATGGGGAAGGTGAGGATGGAACGCTGTACTATGCGATGGAGTATGTCGACGGAGTGACGCTGACAGCGGAAATCATGGCGCGTCGCAGGCTTCCGTGGAATGAAGTGCTGGACCTGAGTCTGCAGATCGCCGCGGCTCTGAAAGCTGCCCACGATGCCGGGATCATTCATCGGGATCTGAAGCCAAGCAATCTGATGCTGACCAGCGATCGCGTGTTGAAGCTGGCGGATTTTGGTGTTGCCAGTCTGTTTGCCTCATCACGTCTGACACGCACGGGAGGTGTTGTCGGAACGGCGGAGTACATGTCGCCGGAGCAGGCTCGCGGCCAGCGAGTGACTCGTCGCAGCGACCTGTATTCACTGGGAGCTGTGATGTATGTGATGCTCACGGGCCGTCCGCCCTTCACCGGCACGACGGCGGCCGACATTCTGCAGAAGCATCAGTTTGCTCAGTTTGATAAGCCGTCGCGGTATGCGCCGGGCGTTCCCGTGATGCTGGAAGATCTGGTCTGTCAGCTACTGGAAAAGGATCCCTCGAAGCGATTGCCTGACGCACTGGTGGTGATGAAGCGACTGGAGCAGATTCGTTCGCGACTGGAGTTTACGGCCGCGCAGATGGAATCGGAGACGGTGGAGCGGCCGGTGCCCGGTGCCACGGTCTCACTGGAATCTGTTCGCGAGGACGCCGGGAATGCGGAGGGCACGGCGACGACGGTCAGAAACCTGTTGCGGGCGGAAGTTTCTGCCGGGCAGGCTCGTTCCGTCCTCGCCGTGTTTTTTGACAACACGCTGGTGCTGGTCAGCCTGCTGGTCCTGTTGGTGGTGTTTGCTGTCTGGATGAATCGGCGTGGCGTGGCAACTCCGGAGCAGCAGTGGCAGCAGGCGCAGGCAGCGTTGGAGCGGCCGGCCAGTGGGGAGTGGTTGCGGGTTCGGGATGACCTGCTGTCTCCGTTGTTGAAGGAGCAGCAGATGCCCGAGCGGGCGGCCGAGATTCAGCGGCTCATCAACCGTGCGGACGACTTTGAGTTTACCCGGGGATTGAAAGTGAGTCCCGAGGGCAGCCACGACGCCGAATCGGAAATCCGGCGTGTGACACGCAGGGCCTTTGCTGCCTGGGCGGCCGGGGAAGCGGAGCGAGCGCGGGTGGAGTTGCGTTCGGTGCTGTCGATTCAGCAGCAGTTGCAGCCGGATGGATTTCTGACCACGTTTCTGGAGGAGACTTTGGAGGAATGGGAGCGCGTGCCGTCTCTGGAAGGGCGCACGATGCTGTTGCGTGAACTGATTCGCACGTCAGAGTTGAAACTGGCGAATCAGGAACCAAGAGAAGACATCGTCAGAGCCCTGGAAGCCGCCTTGCAGCTGTACGGGGAGGATCCCGCGATGGCAACTCCGGTGGCGGAGATTCGAAGTCTGCTGTTGCGTCTGAAATGAATGTTCAGCGGATGCCAGTGCCACGTGCCACGTGCCAGTGCCCCGGGGCACAGGTGGCTCAGGGGACATACAGAAACTCATTTCCGGCCATCAGCGTTCGAGCCAGTGCGGCCCATGCCTGTTGTCGACGCTCGTTCGGGTCGGGGATGTGAGTCATGGTGAGTTCAGCAGCGGCGATGAATTCCAGCGCGGTGCTGCATTCTTCAGTTCCCGCCTGACGACCATACAGGCGTTCGACCAGCGTGTTGACCACGGGGCCGGCATCACTGAGTGGCTGCATGGGGTCACGGGTTGGCAAGTCCGAGATCAGCCGCCGCGCCTGCTCATGCACCAGTGGGCTGTTCATCAGGAACAGGGCCTGATTGGGGACTGTGGTGACAGGTCGCAGTTCCAGATGATTTCCGGTTTCGACGTAATCGAACGTGGAAAACATTTCGTAGAGGGCACTGCGATCGACTGGCAGGTAGATGGCGCGACGGTGTGAGTCCACGTTGTCGGCGATGCCACCGAGTGTCAGATCGAGTCCACCTCCGACCATCAGGATGGAATCGCGTACGGCTTCCGCTTCGAGTCGTCTGCGGTTTTGCCTCCAGAGTCGGCGGTTTTCCGGATCAAGTTCAGCGTAATCGCTGCGGGAATTGCTGGACATCTGCCATGTGGCAGACTGCAGGATGGTCCGATGCAGGGCCTTCAGGGACCAGCCGTTGCGAGGCAGTTCGGCAGCAAGCCAGTCGAGCAGTTCGGGGTGAGACGGAGGTTCAGCCTGCAGGCCCCAGTTGGACGGGCTGCGCATGAGTGGCTTGCCGAAGTGCCACATCCAGATGCGATTGGCCATGACTCGGGTTGTGAGTGGTTGCTGGGGGGAGACGAGCCAGCGGGCAAATTCCAGCCGGCCGCTGTTGTCCGGCGGGATTTCGCTGGCAGGAGCGACCTCCGTAAGAATCTTTGGCATACCGCGGGGAATTTTTTCGGGCCCGGGCTTCAGGTGATTGCCGCGGAGATGTACCGGGAGATTTGTGGGTTCTGCCTCGTCGGCTGCCATGACCATCTCAAACTGCGGCAGCTCATTTTCCAGTTGTTCGAGGGCTTTGCGGGCCGTGGCAATGGCTGCATCGTCTGCGGGGCTTTTGAGAGCGGCGAGTGCGGCGCGAGCGGCCTCAATCTTCTGCTGATGTTCGGAACGGCGAGCGGTGATGGCGGCAGACGGCAGTGGACGTTCCAGCCATTGGGAAACGAAATCACGATTCTGCATGGACTGGGTGCTGTAGAAGATTCCGGCGAGCGCGTAATAGTCCCGGGCGGCAATGGGATCGAACTTGTGGTCGTGGCAACGGGCACAGCCGATCGTCAAACCCAGCATGGTTCTGCTGATGGTATCCAGCTGCTCATCGACAATATCGATGACCATTTTGTCCTTGTCCTGTTCGGCCAGCATTTTGGGGCCGATGACCAGCAGGCCCGTGGCTGTCAGTAACTCTCCGGCGGCCAGTTCATCAGCAGGTGCGGGCAGCAGGTCACCGGCCAGTTGCTGAATCAGAAACTGATCAAAGGGCAGATCCTGATTCAGCATGCGGACGACCCAGTCGCGATAACGCCACGCATTGGGCAGAGCATGGTTTTCGTCGGCACCGTTGGTGGTGGCGTAGCGAACGAGGTCCAGCCAGTGTCGTCCCCAGCGTTCGCCATAATGTGGTGAGGCCAGCAGGCGATCGATCACACGATCAAAGGCCTCGGGGGATTCATCCGCAAGAAACGCCTGCACATCTGCGGGGCGCGGGGGCAGGCCGAGGAGATCAAAGTGGGCTCGTCGCAGCAGCGTGAGTTTGTCGGCTTTGGGTGCCGGCTGCATGTTGTGCCGCTGCAGTTCGGCAAGGACGAATCGATCGATGTCATTCCGGACCCAGCCCTCGGGAAGGGATTCCGGCGGGGTTGGCCTGACGATTGGCTGGAAGGCCCAGTGCTTTCGGGCGGCTTCCCAGTCCACCGGCTGCAGTTTCGCCGAGCGCACTTCCATGCGGGGATCGGGCGCGCCGCGGCGGACCCATTCTTCGAAGTCCGCAATGACGGGCTGAGGAAGTTGTCCGTCCGGGGGCATCTGGTGACCTTCATATCGCAGGGCCTGAATCAGCAGGCTTTCGTCCGGCTTTTCCGGAACAATCCCCGGGCCGCTGTCTCCACCCCGCATCAGCGCGGCGCGGCTGTCGAGCAGCAGTCCACCGCGAACGATGCTGGCATCTGCGGCGTGGCATTCATAGCAGTGCTGTACCAGCACCGGACGAATACGGTTTTCAAAAAAGGCGAGATCATCCGGGCTGATGGAGGCGCTATCTGCACCGGGTGGCTCGTCCATAGCTGACGTCGGAACAGACAGCAGTGCGAGGGCAGGGAACACCAGCAACAGCGGCAGCACTGGGGCGAGGCGAGGAGGTGGAATGATCATTGGGGGCAGCCAGCGTGAAAGTATACTGTCGGATCACTTGGGTCGCCCGGTTGTATTCCGCGGGACAGCGGTTCCTGCGGACAGCGATTAATGACCGACGATGATTGTGCGGAGGGAATGAACGATGGAGTGTATCGGCCGGAAGGAATGACAACCGAGGGAAGCCTGGCGGGGCCAGCGACATGTTGTGGGACGACAGACGCAGCCCTGCGATCGAGATTGTGTGTCTGCGGCAGACGGGCATCCGACGTCTGTCGGACTCAGACCTTAGCGGACGACCTGTCTGGTGACAACCAGAAAACATGTGGCGGGTCGGGTTTCGATTCAAAGCGAAGCGGAGTTGTGTGCGTGGTTGAGATCGCATCGAGTGGCGGTGTGAAGCAGAATCGCTGGGGCTGGTGCTGATTCTCTGATTGCGGAATTGACTTTTCGAAACTGGTAATCGCGGGTCTGTGGAGCGGTTTTGGGTGGCGACGTGGGACGGTCGCAGAGGGGGAGAGTTCCTGGGGGAGAATGGCAGGAATCGCGCAGCGGGTGTCGCGTTGAATCTGAGCCTGTCTGGTCGGGCTTTGCTGCAGGCCGGTGAATCCTGTACCATCAGGCTGGACAAGCATTGGCACGTTCCAGAGTTGGCCGCGGTCAGGCGTTCACTGCCGCGGGCTGCCGGGGTCATTGTGCTGTGATGTTTCTGTTTTGCATGCTGAATGACGGTAAACGCTCGCGATGACTGAACTCGTAGTACCCGGGATGTCTCAGGAAGTCTGTGTTGCGATTGGCAACTTTGACGGGGTGCATCGTGGTCATGGGGCGATGCTGGCGGAGTTACGGCAGTTGTCTCGTCGGCTGGGCGCGGCTGCGGTGGCGGTGACGTTTGACCGGCATCCCATCACTGTGTTGCGGCCCGGTTCTGCGCCTCCGTTGCTGACGACACTGGAGGATCGGTTGCAGTTGCTGCGATGGGCCGGGGTGGACGACGTGGCGGTGCTGCCGGTGACTGCGGAACTGCTGCAGATGACGGCGGAGGAGTTTTTTGAGCGGATTCTTTGCCGACAGTTTCGAGCGCGTGGGATTGTGGAGGGGCCCAATTTTCATTTTGGGCGGAATCGAGCGGGCGATGTACGACTGCTGAGGGCCTTGTGTGATGCTGCCGGAATGCAGTTTCAGGAAGCCTCCGTTGTTGTTGATTCGGGGGAGATGATTTCGTCCAGTCGGATTCGGGAGTTGTTGGGGCGTGGAATGCTGAGGCTGGCGACGGAACTGCTGGGGCATCCGTATCGCCTGCGGGGCGTGGTTCAGCACGGGGCGGAGCGGGGGCGGACACTGGGATTTCCGACGGCGAATCTGGGGGAGATTGGCACCCTGATTCCGGCGCACGGCGTGTATGCCGGGATGACGCACATAACGGATCAGTGGTATCCCGTCGCAGTAAATCTCGGCCCGAATCCGACGTTTGCAGATCAGCGGGATAAGGTGGAGTGTCACATCGTGGGGTACTCTGGTGATTTGTACGGGCAGCAGCTGGCTGTGGATCTGTTGTCGGAGCTTCGGCCATCACGAACCTTTGGTTCGGTTGTCGACCTTGTGGAGCAGATCCGTCGGGATGTGGCGGCTTGCGTTGAATGCGTTCGGGACAGCGACCTTGGGGGGCGGTGGCGAACGACACAACTGATCAGGTAATCGGGCCTGAACAGTGGTAGCGAGCCGGCTGATTCCGGTGTGGGGGGCGGCAGAAATCATGTGGCAGATCGCTTTGCGAATGTTGTTTTACGACCGAGTGAAATACTTTGGTCTGATACTTGGAGTGGCGATTTCGATTCTGCTGATCAACCAGCAGGTGGCTGTGTTTCTGGGGATGCTGGACCGAGCCGGGGCGGTGATCCGCGACATTCCGGAAGCCGGGATCTGGGTGATGGATCCGGGGTTGAAGAATCTGGACACGATCTTTGCGATGCGGGATATTGAACTTGTGCGGGTCCGCGGAGTCTCGGGGGTGAAGTGGGCCGTTCCGTTGTTCAAAGCAGGTGTGACTGTCAGGACGGTTGATGGCAATCTGGAATCGTCGATGCTGATTGGTGCGGACGACAATTCGTTGATTGGAATTCCGTCGGAATTTGTGATGGGCAATGCTGAATCGCTGCGGCAATCGGATGCCGTGGCGATTGGGCGAGACGGTTATTCCAGGATCTGGCCTGGTGAGCCCTTTCGATTGGGGCAGGAGTTGGAACTGAACGACCGTCGGGCGGTCCTGCGGGCGATTGTGGTGGATTCGCCAAAGTTCACTAGCGGCGTTTCATTTTACACCCGGTACTCGCAGGCACTGTCTTACACGAACAATGGTCGTCATCAGATGTCGTTTATTCTGGTTCAGCCGGCCGCTGGACTTTCCGGCAGCGAGGTTGCGGGGCGCATCACGGAGGCGACGGGTTTACTGGCCCTGACGTCGACGGAGTTTTCATGGAAGATGATTCGGTTTGTTTTTTTGTACACGGGGATACCAGTATCGATTGGGACTGTGATTCTGCTGGGTGTGCTGGTGGGATTCTGCATTGTGGCACTGCTGTTCAATTTGTTTGTGGTGGAGAATCTACGATATTTCGCCGTGTTAAAGGCGATCGGGACAACAAATCGAACGCTGTTAGGGATGGTGTTACTGCAGGCTGCGGTTGCGGGTGCGGTCGGGTATGGCATTGGTTTGGGATTGGCGGCGCTGTTTTTTGAGTACGCATCACGGATCGGGAATTTTCGAGGCTTCTATCTGCCCTGGCAGATTGCCCTTTCATCGGGTGTTGTGGCAATTTCGATCATTCTGATGTCGGCGTTTCTGGCGATGCGTCGAGTCCTGAAGGTCGAGCCCGGTGTTGTCTTTCGTGGATAGTGAGCGCATGCTGGAACAGGAATCGCAATCCGTTGAGGACGTGAAGGTGGCCGGCTCGAACGCGGCGGCAGTCATCTGTCGCGGCGTGGTGAAAGACTTCGGAACTGGTGCTGCGCAGGCTCGTGTGCTGCATGGGATTGATCTGGAAATTCAGTGTGGCCAGCGAACCTTTCTTGTCGGCCCAAGTGGTTGCGGCAAGACGACTCTGGTGTCGCTGATTGCGGGACTGTTGACACCGACGTCAGGCCAGGTTTGTGTGCTTGGCGAGGACCTGCAGGGGTTGAGTCCGAGGGCACTGGTGGAGTTTCGTTCGCGCTATGTCGGCTTTGTCTTTCAGCAGTTCAACCTGATTCCGGCGTTGACTGTTGTGGAAAATGCCGCGGTCCCCCTGATTGTGCAGGGTGTGCCCTTTTCCGTGGCTCTGAAAACAGCTGGTGAAATCCTGATCAGGCTGGGGATGGGGAGATATTTGTCGCATAGTCCGCAGCAGTTGTCCGGGGGGCAGCAGCAGCGAGTGGCGATTGCCCGCTCACTGGTACACGATCCGCGGATTCTGATCTGTGACGAGCCGACGGCGTCGCTGGATGCTCAATCCGGACTTGCAGTGATGGACTTGCTGACAGAGATTGCGACATCACCTGAGCGAGCGGTGATTATTGTCACGCATGACAATCGGATTTTTTCGTATGCGGATCGCACCGTTTCATTGCTGGACGGTCGGATTGAGTCCATACGGTTACCTGGGGAGCAGATGCATTCATGATGTTTTCATCAAGACCATTGCTTTCGCTGGGCACACTTCTGCTGGGGACAGTGATGCTTTCAGGCGGACTGGTGCTGATCTGGAAAAACACGCCGAAACAGCCTACGGGAACTGTGACATACAGTCCGCCGGTGGCTCCTCAGGCCATTGATAGCAACCTCACGACAGCGCGTGACTATGTGTGTGGCATGGGGGTGGTTGAGCCGGCGGGCGAAGCGGTCGCTGTCGGGGCCCCGCTTTCGGGGGTGGTGGCTGCGGTGCATGTAAAGTCCGGCGACAAGGTCTCTGCCGGTGACCCGCTGATTCAGCTGGACGATCGGGTTGCGAAGGCTGAGGTGGAAGTGGCTCGGGCGCACCTGCTGGGCGAGGAAGCGCGGCTGCAGGAGTTGCTGTCACAGATTGAAATCCGTAAGGCGCGAGTGGATACGGCGGTTGCGGAGCTGCAGTTTTCGGAAGCATCACTGGCCTTTGCCGAGCAGGAACTTGAGCGAACGCGGGCATTGCAGGTGAAGGGGGCGGTGTCAGACGAGGAGGCAGAGTTGAAGCTGCTGAATCGGGAAACCGAGAGGTCTCGCCAGGCGCGAGCACAGGCGGCGCTGCGGGAGATGAACGCGGAGCTGAAACAGATTCAGGGTGATGAGAGTGTGCCGACGGTGGCTGTGCAGCAAGCGGCCATCGTGCAGTCGAAGTCGTCGCTGCAGCGCGCGGAAGCGATGTTAAGCCAGTACACGATTCGGGCTCCGGGGGCCTTTACTGTCCTGCAGGTGCATGTGCACCCCGGCGAGTTTCTTCCGGCGGCGACGTTGAGCCAACCGCTGCTGGTGTTGGGGGTCATCGATCCGCTGCATATTCGTGTGGAGATTGACGAGACGGACATTCCGCGATTTTCAGAGACCGCGCGGGCGTGGGCGTCTGTGCGGGGAAATGCACAGCGTTTGATCGCTCTTACGTTCGTCAAACGGGAGCCGATTGTGGTTCCAAAGCTTAGTCTCTCCGGGGGCCAGCGGGAACGAATTGATACTCGGGTACAGCAGGTGATTTACTCGGTTGCTCCGTCAGATTTTGGTGCGGCTGTGGGGCAGCAGGTGGATATTTATGTCGAGGCGACCGCGGACAGTGCGGAAAAACGTGACGTTGAGCGGTCGGTCTCGGGCAATTCTCAGTCGACGCAGCGGTAATCGGGAAAACCAAACTCATGTCAGCAAATCCCCAGTTCTCGCGCAATTTGTTTTATCGACTCAGCAGGACGGCACTCGCCGTTGCTGAGAGCTTCCGAGTCAGGGATCGACTGAGTCGAGACTGGCTTGAAGAGCGGGCCCTGAAGATTACGGGGCGATCGGAGTTTCTGGACGATTCATTTCGGGAACCGCTGGACCTGTTGATTCAAGGCAGCCGTCGGCGACACGGAATGAATGCACTTGGGCGCAGATCAATTGGGGCCCAGTTGCTGCGGGGCCTGGTGAGTCGACTCAGTATGGAAGAGATCTGGGGGGCGGCCAGTCCGCAACTTGGAACCACTGCGGTTATCGGTCGAACGCCGATTTATATTCTTGGGTTACCTCGGACGGGGACGACACTGCTGCACAAATTGCTGTCAGCGGATCGGCGATCAAGGCCGTTGATGATGTGGGAGTCCGTTTTTCCGGTTCGCATTCCCGAGGCAGGTCGTCGATCCTTCGCTGTGGACGTACGTCGTGCCCGGGCGAAGTACATGGTGTCCACGCTGCATCGTCTGCTTCCCAGCGTACGATCAATTCACGCGCTGGATCCAACTGGGCCTGAAGAATGTTACTGGTTACTGATGAATTCGATGGTGTCGTGGGCTTATCCATTGCAGTGGGAGGTGGACGACTACGTCTCGTGGCTGGACGGTCAAACTGAGCAGACGTGGATCCGTGTTTATCAGCACTACCTCGGGACACTGCGGTCGCTGCAATCAGCCGCCGAGGACCGCCACTGGGTGCTGAAATGTCCGCTGCACGCGCCGCGACTGGGGACACTGGCCCGACTTGTTCCGGAGGCACTGTTCATCCAGACTTATCGCGACATCAGTGACATCGTGGCGTCCAACTGCAGTTTAATGATGGCGTTGCGTTCGCTGGACAGTGACTATGTGGATCCGGTGGCGGTTGGCCGGGATACTCTGCATACGCTGAAGGGATTTGCAGAGGACGGTTTGGTGGCCGGACAGCAGTATTCTGATCGAGTCATCCATTTGCACTACCAGTCGCTGCTGAAGAATCCCGTGGGAGTTCTTCGCGACATTTACGAGCGATTCGGTCTGAACTGGGACGCAGACGTGGAGCAAGCTGCACAAGCATGGCTGACGGAGAATCCGCAGGGGCGCCACGGCCGCCACCGTTATGCTCTGGGGGACTTTGGTCTGAATCAATCGCAGATCGAACGTGCTTTTTCCGGTTACATCGCTCAGGAACGTAGTCTCGCCTGAAACCGTGGAAAGTTGAATTTCCCGCGGGAATTATCAGCAGACAGGGTCAGTGTCGCTGCACCCGGACCAGCATTGGCGAGTCCGGCTGCATAGTCACGAGGAAACGTGGTCGGACCTTGACCTTCGAGACGGGGGTCAGCTTTAGTTCTGAAAGGAATGAGGCGAGCAGAATCGACGCTTCGAGGTCGAAGACATTCCTGCCGATGCAGAACCGCTTTCCGCCTCCGAACGGGAAGAAGGAGAACGTTGGCCGTTGGGCAGACGCCCCTCCGCAGGTGGGTGGCGTCGCCGAACGGTGACGATCCTCGATCCATCGAGACGCGATGAAGGATTCGGGATCTGGAAACCATCGAGGGTCCCGATGTGTGACCCACTGGCTGACATAGACTGGCGTTCCTTTGGGCAGCAGGTATCCACGAATCTGATACTCGGAAAGCGTCTGGCGGGCGAGATTCCAGACCGACGGATAAAGTCGCTCCGATTCCCGCAGTGCGGCGTCTGTCCAGAGGGCACGGTTCATCCAGATCGGGCCCTCGTCCGGGTTGTCTGCCAACTGCTGTCCTTCGCCGGCGATGCTATCCTGAAGTGTGGGTTGGCGCGAAGCCTCCCAGAGCGCCCATGCGAGTGTGTTCGCGGTGGTTTCGTAGCCAGCCAGCAGCAGTGCGATGATGTTGTCCACCAGAAATGCGACGTTCATGGAACCGCCAATTTCCGAACCATCGACGAGGAGGGACAGGACGTCGCGGAAGGGAGCCTGTTCGAAATCCGGACGGAATTCATCCACGATTTTCTGCAGTTGACTGCGCATTCTGTGCTGGAGCTTTTTTACTTTCAGGATGGGCAGAATTGTGGTGAGCAGACTGATCAGTTTCAGGGGTCTGGGGAGTCCCAGAAAATAGCAATTAGTGCGTGAGATGACCTGCAGAAATTCCTCATGGTGCAACCCGGAGAGAATCTCAGCTCGGACTGCCGGAGGAAAAAGAAAACCAACAGCTGTTGCGTAGGTAAGATCACGAGCAACCTGATACAGATCGATGATTTGCCCGTCCCTGAAGGCGGACACAATCTGCCGACAGCGGGCAAGCGAATCATTCACATTGATCCGCGACTGCATTTTTCGCATGGCCATCAGCATCAGAGCACGGTTTTCATCGTGAATCTGGCCTTCAGTGGCAACCAGTCCCCACGGGAATAGTGCTTTCAGCAGATTCTGTGCGAAGAGTCCGAAGTATTGCGCCTTGGCGGCAAGCACATCCTGCACATCATCGGGGTGCGACAGCAGGATTTTGGGAACACCTGGCACTGGCAATCGCACAATGTCGCCGTGTTTGCGACTTTGCTCCAGCATGACATCGCCATAGTTCAAACGCCGTCTGTGAGTGCGAATAAGTTCTGATAGTCCGGTATCTCCCGGAATCTGAGTGACGGCCTTCAGGCTCATGTTGGGGCATTCCAGATGTTATTGGTCGAGCGAACCATGATCCTTGTCGACGACCCCTGGGTAGTCACAGGGAATCGAGGAGAAAAATGTCGAACCGCAAGGTGATTCTGTGAGAATGTGACTGTCAGAATCGAGTGAGCTGGTCGTTAAATGGTACCGCCCACACCAACGATGGCGTCATGAACTGTTTCGAAGAGTGGAATCTGGCGATCAAGTCGCAGAAGTTGCAGTGCTTCCAGAATGGATGGACACAGGCAGCACAAGGCCAACTGTCCCCGCGCACTGCGACATGTCCGAATCAACTGAATCAGTTCGCTGATTCCGACACTGGGAAGGAATGTAACCTGTGACAAATCAAGGACCAGCCGAAAACCTGTCTGCTGAGTTGTGAGCTCACTGATCGAATTCCAGAGTTGGGGACTTTGAGCACGTCCCGACAGGCATCGGTCAAGGACATGAACAACCAGGACGCCTTCAAGAGTTTCGATTGTCAAGTGCTGATTCTGCATGATTTAACCTGATCAAAGTGTAAACCGTCGAAGTGACGACTCGATCGCAAACCGCATGGCGTCGGAGTTCATACCGGAGGTTGTACGAGGGACAAATTCTCCGGCAGAAAATGACCTGAAATTCCATCAGCTGGGCATGTACTTGTCAACGGAACGTTGTGCCGGGTAAGCAGATGCTTCATCGCTGGTCTTGAAGCCCTTTGGTTCACAGGCAAGGCCCACTGCCGGTAACAGGATAAATTCACATCAGAGTGGTGTGTAATACCGTTGTACTGCTGATACGTGCTCATCGAACCCGACAAGCGTTTGTTCATGTGAAACGACGGGCTCGAATGCACAGGCTCGCTGGGGGATCCCATCCCGGAGATGCATGACTCACGCGACAGTGGCAGTTTCCGGCTCATCTGTACTTAACCGATTTTTGGTGTTGCCAGACCCGGAGGTGACGACGAGTGCTTTGGGGGGCGGCAGTTTTTAGAAACGCGTCAGCCACGTCCAACGTATAATTGTTCATTCGGGAGTACGATGGCTTCCAGAAAGTTGACGTGGTCCGGGAGTGTGAGCATGGTCATCGCCGCCTGCACGATGGCTGAGACCGGCATCATGGGTTCCTCGTCAGATTTTAGGCCGGAATTCTCGCGTCGTTCGACAAAGACATTGCCGGGATGCAGGCAGCTGACGCAGATTCCCCATTGCCGGCCCTCCAGTGCCGTTGCCTGAGTCAGTCCCTGAACGCCGAATTTGGCGGCGGTGTAGGCGGCGGAATTAAGACGGGGACGCTGTGCGGAGATGGATCCGATGTTCAGGATCCTGCCGCGTCCCCGGGGTTTCATCGCCCGAAAGGCTTCTTTCGTGCACAGAAAGGAACCTGTGAGGCAGGCGCCGATGACCGTTTCCCACGCCGAAAGGGGCAGCTCATCCACGGGCCCCCCGTCGAAGGCCCCGGCGTTGTTGACCAGAATCTCCACGTCGCCAAAGCGATCTGTTGTTTCCTGGAACAGCCGTCGGACGTCGTCTTCCCGCGAGACGTCTGCCGGGACTGCGTGCACACGGTCGGATGGCTGCCCCAGCCGCTGGACCGCCGCATTCAGGGTCTGCGGAGTTCTACTGCACAGCGTGACCCGGCACCCCGCGGTGGACAAGGCCTGAGCAATCCCAAATCCGATCCCAGTGGAGGCCCCTGTCACAATGGCAGTTTTTCCAGACAACTCCAGCATAAATCTACCTCCTTTGAGAAACCCGCAAACTGAACCTGAGAATCCGCGGATTCCGTTCCGAAGACAACGAGTCCGTCTACGAAACACACGCATGATTTCCGACAAGGGCGAGGTTCAGACGCTCAGCAGTCTCCCCCCTGCCCTGCCTGTTTTGTCGATTACTTCGCCAGCGTTCTACGAATTTCCGGTCTCGAAATCACTCGTCGGGCCTCGTAATTCTCCGGCGAACGCGTAAGAAATTCTTGTGGAAATTTTGTCAGGGTTGCGGTTTAACCGTACGGCCGGTTTGCAGCCAGCTCTCTGATTCGCCGTCTCCTCTTTACTGGAAAGACCATGACTTTTACTGCTTCGGCAAAACCTCGTACGCGTGCGGCGATTGAGTTGGCTCCGTCCCGACATCGCTCCGAACTGGACAATTCCACGGCCCGCTATGCCCGCGTGGCTATGGTGGAGGCGGTCCTGTCAATTCAGGAAAGACGCGCAAGGACGTGGAAACTTATCACCGCTGGAAGCTGCGTGCTGCTGGGGGCAGTCTCGATTGCCGTGGCACTGTTCTGGTGACCTTGGCTGTAGCATGGTTAAGAACTGCACGACAGCATCGAGCATCCGGGCTGATCGCGAGCCCATTCCGGGCGTTTTTTCGCCAGGTGTTCTTTCTCCGGCTGTTCGTCGAAAGGTCGCTGCAGGACGTCCAGAAGTTCCTGGATCAGGCCGGGATCGCCCTGCTCAGCACGCTCGATTGCCAGTTGCGCCAGATAGTTGCGCAGCACGTATTTCGGGTTCACGCTGTTCATCCGCTGCTGACGGACATCGTCGCTGATCTGCTGCGTGTGCAGGATCTGTCGATAGCGGCTGAGCCATTGCTGCAGCTGTGCTTTCGCATCCGGGGAGACCTTG
Source organism: uncultured Planctomycetaceae bacterium (assembly GCA_903924405.1). Lineage (GTDB taxonomy): Bacteria > Planctomycetota > Planctomycetia > Planctomycetales > Planctomycetaceae > SXXK01. The sequence goes on along the minus strand of CAIYBH010000453.1, from coordinate 10,860 downwards.
TCCGGGGTGTACCATGCGTCCTGCAACGTGTCCAAAGCGACGGCCCACTGCTCGCCCGTCAATTCGGCCTGTTGTGGAAGCAGTGGAGCCCTGGCAAGAGCCCGATAGAAGATCGTCATGTCGGTCTCAGCGTCCTGCAGCCGTTCCGGGAGTTCACCGGCCAGTTCAATCGCTGCAGCATCGGCCTGCGCAGGCAGTCCCAGTTTTGCAGCCAGCATCTGATTGCAGTCGTCATTGAACCGTGTGGTGTAGGCATCAATAGCTTTCTGCAGGCCGGAGGCATCCTGCATGACCGGAAACAGGGCGTTCGCAAGTTGCACGAGATTCCAGAGTCCGACACTCGGTTGTTCGCCGTAGCAATAGCGCCGCCCGGCGGCATCGGTGGTGTTCGGGGTCCAGGAGGGATCAAAATCTTCGAGCCAGCCGTAGGGACCGTAATCAATGGTCAGCCCGGCTATGGACATATTGTCGGTGTTCATGACACCGTGCACAAAGCCGACGCGCATCCAGTGCACGATCATCTCTGCCGTGCGCTCGCAGACTTCCTGAAACCACTGTAGACGGATGGCTTCTGTGGGAACGCCGAGGTGCGGGAAGTCGGTGAGAATCGTGTGGTCGATCAACTGCTGCAGGACATCAAGGTCTTTGCGAGCGGCAAGCAGCTGAAAGTTACCGAAGCGAGTAAAGGTCGGGGCCACTCGGCAGACGACTGCTCCTGGTTCCTGCTTTGGATTTCCATCGTAGAACATATCACGGGTGACAAGTTGGCCTGTGGACACCAGGCTGAGCGCCCGTGTCGTTGGTACACCCAGATAAAACATGGCTTCACTGCACAGGAACTCGCGCACCGACGAACGGAGCACAGCCAGTCCATCGGCGGTTCGCGAATAGGGTGTGGGGCCTGCGCCCTTCAGTTGCAGCATCCAGCGTTGCCGATCAGGGGCGACGACTTCACCGAGATTGATGGCGCGGCCGTCCCCCAGCTGCCCGGCCCAGTTTCCGAACTGGTGGCCACCGTAGCACATGGCGAACGGGTCCATGCCATCGAGCAGGCGATTGCCGCCGAATACTTCAGCGACTTCCGGGTTTGTAAATGGGTCCAGTGTCAGGCCGAGGCGAGCTGCCATGTCAGCTGACCAGCCCAGCAGTTGGGGAGCGACGACGGGGGTGGGGCGCACTCTTGAATAGCACGCGCCGCGGACCTGTCGTCGGAAATTTTCAGGCTGGGGGTCTCCCGGCAGACACCGCGTAAAGCGATTGTCAAACTGCAACGACGCCCAGGCGGACTCGCTGGTGATCTGGTCCTTCATGCTCGGCTTCAATCTGACAGTGAACAGGTCTGGTTTGTGCTCTGGCAACGGCGCCAAGTCACAGACTGGCGACGATTTCGGTCAGCGCCAGCAGCAGCCGATCGATTTCCTCATCGGTGCCGATGGTGAGACGCAGCCCATCAAGGGTCTGGCCATCGGCCGTGGCGTTGGCGAATTTCATGTAACGCACCAGAATCCTGCGGGCCTTGAGTTGCTCGTAGATGGCCTGATGCCGACCAGTCGGGTGTGTGGTCCACAGAAAATTGGTTTCACTGGGATGCACACAAAACCCGAGTGTCTTGAGGGCGGCAGCGAGTCGATCGCGTGTGGCCAGAATCCGGGCACGATTCTGCAGCATCCAGTCCTGATCCTCCAGCGCTGCTGTGGCGGCAGCAATCGCGACCGCATCGCAATTGTAACTGTCCTTCACCTTCCGCATGCCGGCGATCAGATCCGGATGGGCCACGGAGAATCCAAAGCGAATACCTGCAAGGCTGTACGACTTGCTAAGGGTTCGGGTGACGATCAGTCGACGGTCGAAGCGAGAGTCCTGCAGGAGTTCGCCGCGATGCGGGCGGGCAGGGAAATCTCCGTAGGCTTCGTCCAGAACCAGCACGCCGTTGTCCGGCAGCAGTTCAGTCAGTTGATCGGCCGTCCACAGAGTTCCTGTTGGGGAATTCGGGTTCGGGACAAAAAAGATCCGCAGTTGACTTCGAAGTTCGGCGGCGGCTGCAGAGTCCCAGTTCCATGACTGATTCAGCAGCAGCCTGACCACGTGGCTACCCTGGATCTGGGCGAGTGATTCGTACAGCACATAGCTGGGGTACGGGTAACCGATCGTTTCTCCGGAATCACAGAATGAGCGGGTGATAATGGTCAGGTTTTCGTCACTTCCGTTGGCCGGCAGGATCCAGTCCGGATCGACCTGAAACAAGGCGGCTGCCACGCGACGGAATCCGGAGGCATCAGGATCCGGATACACATTCAACCGTCCCTCGGCAGCCCTGCGAATTGCGTCCACGACACGTGGTGATGGAGGGTAGGGATTTTCGTTGGTGTTGAGCTTAATCCAGCCGATTTCCTGAGGTTGCTCGCCAGGGGCGTACCCTGCCATGCGTTCGATTGCTGCGCGAAAAACGGAGGCCATAGACATTCTCTGAGGAGGGAAATCAAATTTTTCCGGAGCGGCAGTTGTGACAGAGTCTGTTCGACAGTTCTTTCGGGCTACAGGACGCGTGGGCCGTGATGACCGTTCGCGATTCCGTTTGACGCTCCAGGACGATTGGTTGGGACGCCCTGCCGAACCATTCCGGATGCGGCCGTCGTCGTAACGAAATCATTGTATCAGGAACAGGTCTGGCTGGCGAAAAAAAGTCCCGGGAAGTGGCGATCCCCGGCAACTCCGCCCGGCCGCTTTCGCCGATGTGAAATAGCAGTTTTTGCCGTCAAAGGAGAGTGATTTCTGCCCGGATTCTTCCAGTCTCCAGGGATTGAACAGAGAGTCGACGCGGTGGATGCCTTGCGCCAACTGCATTTCCCGATCGCTACAAGCGTTAAATTGCGTCCTTCTGACCACCAACCGGCGACAAGTCTCCCAATCCTCGCCAATACAAACGCGAAGATTGATTTGCCGTCCGTCATTCCGCAGAATTTCAGGGGGGATTCACGAACCGAGGCCAGTTCCTCGTGATATCCTCGTGCCGTAGATAACCGGTACACTCGCCGGGGTGTGCTTCTGCCGTTCGATGTGACCGTTCTGAAGTTTGTTGTGCGCAGCAGAGTGCCTTGTCCTCAGGCGTATTGATTTCTGATGCAGATTTTTTCTCTCGTGGACATTTATCCATGCGGTTACTTATCACAGGTGGGGCGGGTTTTATTGGCAGTCATCTCGCCGATCAGGCTGTAGCCCGGGGTTGGTCGGTGGCTGTCGTTGATGATCTGAGTGGTGGTCGGCGTGCAAATGTGCCGGCGAGTGCCGAGTTTTTTCACGTGGATATTCGTGATCTGTCGGCACTGCAGGAGGCGTTTCGACAGTTTAAGCCCACTGCTGTCAGTCATCAGGCGGCTCAGGCCAGTGTGTCCATCAGCGTGCGGGAACCACAGCGCGATGCGGCCATCAACATCACCGGGTCGCTGAATGTGATGCAGTGTTGTGTGGAATCCGGGGTCGGGCAGCTGGTCTTTGCCAGCACCGGTGGTGCGATTTACGGGGAAGTTCCTGAAGGAACGCGGGCATCGATCGAAACCACACCTGTACCGCTCAGCCCCTATGCCTGCAGCAAATTTGCGGTGGAAAAGTATCTGGAATGTTTCCGCAGGGAACATAGTTTGAACTACACGGTGCTGCGATACGCGAACGTGTATGGCCCGCGACAGGACCCCCATGGTGAGGCCGGTGTCGTGGCGATTTTCTGTAATCGAATGCTGGCAAACGAAGCGGTCAAGGTGTTCGCGAAACGCAATACCGGTGATGATGGCTGTATTCGTGACTACGTCTTCATCGACGACGTGGCCGGTGCCAACATGGCTGCTCTGGAAGGAAGAATACCGGATCGTATTCTGAATGTGGGCACGGGCCGCGAAACGACCACTCTGCAGTTGGCTCGCCAGTTGAAGGTGAGTCTGAACAGCGAGAGTGAAATTCAGTTTGGCCCGATCCGTCCCGGAGACGTAGAGCGATCTTTGCTGAATGCGGATCGTCTGGTCGAGCTACTGGGGCCCACGGTTGCCATTGACGCAGGCCTGGAAAAAACCGCGCAGTGGTTTCGACAGCGTCAGCAGCACTGACGACACCGGGCCGAACGATCGCCGAGTTTCAAGGAGCCAGACACAGCAGGCGATGGCGGAGGCACGTGGGGCGTTAAATCCCTGCGCGGCAAATTGTCAACGGACCACGGACCACGGACCACTCAGTTCAGTCCCAGCACGTCGGCCATTGAGTACAGACCAGCTTTCCTGCTGACGAGGAAGCGGGCTGCCGCGAGTGCTCCGAAGGCATAGCTGTCACGGGTGTGTCCACGCACAGTCAGGTCGATGGTTTCACCCATCATGCCGAAGATGATCGTGTGTTCGCCGACGTTATCTCCGGTACGAACGGCGTGGTAACCAATTTCATTCAGTGGACGTTTGCCAATGCGTCCTTCGCGCCCATGAATGTGGTTTTCCTGCCCCATCTGCTCCGCCACCAGACGACCAAACTGCAGAGCCGTTCCGCTGGGAGCATCTTCTTTGAACCGGTGATGCCGTTCGATGATTTCCACATCCACTCCGTCGGCATTGTTTCTGAGTACGCGGGCGGCTTCAGACACGAGTTTCATGACGAGATTGACGGCCATGCTCATGCTGGGGGCCATGACAATCGGTGTTGTCTGGGCGGCTTCCTCGACCGCTTGCCGTAGTTCCGCAGAAATCCCGGTGGTGGCGACCACAAGTGGGATGCGGCGGCTTTCACACAGGGCCAGGACACTACGAAGTCCATCGGGGGTTGAAAAGTCAATGATCACATCGACTGCCTGGCCCAGTTCTGAGGTGATCGGAATTCCTGCGCGTCCGGCTCCAGCCAGTTCTCCGGCGTCCTGCCCCAGCACCGGGCTTTGAGCGTATTCCAGCGCGGCGGCCAGTAGCAGCTCCGGATCCTGCATGGTCAGGGCCACGACACGCTGCCCCATCCGTCCACCTGCACCATTGACTCCGACTGTGATTGGCATGTTCTTATTTTCCTATGCGACCGGTGAGGGGGTGTGTTTTCGTGTGTTCTGCACCCGGGAGGGCGAAGTGTCACCTGAACCGAACCCAGGTTTGCATCGTTTGCGGGAGGGCGAAGTTCCACCTGAGCCGGATAACCAGGTTTGCGTCGTTTGCGGGAGGGCGAAGTTCCACCTGAGCCGGATAACCAGGTTTGCGTCATGTCCGGGAGGGCGAAGTTCCATCTGAGCCGGAACCCAGGTTTGCGTCATGTCCGGGAGGGCGAAGTTCCATCTGAGCCGGGTAACCAGGTTTGCGTCATGTTCGGGAGGGCGAAGTTCCATCTGAGCCGAAAAATGAGGTTTGCGGCTTGGCGGGAGCCGCGCCCTCCCGTTACCGCGCCCTCCCGATGTGGCGCCCTCGCCCGGCCGCCTCCTCCCATTATTTGGGGGCTGTACGTGCTGCCAGAGGAACGTAGTCACGGATGGTGGAGCCGGTGTAGACCTGCCGCGGACGGTAGATGCGACTGGTGGCGTCATCCCGCTGTTCACGCCAGTGAGCAAGCCAGCCGGGCAGTCGTCCGATGGCAAACATGACGGTGAACATATTGGTGGGAATGCCCATGGCTCGATAAAGCAGGCCGCTGTAGAAGTCGACGTTCGGGTAAAGCTTGCGGCTGACGAAATAGTCGTCTTCGAGAGCGATTTTTTCGAGGTTCCGAGCGATTTCGAGGAGCGGGTCGTTGATCCCCAGTTCATCCAGTACCTGCTCAGCCATCTTGCGAAGGATTGTCGCGCGGGGATCGAAGTTCTTATAGACGCGATGACCAAAGCCCATCAGGCGGAAGTCGCTGGTCTTGTCCTTGGCCATCATCACATATTTTTTGTAGTCACCGCCATCTTCGTGAATCATCTGCAGCATCTCAAGCACGGCCTGGTTGGCACCACCATGCAGTGGTCCCCACAGGGCGCAGATACCGGCTGAGATGGAGGCGAAGATGTTGGCGCGGCTGCTGGCCACAATCCGCACGGTGGAGGTGCTGCAATTCTGTTCGTGATCAGCATGCAGAATCAACAGCATGTTGAGTGCCTTGACCAGCACGGGATTGATCTTGTACTCCTCTGCCGGCACGGCAAACATCATGTGCAGAAAGTTGGCACAGTACGACAGGTCATTTTTCGGGTAGACTTTGGGTTGCCCGATGGATTTCTTGTAGGCGTAGGCGGCGATGGTTCGCACTTTGGCCAGCAGGCGGACGATGTTCACATCGGAATGATCGTCTTCGGTGCCGGGATAATAGGTCGACAGCGAGGCCACCATGGCGGACAGGATGGCCATCGGGTGTGCATTGGGCGGAAATCCTTCGAAGAATTTCTTCATGTCTTCGTGGATCATGCTGTGATACGTCAACTGGGCTCTGAAGCCTTTCAGCTGTTCCTCCGTTGGCAGTTCGCCGTACAGCAGCAACCACGTGGTCTCGACAAAATCAGACTTCTCTGCCAGCTGTTCGATGGGGTACCCGCGGTACCGGAGAATCCCCTTGTCCCCGTCGATGAAAGTAATGCCGCTGGTGCAGGCACCGGTGCTGTTGAACCCCGGATCCATGGTGATGGCACCGGACTGCCCCAGCAGTCGGGTGATGTCAATTGCGGTCTCGTCTTCGGTGCCTCGAATGACCGGGAGTTCGTAAGATTTTCCATCCAGAGTGACGCTGGCTGTGGTCATGAGTTCAGAGTTCCTGAATACGATGTCGCAAAGTTTGAGTTGGCTGGACCTGATTGTCGCCCTGGGCAATCCTGTCGGAACAACATTCAGTGAGGGTTCTGTTTTTTGCTACGGTACCACGACCGCCATAAAAGTAAACTGAACCGAGGCAGATGCTCAAATCCGGAACGTCTGCCAGCAAATCATGCTCCGCAAAGGTCGCTCCAGTCCCCCCTGCTTGTGAATCGTGGCCCGATCTGTTTGGTTTTTTCCTGTAATTCTGGCGAAGATGACCGGGGGAGGCTACGAGGCCAGCCTGCTGACGTGGTGACAGAAGCAGTTTGCCCACTTGACTGGCACCGCAGAAAACTTGCCAGACCTAAGGAAGTTCCGAAGTACAGACCTTTTTGTCTCTTTTCCGGCAAATCCTCACCGGATTCTTTCCTGTTTTCCAGACTTGTCCCCCAAAATTCTGGCGGAAAATGCTGAGCCGCGGCGTTCTAAGCGGATTGTTTCCAGCAGGTGCGTTGGAAACCCGGACGGGTGGGGTGGCCGCGGCGTTAGGTCACACCACAAACACCCAATTTGCCTCAAAAATGCTCAGGGTGCCTTCGATGCGTGCAGTTCAGGGGTTGCGGTATTTGTGTCGGTGCCAGGTGTGCTCGAGGTGAACATTGGGCGCGGCTGGTTGTCTCGCGGCGGTGCATCCGTTGAATTTCCACCGTTCGCGTTGATTCACCGGACCAATTTGCAGAGAATCTGCGGTAATCGTGACAATCCGAGCCGATTTCGGGGCCTTGCGATTGAAATCCCGGTGACTCTGGTTCCCGCAGAGTTCACGCTTTGGCTTCTGCTGCCCTGTGACCCGTTCTGAGCTGGGTGTTCCACCCGGGCTCAACGGCTGGAATTGAAAAACGCCATGGAATTGTCGCCGTTGACACCCGAAGACATTGCGCTGCGTTATCTGGATCAGTTGCCGTGGCCACCCTATCCGTTTCAGGAGCAGGCGATACTCACGTGGTTTGAGCCATGCGACGGAATTCTGGTTTGTGCGCCGACCGGCACTGGAAAAACAGTCATCGCGGAAACCGCGTTGTATGAAGCCCTGATGACCGGACGACGGGCGTATTACACCACTCCGCTGATTGCGCTGACGGAGCAGAAGTTTCGGGAATTGCAGGAGGCCGCAGTGCGCTGGGGCTTTTCTGCAGACCGAATCGGGCTGGTGACCGGCAATCGTCGCGAAAACCCGGACGCACCAATTCTGGTCGTGGTGGCCGAGATTCTGCTGAACCGACTGTTGTCACCGGAAGAAGACTCGTTTGACGATGTGTCTGCGGTGGTGATGGACGAGTTTCACAGTTTCAATGATCCGGAGCGGGGGATTGTCTGGGAGTTGTCGCTGGGATTACTACCGGCTCATTGTCGATTACTGCTGATCAGCGCGACGGTGGGGAATGCCACAGATTTTGTGGTCTGGCTGGCGCGAATGCATGGGCGGCGTCTGAGGTTGCTGCAGAGCGATGAGCGGCGTGTTCCTCTCGATTTTCGCTGGATTCCTGATGAGCTACTGCAGGATCAACTGCAGTTGATGACCGAGGGTGATGACACGCAGCGTTACACTCCGGCACTCGTATTCTGCTTCAATCGCAATGAATGCTGGAGTGTGGCAGAGCAGTTGAAGGGGAAGAACCTGCTGGCAGATGGTCAGCAGAAGCAACTGGTTGGTGAACTGGATCAGCATGACTGGTCGGTGGGGGCCGGGGGCAAGCTGCGGCAGTTTCTGTTGCGTGGCGTGGGCCTGCATCACGCCGGGCTGTTGCCGAAGTACCGTCGCATTGTCGAGCGACTGTTTCAGAAGAAGCTGCTCAGCGTGTGCATCTGTACGGAAACGCTGGCGGCCGGTATCAATCTTCCGGCTCGTTCCGTCGTGATGACGTCGTTGCTGAAAGGCCCACCGGGGAATATGAAGCTGATTGACGCCAGCTCGGCGCATCAGATGTTTGGTCGTGCGGGTCGTCCGCAGTTTGATACTCGCGGCTATGTGTTCGCAGTGGCTCATGAAGACGACGTGCGGCTGTTTCATTGGCAGCAGAAGTATGACGAGATCCCGGAAGACACGAAGGATCCGATGCTGTTGCGGGCCAAAAAGAATCTGAAGAAGAAGATGCCCAGGAAGCGCGAAGGAGTGCAGTACTGGACCGAACGTCAGTTCCAGTCACTGCGGGAAGCACCTTCGGCGAAACTGGCCAGTCGCGGGCGATTTCCCTGGCGCTTGCTTGCTTTTCTCATCAGAAAGTCGGGAACCGTGCAGTCGCTGCAGGATTCCATCCAGAAACGGCTGCTCGACCCGGCGGAAAAAACGGAAGCGCTGCAGCATCTGACGCGTATGCTGCGCACCATGGAAAGCGGAGGCTTCATCACCCTCGATCCACCGCCCCCGCGTCCGCCAAAGATGCCCGGACTTGAGGATTCCTCCGAGCAAACGCCGTTTCATGTCAATCTGGCCACCCGCGCAGGTCTGGAGCTGCTGGAGGTGATTGAATCGCAGTCAGCAAGGACGCAGTCACGCTGGCTGTCCAGCCTGCTGCCCGCCATTACGGAGGATGCCGCAGAGCCGCTCACGCAGGAGTCTGCTGAGGCCGAGGCGAGCACGGAGTTCGGCGAGGGGTTATTTGCGGATGATTCCCCGGATGCGGAAGACCCGCTGGGGCCGACGGCCGTGGAACAACAGACTCCGCCGAAGGGGGCCGCTTCCGAGGAACAGGCGCCGGTTGCAGCCCCGCCGCAGTTTGATCGTCTGACGGGCGAAGTACCTGGATTGTCAGCGGATGCCGGGGCCGGGGGGACCGATGAACCGGCAGCACCTGCGAAGGCCGGGTTGCTGGGGCGACTGATCCAGGAAGCCCGTTCGACGGGCACGGCGAAGACCGCCAGCCCGGTCAAGGCCGAGCGGCGGGAACGTCGTGAGGCCACAACGCCTGCAGAATTTCCGGAGTACCAGCCGCGGCTGGCCATTGCCAATCCCAGTCTGAAGCTGATCAACTGCTTCCGCAGTATCAATCCGTTTTACGGTGTATTTCTGGCGGAACACATGCATAAGGCCAGTTATGAAGAGCGTCTGCAGTTGCTGGAAAGTGTGCTGGACCTGCCGTCGTCGGTAGCGGTGATGGTGCGTGTTCCGTCACCAGAGGTCATGCCGCCGGGACCTCTGGCGACAGAGTTCCTGAATCCCCTGCTGCTGTCGCGCGGTTTGATCACGACTCAGGATCTGACGGGCTACTTTGACGAAACCGCGCGGCGGCGAGTGTATCCCGTTCCGCTGGGAGATCGGATGCGGATGCTGTTTCAGGGGGAATACCCGGGAGTCAGCGATGTGTTTCAGCGTTGTGTCTGGTGCATTGGGGACCTGCTGCGGTTTGGAGGCAACTTTGATCGCTATGTGCGTAGTCGTGAATTAACGAAACAGGAAGGCATCATCTTTCGACACTGTCTGCGAATGATTCTGCTGTGCGGAGAATTCGCTGAAGTGGAGCCGCCGCAACTGGATCCGGTGGAATGGCGTCGTGATCTGGCGGATCTGGCGGCGTTGCTGACGGAGAGTTGTCGTGCGGTCGATCCATCCAGCACAGATGAAGTGCTGACAGCGCTGCGAAGTCACGCGCAGGGAATGGATCCGGCGTTCTGAGGGCGGCTTTCGGTTTTCGGCAGGTTGGCGTTTTCGGTAGGTTGGCGTTTCCGGGAGGTTGGCGTTTTCGGGAGGTTGGCGTTTTCGGGAGGGCGCGTCTCCTGACAAGCCGCATGGTTTGCGATTGAGCCGCGGAGCGGCGACAGGCTGTAGCCATGGGCGTCAGCCCATGGGTGGTTTGCGATTCAGCCGCGTAGCGGCGACAGGCTGTAACCATGGGCGTCAGCCCATGGGGGGTTTGCGATTGAGCCGCGGAGCGGCGACAGGCTGTAGCCATGGGCGTCAGTCCATGGGTGGTTTGCGATTCAGCCGCGGAGCGGCGACAGGATGTAACCATGGGCGTCAGCCCATGGGTGGTTTGCGATTCAGCCGCGGAGCGGCGACAGGATGTAGCCATGGGCATCAGCCTTGTCATTACCCACGAAAATGGGGTGTTTGAAATGGATTTGCGGAGCGGCGACACAGGAAATGATT
>CAIYBH010000452.1 GCA_903924405.1 uncultured Planctomycetaceae bacterium | reverse complement strand
GGCAAATCCGCGAAACAAAACGCATGGCCAACGCCTTCGGTTGCGGCCAGCCAAAATGACGAATGCACTCATCACTTCTACGCCGAAGTCTTCTGCAGTCTGACCACGCAGAACAATCCTCGTCTGGCCGTACTACGCTGGAATTCGTCGCACATGAAAAACCGTGCCTGCCTTGTTCGTCCGACGAAATACACAGTTCGCAGCTTCATGCGGCCGCCTGACGAACACCGCCTCCTTTGCGTTGTGAATGGTCTGGGCAGCGCGTGAAGTAATGAACCGCCTTTATCATGCCCCTCGACGTCAACGCGTTGCATTCCCAGCATGCAGGTAAAACCGCGGGTAATCCTCGCGACTGACGTTGCCTCGACCATGACCGGCGCTCGTCGCACCTTCGACCAAACCACAGCAACCTGCAATCAGTTTTGCCGTATCTGCAAAGCTTCGTCATCGTTGTGAACATCGTAAAGTACAATGTCCCCTTATTGCTGTTTCGCAAGTTCCCGATGCTGTTCCGCTTTGTCTTCCTGCTTCAATCGCGCATAGGCTTCTGCAATAAGTTCGTGAAATTGACCTCGTGTCGATTCCTGATGCAACGCTCTCTGCAATTCTGAAACGGCATCTTCGGGACGCCCCAGGGCCAGCAGAATCTCAGCCTGCGTTGCCAGAAGATCAGGATGCTCCGGCACAAGCTCGAGGGCCTGCACGCTGTACTGCAAGGCTTTCCGCACATCTCGGTCAGGCGATTGCAGCGTGGCCATGGCGAGATTATTCAGGATGACCGGGTCTTTGCTGGAGGACAACAACTGTCCCATCTGCAGGTAACCTGCAGCCCTCACGGGCTGCTTTCTCAACAGCGCCTCCATTCCCGCAATCTTCAGCACCGGTGCTGCCAGCGTCCCTTCACTCCGCAATTCCAATAGCAGCGCGTCGGCACGTCGTGCCAACGGTCCCGTTTCCATTGCCAGTCCGCAGAGTCTCTGAATCGCTGCGTCCCGCGTGGCCGGCGACGTCGTGGCGGTCTTCAGGAGCTCCATCAACCACCCATACTGCCCTCGTTCAATTCCCTGCAACACGAATCCAGCCATCGCCGGTACTCCCGGCATCTCCGTCTCGGATGAGTAGCCAACTTTCTGATCGAACAGAGCAAGGCAAACGGACGCCTGCAGTGACTGCGCGGTCGCGTACCAGTCAGGAGCTGCAAGCGCTGCATCCGGTCGCTCCTGAATTCGACGAATCAAGTCTCCAAGCGCTTCTTCACTGCGACGCAACTGAATCAGAGATTCCACATAAACCGTCAACCGAGCGGAGTCTTCCGGTGATGCTTCCAGAGACTCGCGACATTCTTCAGCCAGAGCCAGAAACGCGTTGTTGGCCTCGGAGGTCTGACCGGCCCGTTGTTTCCACCTCGCCAGTAGAAATTGCCATTCGAGGGAGGCCTCTGCCGCCGGCTGCAATGCCCGAATCGCATCCTCAATGTTGCCAGTTGCCGCCAATACTCGCCCCAGGAGCCAGGCCGACGTCAAATCCGACACATCGGCATCCACCGCGCTGCGTAGAAACGTCAGCGTCTCCCGCAGCTCATTGGCCGCGAGGGTGCCTCCTGACTCCTGCAACTCGAGCAGCAGCGTCAACGCCTCACGATCTCCCGGTGTTCGCTGCAGGGCCTTCACCAGGAGTGCAGACGCTGCACGAACGTAAAGCTCAGAGACCCCCAACAGTCGTCGACACTCCTGAATATCCAGATCCGTGAGCATCTGTCGCAACCGCGGAGCATCCTGCTTCTCGACTAGCTGCGTCAGAATTCTTCGGGCTTCCTCGGGCTTTCCGGCCAGCACCCACGCATCCGCGAGATCAAGAACACGATTCGCATCGCTCGTGTTTTCTTCCAGCATTCGTTCCAGCGTCGGTATCGCAGCCATGACACTTGCATGAATCGTCTCTACAGGTCGCCTCAGTCGCTGCTGCAGACGCGCCAGCACAAGATACTGCTCCGGCTGCTCTACCACCACACGCTGCAACCACTTCTCAGCGAGCGTCCCCTCATTCTGTTTCTCATAGAAGACCGCTCGCAGCCGAAAGGCCTCTGTTCCCTGAGGATCTTCTGCCTCCGCCAGACTCAGGTGGCGATAAATGTCTTCATCGGCCAGGGCAACCCGCGGATTTCCTGTCAGGGTTTGCTGCACAAGCCACAGCCGCGCTGGCGAGTACCCTGGTTGCGTCAGTGGACTGAGCCGCTTCAGAATCTCCAGCCCACGCTCCACATCCCCCATATCCACCATCAGCACGGCCAGCTGAAACTGACGGTCCTCGCGACCAGGTTCGCGTGCACATAATGCCTGCAACAGCAGCCGCTGCCTCGACTGGTCAGCCACGGCTTCCGCATTCGCCAGCCCCTGCACCAGCTTTCCATGGATGTCTGCCTCAGAAAGCACAGGAGACCAGACCCACCAGAAAAGCAGACAACCAATCGGCAACGCAGACAACAGCCGTGACAATCGCCGCGAAAAATACCACTTCTCCGCAAATCCCGATAACTGCGGAATCCACTTCCGCGGCCGCAGCTGTTTCCACCAGCATGAACTGCCCTTGCGTTCCATCATTTCCAGATCGCCGCGAACGGTCGTCCCCCAGAACCAGTTCCAATTGGCAATCAGCGGATTCCAGACGACATCGTCTATGGAACCATCCAATGCCTGCGGGACTCTGTCCGTCATAAAACGCCCAATTCCGCTGGCGGAAGCCAACAACGCGATGCCCACCAACGCACCCAGTATTCCATAGAGTTCATCCGTCCACGTCGACAGCACACCCAGCGGCCGCGGACCACGCAATCCCGCGATCAGCGCCATCCGCCCGAAGTTGACGACGCCCCCGGCAAACACGGCCGCAGGCACATACCAGAACAGTTGGCCTGCCGGCCGTCGCTGAATCAGAAACAGCATGACAGCCAGCAGCACAAACAGGCTGAGGGAAGGATACAGCCTCGATCCGCCATAAAGGATTCCAGGAATGTCACAGGAGTAGACAACACCCCGCTCTGCGTAATGCTCTACCCCCAGGCCAAACAGCAATCGCGAAGCCGCTGACTCAGCCGCCAACTGCAGGCTCCGCTCTAAGCCCTGGACAGCAGGCAAGGTCATCACGTACGCCAGCAGGGGCAACATCAGCGCGTCCCGGGCAGGCTGACTGCCGGTCTGCAGCCGCCAGCGTCTGACAAAGAAGAACGCGCCAATCACCGCACCACTCGCCGTCAGCCAGCCTCCACCAAATAGCCAGCCGCAGGTCATCAGAATGAGTGTCAGCAGATTTACTGCCGCAACCGATGCCGATACCAACTCACTTTTGCCATCCCGGTTAAGCGTCGTCAGCACCACACAGCCAAGGAGACTCAGCGGAACCAAAGGCGCTTTCGGATCTGCACACAGGTACACGCACAACTGCAGTAGTAACGGCAGCCCCAGCACGGTCGTCACAGGTGCGACAAAACGCCCCCATGCCCAGCGATCACGTTCGGAATTCGAAATCGTGTGCATTACCATGCCGAACCGACGGCCTTTCTGATGATTTAGTTTTCCGATATGCAGCTCTCAAAGACTCCCGAGAGCGCATCCAATCCCGTCAGCAAGTCGAATGTCCTCGGTAGTCACCGCCACGAATCCCCCAGCGGTCACCTACGACATCTGTCGCATCCCGAAGGAACAGCGAAATCCGCAGATGCAACTTACGTGTCTCCTGAAATACCGGAAGACATCTCAATTGCAATGCCCTCAGCCCCACAGAAACGGGGCATTTCCCGATCAGTCGCAACCACGCAACAGTCCTGCCGCCTTGTTGACAAAACTCCGCAGCGCGAGGCGTCGGCGCAACCCCAGCGTCCATTTTGTCGAAGGCTCAAATTCACCGATCCCGGTGCCATTTAGCTGCTGACCTGCAAAATCCGCATAACCAAACTCATAGTCGTGTATGAAGGATGCGTTATGACGATTTTGACGCCTCCTCCGGATCAATCCGGAGATCCAGCACAGATTCCTCAAACCCCAACGTTGCTGGAATCATTGCAATCTCTGTATAGGCAGGGGGCGTCGTAAGCACGCTGACTGACAACCGCATCCAGACATCGTTCTTCGCGGAAATAAGCCTATCGCCGCGACACAGGACGACCGTTCTGCTTCAGAGTGAACGTGGATCCCTCACATGCGCAACACAACCTCAAAGGCGACCTCCGCAACGCCCCAGGGCTTTCGCATTCGGGCCAATTGGTTAAGCTGCCTCTGTGCAGTCTTGCTGCTGCTCAACTCAAATCATGCGCAGGCTGGAGTAGTCTCAGTCAAATATTCAGTAACCACGTCCAGCGGAAAAAATTCTTCACTACCGAAACCCGCACCACCGACATCCGCCCCGTCACTTCCCAAGCCCAGCGTCATCAGCGCACCTTCGCTGCCAAAGCCAATTCCAGATGGCAGCGGACCTTCGCTGCCTAAACCCCAGCCTCAGCCCAAGCCACCGTTCCCCTCGCAGGATTCCTCGGAACAACCGACTTCGTCACTCCCGAAACCTGGTCCCGCGGATGAAAGTCCATCACTGCCGAAACCGACTGCAGGCGGCACGTTGCCATCACTACCCAAGCCGACCGACGAGACCATCTCGCTGCCAAAACCAGAAGTGAACGATGAGCAACCCTCGCTGCCAAAGCCTGCACCCGGTAACAGCGAACCATCGCTGCCAAAACCAAAACTCAACGAAGAGCAATCCTCGCTGACGGAACCACAGCCAGTTGATGAAGATCTCTCCGATGCAGACCAGCAACCACCCGCAGCAGACCAGTCAGAGGATTTTCCGGACGAAGACGACACACACGTCTCGCCCATTGATCTGGTCACACCGGTGACTGCTGATACTCCGCTCAATCCCCCGGAATCTGTCGTGCCGAATTACGATGAGGGATTTGAGATCACCTACAGTCCGGGCTCGGGCTCATCGCAGTATCCCCAATTCAACTTCGATCCGGATGACAGCGACTACGACGAGGACTCCCCGGACTCGCTCTACGGGATTGATCATTCTCCTGGAGACGACTTCCTGTATTCCGATCTTTATGAGCTGGATGACATATCCGATGATGAATACCCAACGGCGTCCTGGGCTGGTGCTGCCTCCCAGTATGGTGCCACCATCCCCGAACCCGGGACTGTCATTCTGCTCACCATCGCGCTGACAGCAGCTGCTTTGACCAGAATGCGGCTGCGTCGCAGCACAGGCAGACGAATGTCGACCGGGGGATAGGCTGCTCGTCGACTCCCGCGGAAGGGGGTATCCGCCGCGGACTTCACCAGCGACAGACGCTGACCATTCGTCCGCGGGTAGCCGCCGAATCCTGGCCGGGCTGCGTCAAAAAACGTGTACTTTACCCTTCAACCGTTTCCCCGGACGCCCCTGAGCAGCTAAACTTGAGTGCACGGCAGCGCGGGCTGTACGCGGGGGCACGACACGCTTCAAACTGTCGAAGCCCATCGCGGGCCGGCTTGCGAGCATTGCGTCACCATCCGTTGCAACATTGCACACCGCAGGCGATGGAGCAGACGTGTTGGTCTTTCTTCAGCAACTGTGGTAACGGAACTTCAGAAAATGATGTCTGAAAAATCATTGCCGAGCAGTGTTCTGACACTGACATTCAGCCTCGCACTCATCGGATGTGGCGGTGGTGAAACGGCCTCGCCGCCGGAAGCAGGCAGCGCAGGGCAGCCAATGCAGCAATCGTCGGCACCCAATGATACGCCTGCCACCGCGACCACGGCCGCTGCGGAAAAGCAGCATGGGAGGGATGAAGTCTGGGTGGATGACAAGGGCCAGAAATGGTTCGGAAAAGTGCCGATGGATGCCTTCTTCGATAAGCCCTATGAAGTTGCAACCAACACCACCCCGATCGCTGGAGCAACGCAGGCCGTTGCCAGTGCGGAACCAGCCATGGGTTCGACAGCCACCGACGCCGTCGCCACAGAAACCGAGGCCACGCAGCCGGCTCCTGCCAGCACAACACCCGCCCCGGAGAAACCGACCGAATCTGCGACAACAGAGACGGCAGCTGCGGATTCCTGGGAAGCACTGATCCCCGTCGCAGTGCTGGATGAAGAAATCAAGAACATTCGTAACTTCCTGCAGGAAACCGTCGGCTCTGTCGGCAACTACAACTCGTCAATGATGATGATTCCCCCCAAGGTGGCCACCATGGCAGCCCTTGCCGAAGTAGCTCATCTTCAGGGCCAATCCGTGTCATGGAAGGACGACGCCATCTACATTCGGGATTTGGCCGGCAAAATGAATTCCAGCCCCCTGCAGCGCGGTGCAAAAGACCAGAAGCGACTTCAGGAACTGTTCGAGAGTATTGCCGACATCCTCAATCGCTCAAAACCCGCAGGACTTGAAGCCCCCCCTGAAACAGACTCGTTCGCAGAAACCGCGGAAATGCGATCCCTGATGAAGCGCATGGAAGAAGCGGAAAAACTGATGAAGACCGAAGTGGGCTCTGCCGATGCTCTGACATCGAAAAAAGCTTTTGTCCAGCACGAAGCCGCTGTTCTCGGTGTACTCGCAAAAATTGTAACTCAGCCTGGGTATGGCTATGAAGATGATGCCGAATTCAAAGGGTTTGCCAGTGGCATTGTGGCAGCCACGCAATCCCTGAAGGACGCCGCAGAGGGCGGAGACTTTTCAGGGTTCGAAGCGGCTATGTCCGGCATCGCCACGAACTGCCAGAACTGTCACTCCAAATACAAGAACGACTGACCCCGCCGGATCACACAGGCGGGCTCTCCGCAACAAGCGTGACTGAGCCCACAGCTCGGCAAACATCACTGGACGCTCACGGAATCCCGGGCTTTGTGTCACCCGGGCACAAATTCCGGATACGAAAGAGTCTCGGCAGTGATTTCCAGAGCGTCCAGCGTGCGTTGCCAGCAGGGTGCGGGCAGCAGACGGCTGACCACTTTTCAAACAACCTCAATTTCCTGAACCCCATACCCTCAGGGGCAACCGACACCAATCGATCGCCTCAGAACCAAGTCCTTCGTTCAGTTCCCCCCAGACAACAGGCCGCCTTGCAATGACCTCTGACGTAACGGAAATCGATGCCACCACACTTCCCGGAATCAACTTGTTTCGCATGACCGGACAGGTGGCAATCGTCACCGGCGGTTCACGCGGGTTAGGCGCGGTGATCGCCGCCGCGCTCGCCTCAGCTGGCGCCACCACAGTGATCGCCAGTCGCACAGTCTCTGAAGGAGAGAATGTGGCGGCCCGCATCTCCTCTGTCTGGGGTACTCGCAGCTTCGCCGTGAACTGCGATGTGACCAGCGAAGACAGCGTAAATGCGATGGTCAGTACTGTTATGGAACAAACCGGACGTATCGATATCCTGGTCAACAGTGCAGGAATCAACATTCGCGGCCCCATCACCGAGCTGTCTCTGGACCAGTTCCAGCGAGTGCAGAGAACAAACGTGGAGGGCACGTGGCTGGCCTGTCGCGCGGTCGTGCCGCACATGCTGAAAGCCGGCTACGGCCGGATCTGCAACATTGCCAGCGCTCTCGGCGTTGTCGGACTCGCTAACAGAACCCCCTACACATCCAGCAAAGGTGCAGTGGTTCAGATGACCCGTGCCCTCGGCCTCGAACTGGCAAAAACAGGCGTCACCTGTAACGCGATTTGCCCGGGTCCCTTTCTGACCCCGATGAATATTCCGATCGCGGATACCGAAGAAGCCCGCAAATACATCGTGGGAGCGACGGCCATGGAACGCTGGGGGAAAATGTCGGAAATTCAGGGCGCGGCGCTGCTGTTGTGCAGCCCTGCGTCCAGTTACGCCACAGGCAGTCTGGTCACGGTCGACGGCGGCTGGACCGCTCATTGACCGAATGACGGCTGCCTCGGCCACGCGGGTCGCGGGGCACCTGACCCATGAATCAACCTTGTCGCTCCACCTCCCCGGCTTCACCCTCTGAAAGAACAGAACGATCGCATGCGGACTTCAACCGGACTCCTGCTACTTTCGCTGTGTGTCAGTCTCAGCCATCAGGGACTCGTCACGAATGCCTCACTGGCCGCTGCTGAACCGACATTACGCCCCCCCAATATCGTCCTCGTCATGACAGATGATCAGGGCTATCCACCACTGGGTCGACATGGACACCCATGGATGCGCACGCCGAATCTGGATGCCATGTACGATGCGTCGACCCGTTTCACCCGTTTCCTTGTCTCACCCACCTGCAGCCCTACGCGGTCAGCCCTGATGACCGGACGACACTCGCTGCGTAACGGTGTCACGCACACAATCCTCGAACGTGAACGGCTCAGACTGGATGCAGTGACTCTGCCCCAGGTGCTGAAGCAATCGGGATACGCCACCGGAATCTTTGGAAAGTGGCATTTGGGTGACGAAGACGCCTATCAGCCGCACAATCGCGGATTCGACGAGGCCTTCATCCATGGAGCCGGCGGAATTGGTCAGGCTTACGACTGCAGTTGCGCCGATGTGCCCGGTAATTCCTACGATAATCCAGTCATCAGGCATAATGGAACCTTTGTGCAGACGCGGGGATACTGTACCGACGTGTTCTTTTCAGCCGCCATGGATTGGATCCGAAAACAGGCGGCCGAACGTCAACCCTTCTTTGCCTGTATCACACCCAACGCACCGCATGCCCCGTATGTCGTGCCCACGGAATGGAAACGTCGATTTCTGGAGCGTGGCTTCGGCAATGATCAGGCTTCCTTCTACGGCATGATCGAAAACATCGACCAGAATTTTGGTCGACTGATGCACCTGCTGCATGATCAGGAAATGCTGCAGGACACCGTTGTGATTTTCATGTCAGACAATGGCATGACCCCCGGGGGATCCGGAAAGCCCGGCGAGCCACTCGGAACTGACGTGGATCAGCGTCCGATGAACTTCTACAACGCTGGAATGAAGGGGCTCAAGAATTCACCGGATGAGGGCGGACTGCGCGTGCCGTTTCTCGTACGCTGGGACGGACACTGGGCTGCAGGACGGGAAATTGACCGGATAGCCGCCGATATTGATGTGTTTCCGACACTTGCCGCGATCGCCGGAGCCCGGCAACCGGAAGGGCAGGTAGAAGGCCGAAGTCTGGTGCCACTGCTCGACAACCCGCAGTCCGAGTGGCAGGATCGGTACCTGTTTACGCACATCGGACGCTGGCCAACGGGAAGCGAACCCAACGAATATCAATGGAAAACATTCTCCATCCGCAACCAGCGATTTCGACTAGTGAACAACACACAGCTGTTCGATATGGAAGCGGATCCCGGTCAGCAGAAAAACGTCATTGATCAGCATCCGGAAACCGTGGAGCAGATGCGAGCCGCCTGGCAGGCATGGTGGGTCGAATCGCGACCGATGATGGTCAATGAAACCGCGCCGCTTTCACCCGTGCGCCCGTTTCACGAACTCTATAAAGCTCAGCAAAAAGTCGGAGGTATCCCCGAATGGGCGCCTCAATTCTCAGGTGAAAACCAATGACTGCAGATTTTCTGGCGGACGACGCCCCCCTCCGTGACTGGGACAATGACTGTCTCTGGCACCCCTTCACTCCTATGTCTGCGTGGCGCACAGAACAGGCACCCATCATTGTCCGCGCTGCGGGATTCCAACTGTATGATCAGGACGGCCGCGGGTACCTCGATGGCATTTCCTCCCTTTGGTGCAATGTCCACGGACACACGGTGTCGGAGATCGATCAGGCCATTCAGGCACAGCTGCAGAAGGTGGCCCACTCCACATTGCTGGGACTCGCATCCGAACCGTCTATTCGGCTTGCCCGAGCCCTCGTGGACCGCGCACCTCAGGGTCTGACTCGCGTATTTTACTCCGACAGTGGCGCCACGACCGTGGAAGTGGCGCTGAAAATGGCCTACCAGTATCACCGACAGAAACCGGAAGGCCCGGAGGAACGGGACACCTTCCTGTGTGTCGGCAACGCCTACCACGGTGACACGCTGGGAACGGTCAGCGTGGGCGGGATTGACCTGTTTCATCGCGTCTACCGGCACCTGCTGTTTCCGACACTGACGGTCCCTTCACCGGTGGCCCTGAGGATTCCGGAGGGACATACGCGAGAGAGTTGGCTGCAGCACTGTTTTGATGACGTGGAACGCACCATCCAGGCAAATCACCAGCGTCTGGCTGCCGTCGTCATGGAACCGATTGTCCAGGGCGCGGCCGGGATTCTGGTCCATCCCCCGGGATACCTCAAACACATCCGGGAGCTTTGTACTCGCTACAATGTGCTGCTGATTGCCGACGAAGTGGCTGTCGGCTTCGGACGCACGGGAACTCTTTTTGCGTGCGAGCGGGAACAGGTAAGCCCCGACCTGCTGTGCCTTGCGAAAGGGATTTCCGGCGGCTATCTCCCACTGGGGGCAACGCTCGCCACAGAACGCATCTTTTCAGCCTTTCTGGGAGATCCATGGCAGGGACGAACGTTCTTTCACGGGCACACCTACACGGGCAATGCGTTGGGCTGTGCTGCCGGACTGGCATCGCTGCAACTGTTTGAACAACGGCATGTGCTCGAAAACGTTGCTCGCTGTTCGCAGACCATCAGCGACAAGCTCCGCGCGATCGCGGACCACCCCCATGTGGCCGAGATCCGGCAATGTGGCATGATGGTGGGAATTGAACTGGTGCGTGACCGAGCTCCTCTGACCTCGTTTCCGGTGGAATTTCGGCTGGGGCACCAGGTGACTCTGGCGGCCAGAAGGCGCGGCGTAATTCTGAGACCGCTGGGCGACGTGGTCGTGCTCATGCCCGCTCCGGGAATGGACGTGGCCAACGTGGAAATTCTCTGCGACGTCGCCATTGAGAGTATCGAGGAGGTGACCAGCGCGGCCCGACAGCGACTCTCCGTGCCTGCTTAGTAAGTGTGTCTGGGAGCTCGCTGCCGCACTGATCGCTGTGGGGCAGGGGAGTCGGTAAATCCCACAATTCCAGAAATCCCTCCGGAATTCCGGAACATTCCCGGAATTCATGGCGTCAAAGTCAGTGTTTCGCGGACTTTTTGAAGAAAAGCGTCTCCGGGATGGCGAGGAATTTCGCGGAACATCCGAAAATGGTTGACGAGACGGTAAATCGGCTGGTAACTTTGCGGAGCAGGGACTTCGAAAAAACTGCTGGAAAACGACGGTTTTGATGATTTCCTGGTTTGGGTAAAGACGGCCGAATGGTGAAAAGTTGCTGTCAATCAGCGGCATGGCAGCAGCAGCGGTGGAAAAAAGTTCAGAAACGGATCCTGCCCGGGCAGCACGTTGAGCACATCAGCGACTGTCTGGCGGCTCCACGGGCGTTGTGGCAGAGTAGTCGGGTGTTGCAGCAAAGCCGGTAATCAGCGTAGCGCAATCCAGGGACAGGCGGACTGGGGAAAAACATGGCAGAAGCAAAGAGTGCCTGGGGTATTGAAATTGGTCAGGCTGGATTGAAAGCGATCAAGCTGCGGTCGTCAGAAGACGGTCAGCGGGTAATCGCGGCGGCCTTCGACTACATCCCTCATCCAAAAATTCTCAGCCAGCCCGACGCGATTCCCGAAGAGTTGATTCGGGAAGCCATGAAAACTTTCCTTGAGCGGAATAAGGTGGATGGCGATCTGATCGCCATCAGCGTTCCCGGGCAGAGTTCGCTGGCAAAATTCATCAAGCTGCCGCCGGTCGAGGCCAGCAAGGTTGCGGAAATTGTTCGCTACGAAGCACGGCAGCAGATCCCCTTCGACCTGAACGATGTGATCTGGGACTACCAGGCCGTCGGTGGTGGTGTTGAAGAGAGCGGTTTTATGCTGGAAGCGGAAGTGGGTCTGTTCGCTATGAAACGCGAACTGGTCTATGACGCGATGAAACCGTTCACGAATAACGGGCGAGAAGTGGAGATTGTCCAGATTGCCCCGCTGGCGCTGTACAACTACCTGTCCTACGATGTGCTGGGATTTCGCCGAACAGCTGAAACCCCGGACCCTCCGGCCCAGGAAGACTACCACATTATTCTGGACATGGGTGCTGACAACTCCACCATGCTGGTGTCCAATGGACGCAGTATCTGGATCCGGAATGTACCGATCGGTGGCAATCACTTCACTCGCGCCCTGACTCGCGAAATGAAGTTAACGTTTGCCAAGGCTGAGCACCTGAAGTGCAACGCCACCAAAGCGCCGGATCCAAAGGCTGTCTTTCAGGCCATGCGTCCGGTATTCAACGACTTCGTTTCTGAAATCCAGCGTACGATCGGCTATTTTGGAAGCACCCACAGGTCTGCGAAAATTCGCAGGATCATTGGTGTCGGCAACGGGTTTCGCCTTGCCGGTCTGCAGCGATTTCTTGAGCAGAACCTGCAGCAGTACACCGTGGAGCGTCTGGAGACTCTGGGCGGCGTTTCCGGAGATTCCGTGCTCACAGATCCGCTGTTTTCCGAAAACATTATGACGTTTGCAGTTCCCTATGGACTGGCACTGCAGGCGATCGGAAAAACGCGGATTCGCACCACGTTGTTGCCCCCCGAGATCGCCATGGATCGCCGGATTCGCAGCAAAAAGCCGTGGGCGATCGCTGCGGCTGCCGGATTACTGCTGTCGATGGGCATCAGCACCATTGGCAGTGCCAGCGTTCTGAACTCGTGGAGCGAAAAGAAGTGGGATGAGTCCCAGAAATATGTGAAAGGAGTTCAGGGGGAAATCGGCACCCAGAAAACTCAGTACGACGCAGAAGATGGCACACACAAAAAGATTCTGGATGACATCGCGCAACTCGTAGCCCCTCTTGAAAAGCGGTCACTCTGGCTGGAGCTGTTTAAGGCCGTCAACGAGTGCATGCCGGCGGACGAGGGCAACGCTCTCGACGAAGCTGATGTGATGAAGCAGAAGAAGATTCGACTCACGTCGGTCACTACCAAAAAGGTGGCCGATGTGGCCGAATGGCACAAGAAATTCGTCGACGCACAACGTGTCGAAGATTTTCCGACGGCGGATCAGACGCCACCAACCTCTGCCCCCGGTTACATCGTGACGCTCAAGGGGTTTCATTACTACAACCACAAAGAACTGCCATTCGCTGACACGGATCGCCGTTTTATTGAGAACAATTTCGTCGCCAACCTGCGAAAATGGGTGCTGAATGTGGGTGGTGCAGAGGTGCCGGTCGGACAGATCGGTATTTCGTATCCGGTGGTGGCCTTCAGCCTGAAAAGTCAGGAACAGTACGACCCCAATCGTCCGCAGGGCAACGGCGGCGGCATGATGGGCGGCTCTGGCATGATGTCCGGTGGTGCCGGGATGATGGGCGGGGGCATGCTGGGCGGCGACATGGCCGGTGGCGACCTCGCTTCGTCGCCTGGCGTGGGCCTGGCTCCAGGATCCGGCGGAGCATCCGGGGCCCCCGGGATGGGGATGTCCGGTGGTGGTCCTGGCGGGTTATCTGGTGGAGCAGGGCCAGGGATGCTGGGCGGTGGTATGCGAGGCCCGGGCGGAATGCGTGGCCCTGGTGGAATGTCCGGCCCGGGTGGTCTGTCGGGGCCCGGCGGTATGATGGGTCCGGGCGGTGTTCCAGGCCAGGCTGGCGGGGGCGCTGGTGAAGTTTCCGGTGCGCAGGGGCCTATTTTCCAGCAGCAGGAACAGCAGGAAATTCAGATTCTTGATCGCACGGACTTCGTGGTGCAGTTCATCTGGATCCCCACGATTGAGCGCGATCGCAAGCCGGAAGACCCCAGAGCAGCGGCCGCGGCCACAACAGATCCGTCGGCAGCGTCTGCAGATCCCTCAGCCCCTGCAGCAACGCCATAATCTTTCCACCAGACGCGGCTGAGAATCCTCCCAGGGGCGTCTCAGAACCGCCGCTGTCACAGAACCCCGAACACACAGAACTCACGCACAAACGTTCTCAGGACTACAGATCATGGATAAGCTGCAACCGCTCATCAAACACCGCTACTGGATCTGTTTTGGGTTTGCGACGATTTTTGCGATCGTGGGCTGGTTCATGGCCAGCGGCGCTCTCGCCGAGGCGATCGACGCCCGTTCCAAACTAGTGCAGGGGTCCTTCGACGAAGCGAAGCAGGGGGCTTCCAATCCGAACCAGAAGTGGGTCGAGGAAGCGAAGAAGAAGAACGAGATCGACGCTCTCGCATACAAGAATGCCGCCACATCTCTTCGCGAGCGACAGAAGAACGCTCGCCAGTGGCCAGCACTGATTCAGGAAGAAATGCAGGGGATTGCTTACCAGGATCAGATCAAGAATCAGTTGACCCGTGAAAAATGGGCCGCTAACTACGCGGACGAAATCGAAGGGCTGCTGGAAATTGTGAAGCCCTACCGCAAAGGGGAAGGCCTTGTCGTTGTTGATTCCAACCGCATCACACACAAACCCTACAACTCATGGTTGACGCGCGCCCCAACATCCCCGGAAATCTGGGACGCTCAGGAAGACATCTGGCTGCTGCGGTCTCTGCTGACCTCCATCGCCTCAGTGAACGGCGAAGCCGATCGGATCGGCGAATCTGCAGTTCGTGAGATCTACCGACTGACGCTGCGTGGCGGCGATCGCAACGCAACTCCAGCCGCTGCCGGAGGGGGCGGCGACATGGGAGCGATGGGAGCCATGGGCGGACTTGAGGGTGCGGCGGGAATGATGGGAGGCGGACTCGCTGGAGGTGGTGGTGGTGCTGGCGCCGGTGCATCCTACCCGGGCAAGGAATTTGAAGGTTCCGCCGGTTCAGATATTCTGGCGGAAGAATTCGGAGCTGACGCATCTGCGGGTGCTGCCGGCGGCGGCATGGGATCTATGGGATCTATGGGGTCCATGATGGGTGCGATGAGCGGCATGTCTGAGATGAGCACCATGGGTGCGGCTCCGGGCGGTGCCGAAGGCGGTGCCGCACCTGCCGAAGAAAAACGCTATGTCGACGCCATTGAAGATTCCTACAAGACCCGCGGATTTCTGCTCGATGTCCGAGTCCGCGATGACAAGCTGCCTGAACTGCTGGCAGCGCTCACCGACTCCGACTTCCCGGTTGAAATTGTTCGCGTCGAAGTCACGACACAGGGTGGAGCCGCAGCGGCCGGGATGACCGGAGGAATGGGCGGCATGGGTGGTGGCGATGACCTCGCCGGCGGAATGGGTATGGCTCCTGGTGGTTTGTCCGGGATGGGCGGGGCTCCGGGTGGTGGCATGGGCGGCGGTATGATGCCTCCTCCGCCGCCGGGCGGTGCCGGTGGACTCTCGTCCGGCATGGGTTCGATGCCGGGCAAACTCGGCGGGCTCGGAGCAGGTGGTGAGATGGGTGATCCCTCCATGGGAGGACTCAGCGGATACGGCGGTATGGATGGCGGCATGTCGGGTACAGGTGGCGATGCTCTGCAGAACGCGCTGTCCGATCCGTTACTTGTCACTGTGAAAATCGGTGGACTGATGACACTCTACCAGTCCGCTCAGGAATCCAATGCGGAGGCTGCCACAGAGGCCGCCGGTGCGACTGAGCAGTCTACGGCAGCACCACCAACGGTAACGCCCGAGCCGGCAACAACCGGCGGTGAGCCAACAGCAACCGAAGGCACAACTCCGGCAGCTGCAGATACGGCAGCTGCGACAGCAGCTGATGCCTCTGCACCTGCACCGACAGACTCTGCGGCACCAGCCACTCCGGAAACACCAGCCACGGTGGATGGGGCAGCCCAGCCAGCGACGACAGAAACTCCCTCCGCAACTGAAGGCACGGCGACTCCGCCAGCCGACGGAAATCCGGCGGGCTCGGAAACACCGGCGCCCGCAACGACACCCGCTGGTGACGTGACGACGCCTCCAGCAACTCCAGCGGCTCCCGGAACGAATCCGCCGCCACAGTAGAACCCCAGCGGTTTATGCCCGCCACATGTTCTTACGCTTTTCTCAACTCAGCATCAGATCGCTCGCGAAATCAGGAGATTTAACATGGCAAAAATGAAGGGCCCCGACTTCAAAGCGTTGCTGCTGAACCACGGCGAAAAACTTGGTGCGGGACTTGTTGCTCTCGTCGGACTGACGGGACTGGCGACCGCCAACTGGTCCGCCTGTAAACTCGACCCCCTGCAACTGAAAGCGGATGCCGATAAAACAAAAACGCAGTGGCTGTCCAGCAACTGGCCCGAAGAGAATCGTCTGGCCTATAGTCAGACCCCGGCGGTTGAAGACAGTGCACGAAGGATGGTGGAATCCAACGAAGACGCCGGCAGGTATGCCACCAGTCGTCGCTGGAATGATCCACTCCGAAAGTCCAGGGAAAAGCTGGAAAGTGTCGCCGTCCTGGCCCCGGAAGTTCCCGAATCATCACTGGTCATTTTTCCACTGGTCGAACGGGAAGATGAACCAGAGACAACGGCAACCGAATCGGAAGACAAGCCAAAGACCCCCGGGAAAAAAGGCAAAAAACAGGACGATACCAAAGATCTCGAAGAACTCTTCGGCAGCACCAACCAGCCGAACACGACCGCCGGTGGTGATATTGGATCGGGACTTGGGACTGGCCCGGGGGGGCTCTCTGGTCCGGGTGGCCTGTCCGGCGCTGGCGGTTTGACTGGAGGACTTGGTGATCCAGGCGGGCTCGCGGGCCCCGGTGGAATGCCCGGAGGCCTCGGTGGTCCAGGGGGACTTGCAGGCCCCGGCGGCATGAGTGGCCCTGGCGGCCTGGCCGGACCAGGTGGCCGTCCCGGTCAGGCTGGACGCGGACGCGGTGGAATGTCCGGAATGTCCGGTCGCGGAGGTGCCCCGGGAATGGGTATGCCGGGCATGGGTGGTATGGGAGGCATGGGTGACTCCGAAGGCGGCATGGGGCTCGGAACGTCTGACGGTTATGGCTACGGCGGTGCTGGATTGGCTGTGATCGAAAAGAAGAAAGTGCGATCGCACGCCGGCGTTTCTGTCCGCTACATCTTTGATATGTACAAGCAGGCTCAGCAGCTGGCGGAGGCACTGAATCTTCCGGGCGACGCGGCCCGCCGTTACATCGATTTCGTGAACCTGCAGATTGAACGCCAGCGGTCAATCCCCGGCGCTGATCCATGGGCCGGGGAGTGGGAACCAGTTTCGCTGGATACCATTGGAGAAATCCTCGAAACCTCGCTTGCCTTTGACATCGACATTGTCAATCCGTCTGTGATTCGGACAGAGATCACAATGCCCCTGCCGCGGCGTGCCGCAGGACGATGGACACCGGCTGATGCGTCTCACAAGCTGCTGGAAGACTTTCAGTTGTCTGAGCCGGAGCAGCAGATCATCAATCGTCTGAACGAAAAACTGCGGGAAGAAGCCGAGAAACGCAAAGCACAGTTGCCGCCGGAGCAGGCTCGCAGCGAAGGCTTCCGCCGATTCTCCTTCGACAACAACGACCTGTTCAATGGTCTCAGCAATTCCGGCTTCAGCGGCAATGAATCTTCTGGAATGCTGGATGACCTGTATTCAGAAATGAATAACAACGGCGACAACGCCTCCAGGGATCCAAAGGATGAGAAGAAGTCCCGCGAAGAATTCGAAAAGCAGCTTCGAAATTCCATGGTCGCTGGTCGACTGCTGCTCGTGCGGTTCATGGACTTCACCTGTGATCGCGGAGCCGCCTATCGATACCGCGTTCGTCTCGAAATGCGAAACCCGAACTTCAGCCGCCCCATCGATGAACTGGTGGATCCGGAAACAGCCTCTCAGAAAACCGTCTTCTCCGAATGGAGCGAACCGACAGAACCCGTGTACGTTCCCAACGGTTACCGGTACTACGCTGACAAGGTCGAATCGCGTCCTCGGGCCGATGAATACGCAGCCCTGTCGATGTACTACGAACACGAAACAGCCGGGACGCCGATCATGGCGACCGTGCGAGTCCCTGCCGGTACCAGGATTGGCGGCAAACAGGCAGTGGATGTTGTAGACCTCGGGAAGAACAGCCTGGAGATCACAGAAGTCGACCTCAAGTCGCAGGATTACCTCGCCTCAGTGACCGAAGCTCCCAAAATTGTGAAGAGTGACTTTCCGGAGCTGAAAGAGTTGTTTGATTCACTGGGAGCAGCCCGGGCTGTGGGAGACCGACTCACTGTCGTGGACTCCTCGGGAGCCATCGTCAGCCGATTCGTCGGTGACTCGATTTCCAACGGTAATAAGGATGTCTCCAAAGCTGATGACCTCCGCCTGACCTCCTTCGTTCTGAAGAATTACGAGTATCTTCGCCCGGCAGCGGAAGGCGAGAACACATCACCATACGGCGACGGCGATATGGGGATGATGGGCGGCGATTTAAGCGGAGCCGGAGGATCAGGAATGCTCGGTCCGGGTTCCGGTATGAATTTCTCCGGAAGTATGGGGCAGGGCAGTGCACTGTCCGGGTCAGGCGAAAGTTCGGGATCCAGTCGTCGCGGAAACTCAAAACTTCGTGGTGGAGCTGGCGGTGGCCTGCAGTAGGCATTGCTGACGGGCCAGCAGACATGTCGCGACCGCTGATCCAGGGAACTCCCCTGAATTGCATTTGAACCAGCCGACTCTGCGAACAAATCCGCAGAGTCGGTTTTTTTATGGCCACGCTGAGCCAGCCCCTTCTGACAATTCCACCAGATCGCCCCAATGACCTCCGACAGCGTCACCACCTATCAGCAACCTCAGGAAAACGTTCTGAAGCTGCTGCACACACCGGCGATCCCATCCGTCTCGATCAGTCCCGATCGGCGATTTCTGTTGCTGGCCGAGCGGCTCAACTACCCCCCTGTCGCGGAATTGGCAATCCCGGTACTGAAGCTGGCTGGCCTGCGCATCAATCCCGCGAATCGTGGCCCGTGGCAGCAACCTCGAATCTGTGGTCTCCGCCTGCGGGATATGGCCGATGGCCACGAAACCAGCATTACTCTGCCATCAGACATCCGCATTACCCTCCTTGGCTGGTCGCCGAACAGCCAGTACTACGCCTTTGCCATCGTTGGAACCGCCGGGATCGAGCTTTGGGTCCTCGATACCAGTGATCGCTCCGCTCGTCCTGTCGGCACTCAGACCCTGCTGAACATGACCTGCGGCATTCCGGCCCAATGGACCTCGGATTCGCGGCATATGCTGATCCAGCAGCCGGCATTTCCGGATCATCTGCGTCCAGTGCCCCCGAACGCGCCCTCCGGTCCCGTCGTCGAGGAAGCCACCGGGAAATCCGGGCCCGTAAGAACATGGCCCGACCTGCTGCGTTCGCCTTTTGATGAACAACTGTTTGAGTTCTACTGCACGTCTCAACTGACCCTGATTTCGGTGGACACGGGCAGGATTCGCGCGATTGGGGTGCCGTCAATCTTCAGCGATATCGATCCTGCTCCCGGGGCTGATTTGATCTATGTGGTGCGCTATCAGCGACCATGGTCATTCACCTTGCCGTGCGGGCGATTTCCACGGCGGATGGAAGTCTGGGATCACAATGGGCACGTGGTGCATACACTGGCTGTGCGACCACTGGAGGATCGCATTCCGGTGGAAGGTGTCACTGAGGGCCCGCGACTTGCAGGCTGGTCGCCGATCGCTCCGTGCACACTGGTCTGGCTCGAGGCACTCGATGGCGGTGATCCGAATCGCCCCGCCGAATTTCGTGACGCTCTGATGGCCTGCGACGCACCGTTTGAGCAGGCACCGCGAGAGTTGTTCCGCTGCCACCACCGCTGCCTCGGGGTCCACTGGGGCGAGACCGCGGACCTCGCCCTGATTCGTGAGTACGATCGAGATCGCCGCTGGTCCCGCACATGGCGATTTTCGCCAGCGTCCCCGCTGGACGCCCCGGGGCTGCTCTGGGATCGCTCGGTTCATGATCGTTATGGAGACCCCGGCAGTCCTCTGCTGAAGGCGCTTCCAAACGGCCGACGTGTTCTGCGGGTGCATGACAACGGATTGTTTCTGGAAAGCCAGGGCGCCACCCCCGCCGGAGACCGTCCATTTCTGAAACACTACGATCTGGAATCTGGCGTAACACGGTCACTGTTCCAGTGCGACGAAACGTCTCTTGAATCCGTCGTCGCACTTTTGAATGACAGCGGCAGCCGCTTTCTCACCCAGTTTGAAACCCCCGGGAATCCGCCGAATTATCGGATCCGATCACTCTCCGAGCCCCCGCGCCCCGTCACAGCCTTCACCGATCCAGTCCCCGAACTGCGACAAGTGCATCGGGAGCTGATTACCTATCAGCGTCCGGACGGAGTGTCTCTGTCATTCACGTTGTATCTTCCTCAACAGGAATCTCCTCCAAAGCCGCGACCAACACTGCTCTGGGCCTATCCTAAAGAGTTCAATGACCCGGAGACTGCCGGTCAGGTCTCCGGATCCACAAATCGCTTTCTGTCGTTCGCCGGTGCATCGCATCTGTTTCTGCTTTCGCAGGGTTACGCAATCCTCGACAACGCCACAATGCCTGTCGTTGGCCCACCGGATGTCGCCAACAACACCTTTGTCACACAGATCGTGGACAGCGCCCGTGCCGCAATCCGCAAGGCCACTGAACTGGGTGTAACAGATCCGGATCGCGTCGCCATTGGCGGGCACAGCTACGGTGCCTTCATGGCCGTCAATCTGCTGGCACACAGTCAGTTGTTCCGCGCTGGAATTGCCCGCAGTGGCGCCTACAACCGGACCCTGACACCCTTTGGGTTTCAGAATGAACGCCGCACGTTCTGGGAAGCACCTGAGGTCTATATGCAGTTATCTCCGTTTGCATTTGCCCACAGGATTACTGCACCACTGCTGTTGATTCACGGTGAAGAAGACAACAATCCCGGAACATTCCCTGTGCAGAGCGAACGACTGTACCAGGCCATTCGGGGCACCGGAGGTACGGTTCGCTACGTGGCATTGCCACACGAAGCCCACAATTACACCGCGCGAGAATCTGTTGAGCACACCCTCTGGGAAATGATCCATTGGCTGAATCGCCACCTGAAAAGCAGCTGACAAATGTCGATAACCCCGTAGCCGTTCCGTAACTCACTTCGCAGGCGTGTCTCCGGCACTCTCCAGTCGCTCCGCTTCCTCAACGCTCATCAACCCATCCTGATCCAGATCCAGCTGACTGAACTGCTCTGTCGTGCCCGGAAACTCCCGACGCGAAACATCGCCATCCTGATTCCGATCCATCAGCTGAAACCACGCAGGCCCAGCCAGACCTCCACGACCGGGAAGAATGGCATCTCCGGCGTTCAGCATTTCCATCCCCGCCATCTGTGCTCCTCCCTGCGTCCTGCCCAGTTCGGATCGCCCAAGGCCAATCGTCAGCACGTACTCTGTCCCCAGTTCCACATCCGAGTAAGCACCGTCAGCATTCAGATCATACTCCTTCAGTCGATCACCACTCTGCAGTATCTCGCGCCGCGTCAGTCTTCGATCACTGTTGCTGTCCAGCAGACTGAACATCGTCCGGCCACTCTGCTCCACCATCATTTCCAGTCGTGAAAGCACCGCGGCCTGCTCTCTGTCCGCATACCCAAACAACTCCTGTCGAGTCATCTGGAGATCCTGATCCGTGTCAATCTGCTGAAACTCCACCTCCGCTCCAGCGCGCTGCAGAGCCAGCTTCAGCCCTTCAAACTCCATTTCATCCAGCGACTGACTGCGATCTGCGTCCAGGACAGAAAACTCCTGCCCGAGATAGCCCCGAGTCACCATCCGATTATTGGCACCACCTCCACGCGCCACCAGCGACATCTTCAGCCCATCAACAATCAGATTCACGCGGCCACGGACCACCGATGCGATCTGCAAAACACTCTCCGCCCCGCTGTACACGGTCGGAACGACATCACTCTGATTCGCCTTATCCGAAAGCCGAAACTTAAGCTCAGCATGGCATGTTGGCTGTGCCAGCAAATCCAGCAAGGCTTTGCGATCCAGCTGCGCAGCATCCGGCCCCTCCCCGGGGACTCGCAGTTGCTCACGCCGCACGCGCCCCTCCCGACCATACTGCTCAAGAATCCGATCCACCACACGCTCCGTCGACGATACGTCCGTCATCAGAAAGAATGGCAGACTTGCCACATCCGGCGTAATTGCCGCATTTCGACTTCGCGGGTCACGGTAAGGCACCAGCTCGGAAATCGTAAACGTCTCATCGTCGTCCAGATCCCGAAATCGCAGGCTGACTACGGCCTGCTGCAACTCCTGATCAGACACCGCAAAGTCAGAGTTTCGGTCCAGCAACCCCGCCAGACGGACCGCATCGTCCGCCGGTTTTGGCTGCGCAATCAACTCCACGAGACGAGGAATCCGGCCCTCAACCCATTGCACAAAGACGTCCGTTGAAACCTCCGCGGACTCAGCATGACCGGCAAGAGTCGTCAGCAGATCGCTCACTGTGTCCTGCTGTGCCAGAATCAGGATTCGCTGCGGAATCAACGACAACTCGCCACGCCCCAGCTTCCCGTTGCGATCCGTATCCAGCAATCGCGCCAGATATCGCCCTGTCCAGCGACGGTAAGGCTCTGCACCAACCGCAATCTGCAGATCCAGAAACACCGGACCAGAAGGTGCCAGAATCACAAGAACCGCACCTTCGCCATCCGCTGACACGACCTCCGCAGCCACACAGTCCCGAGCACCCGGGCTGCATACCGCCGGAACCCACACCAGCAACACTTTAAGCAACCAATTGGTCGCTACCCTTTGGTTCGCCCTGATGGTCATTGCGTCAGACCTCACTTTGTAAACCAGTCGCGCAGCCACACCCCCGGAAAACACCAAACTCTGATTTCTACTGCAGGAAATACCGGGATACTCCTGTCCCTGAATACAGACCGATTCACCACGCTCAGCACTCACGATCACGCAGAAGACCAGCCTGCCGTCGAGTCGCAATCATTCCTGCAACATAACCGCCCTTGAAACCCGCATCAATGTTGACACACACCACGTTCGAAGCACAGCAGGTCAGCATCGACAGCATCGCCGTCAATCCCCCCAGCGAAGCCCCATAGCCTACCGATGTCGGAACACCAATCACCGGACAAGGCACGTACCCGCCCAGGACCGAGGGCAAGGCTGCCTCCATTCCCGCCACACACACAATCACCTCTGCATCCCGCAATCGCGGAATGTGCTGCTGCAACCGATGTGGACCTGCGACTCCAACGTCCTGAATCAACTCACAGTGCACCCGCATCCAGCGCAACGTCTCCATGGCCTCCTCGGCAACAGCTCGATCACTACTGCCAGCCGTGACGACAAACACCAGCCCCGAGTGACTGTCCTGCAGCCCACCACAGTGCAATCGCAGAGTCCGTGCAATGGCATTGTGAATTACCCCCGGAAACGCAGCACGGACCAGTGCAACCTGCTCGTCCGTAACACGAGTGACCAGGGAATCCTGGCCGGCCTGCTGCTGACGGCCCAGGATTTCGACCACCAGCTCCGCCGATTTTCCGGCGCCGTAAACGACCTCTGGAAAGCCGCATCGCCGCTGACGCAGCAGATCCAGATCACTCTCCTGCGACCCGCCGGAAATTTCCCCACTCCCCAGGCCCAGACTCCGCAACCCCGCCACGGCTCGTTCCAGTTGCATCGAATCACTGTACAACTGCTGCAGCGACTCCCGCAACTCACTCTCACTGGGGCCTGATACTGTCATAACACAACGCCTCCAACCTCATGCCACCCACAAACTTTCACCTTCAGCCAGCCACACCTGCCGTCCACTCTCGCAACGCCTGCAAGCCGCGCTGTGCCGCCCCTGTCGTCAGTGCATGACGCGCCAGCCGCACACCATCGGCAGGATCATTCACAAGCCCGCACACCAGCAGCGCCGCCGCCGTGTTCGCCAGGACCATGTCCGTGGCAGGACCGCCCACGCCAGACAGAATCCCTTCAATCATGGCAGCACTCTCTATCGCAGACCCTACACGCAATGCCGCTACGTCACATACCGGAAGTCCGAATGTCTCGGCCGTCCAGAACTCCCGGGAGACCTGACCACTTTGCACCCGGAACACCGTCGTTGTCCCCCAGAGCGCAATCTCATCCAGCTCCCCGTTGCCACACACCACCAGACCACGCGTGCCCCCCAATGCACCAAGTGCCCCCGCAAGGAGCTCAGCCCTGGCCACCGTCGATGCCCCTACCAACTGAAAGTCCGCAGCGGCCGGGTTTGTCAACGGCCCCAGCAGATTGAAGACCGTCGGAAACCCAAGGTACTTGCGAACCGGTGCGGCATGTTTCATCGCCCCGTGCATCAAGGGCGCAAAACAAAATGCCAGCCCCAACTCGTCAAGGCAACGCCCAGCCGCCTCAGCCGACAGACCGATGTTCACACCGAGCGCCTCGAGCACGTCCGCAGAGCCACTGGAACTGGACACGCTCCGGTTGCCATGCTTAGCCACCGCAACGCCACAGGCTGACGCGACCAGAGCCGTCGCCGTACTGATGTTGAATGTGTGCAGTCGGTCTCCACCCGTACCACAGGTGTCCAGCAATGGTCGACGCGTCGTCCGAATCACTGCCGCGCGCGATCGCATGGCCTGGGCTGCTCCCGTCAGCTCAACAGACGTCGCCCCCTTCATCGCCAGGGCCGTTAAAAACACCGCGATGTCCGCAAACTCACAACCCCCATCCATAATGCAGCCAACGACCTCAGCACACTCGTCAGCCGTTAAGTCGCGCCCCGACTGCATCGCTACAACCGCGTGCCGAAGTAACTCGTTCATCCCACGCTCCCCCCGCAACAAAACGTTCATCACCAGAGAATTCACGCGGATTTACGAACACGCGGTAGATTCCCTTCCACTCCCCAACCAGAATGACGGAGTCCGCGAATCGCTTTCACACACCACGCGACCAGCCCCCCGCAAGCCCGGATCTTACTATGTCTGAGAACAAGTGCACGCCGAAAGCACATCCGGGTGAACTGGAAATCGACGGTTCCCTCGAACCCTGCTCCTATCTCCCGCAGCAGTCCGCCAAAATGGCCTACCGACTCGCTGAAAAACTTTCCGAATCACGCTACGAAGAACTACTGGAACGTGGCTGGCGCCGCTTCGGCCGAGTCCTCTTTCGTCCCAACTGCCCGGCCTGTTCCGCATGCACCGGAATTCGTGTTCCGGCCATCACGTTTCACCCCTCCAAAAGCCAGCGTCGTTGCCTGAAGACGTTTTCTGATCTGCCCAACCTGACCCTCACGATCCAGAAACCGACCCTCTCTCCGGACCACATTCACCTGTACAACCACTATCACCTCGACATGCACCATCGCCGACAATGGCCCTTTCGTGAAATCACACGTGATCAGTACTTCGAATCCTTCCTCGAAGGTCACTTCCCCTTCTCACGCGAATTCCAGTATCGCATCAATGATCAGCTCATCGCCGTCGGACTCGTCGACATCACCGCCAACGCGATGTCCAGCATCTACTTCTACCACTCGCCCGAATGGAGAAACGCCGGGATCGGGACCTACTCAGTCCTGAAGGAAATCCATCACGCACAGGAACTCAACCGCAACTGGCTGTACCTGGGATACTACATTCGTGAGTGCCCCTCCATGAACTACAAAAACAGCTTTCGCCCCCACCAACTGCTGCAGCAGTTCCCGGACGACCAGCAGTCCCCGATCTGGGAATCACCAGCCGCCGGTGATGCCGCTCGATGATGGCCAATCCGCATCCCGACACTGCACCAACGAAAAAGAGCAGCCACATTGGGCTGCTCTTTGCACTTACTCAGTCAGGTATCAGGCCTGAGCTCTCGATCACTCCTGAGCAGCCGGCGCAGCCAGTTCAGCGGCATGCTGCTTCTCATACTCCGCAACCTCATCCGCCCAGACACCAACCTGAGGTGCCGCGTTGGTGTAGTAGGAGGACCCGATATCCGGAAACAAGGCGATCGGCAATCCAATGGCCAGAATCGTTGTCGGGGCCAGAAGCACATACTTCCAGTTTCCCTCGAACTTCAGATGCATGAAGAACATCATCACGCACAGCGCCTTCGCACACGCGACCGCAAGCACCAGAACCATCGTCACAGGCTTCGACATGGAAAGCACATCAAAGACAACCGACAACGCAGTGCAGCCACACAAAACGAAGAAGATCGCCAGGTAGTTCACATGATGAGTTGAATGAGAATCGTGGGACATATTGCCTGCCAGTTTCAATTCAAAAACACGCCAATTTGAACCCGGACAACTGCACCGCCCGGAACCCAACCCCGCCAACCCTCAGATGATGTACAGCATGGGGAACAGAAAAATCCAGACAAGGTCCACAAAGTGCCAGTACAGCCCGCTGTTTTCCACGAAGTCTGTCCACTTCTCGTTCAGGGCCGAACCCTGCTTCAACACCGCCAGAAACAGAATCATTCCCACGATCACGTGAATCGCATGGAAGCCCGTCATGATGAAGTACGACGACGCGAAGATATTGCCGTACACAATCGGATGCGGATCAAAAACGCGAGCATTCACCAGAGACGCATGCGGCCCGTCCTTCTTAATGCCAGCCAGATACGTCTTCACCTCGTCCAATGACAGTTCCGGCGGCTTGGCACCGTCCTCCAGTTCCGCACGCTTCGCCATGTACTCAACAGGCAGGGCCGGGTAGTCCAGTGACACGTTAGCCACGATATGCTTCTGCAGATTATCCCACTTCTCAAACAAGGCGTAGTCATCAGCAGCACTGGCCTTGTAGACTTCAAACTCAGCATCCGTCAGATCTTCCGGCCGGGCGGCCGTCGGCAGAGCCTGGACGAGCGGCGCCATTGCTGTCAGGTTCTCAGGTACCACATTTTCAATGACACCAGATGTCGTATACACCGAGAATCGCTCAAGCACCAACTGCTTCAGCTGATCCGCCACCTTGACGACAGCCTGGCTGGATGTCTCGGGAATCCGCCCGGGCAGAATGTCATGGTCAATCTTTCCCTTATACTCGACACCCTTGATCCCCAGGAACAATACCGCAAGAACCAACGTCACCGTCAGGTACATGCGGGCCTTCGCGAAGCTCTTCTGTGCCATCGCTTCGTGCGCCACCACAACACAATAACTGGATACAATCAGCACGAAGGTGTTAATCCCACCCAGCAGTACGTTGATATGCGTGTCCTCGTACCGAGTAGGCCAGCCGTTCGACCCCAGCCTCAGCACGATGTAGGAGCCGATGAAGGCTGTGAAAAACATAATCTCAGTACCAAGGAACAACCACATTCCGAGTTTCGAATTCGGAATCGGAATCCCCATCCTGAGGGCAGGTGCTTTTGCAGTGTGAGACATATTCATTCACAACCAGTGAGAGAAAACGACGCGCCCGTGGTTCAGGCCGTCAGCCGCAGAAAATCCAGTACAAGACACCCAAGCAGAATTGGCAGACAAATCAACGAACCTACCATCAACTGCCGGGCCCGGCGATCAGAGCGCTCTGTAAAAAATCGAGCAGTTAGCCACAAGTATCCCACCGACAGGACCAGCGACGCCCAAAAGTATCCATCGCCCGCCAAACCGGCCATGCGAGGCAACCACGCCACCGGTACGAAGGCCAGTGCATACACCAGAGCGATCTGCCCAGTCCTGCGTCCACCATCCTCGAAAGAGGGCAACATCCTAAGTCCCGCAGCAGCGTACTCGTCGCGATAGATCCATCCGATCGCCAGAAAATGCGGAAACTGCCAAACAAAAAATACAGCAAACAGGGCAAGACACTCCAACCCGGCCTCACCCCCTGCAGCAAACCATCCAAGCACAGGAGGCATGGCTCCGGGAATCGCACCAATTGTGGTGCAGAATGCGGTCAGACGCTTCAACGGAGTGTAGACACACACGTACGTCAACATGGTCAACACAGAGGCTATGCTTGTCAACGGGTTGGCGACCCACCACAGCAGCAGCCCACCAGTCACCGACAACACGATCCCGAAGACAGCACCTTCCCGCACAGAAACACGACCGCTAGCCACCGGACGTCGCTCGGTCCGGTTCATAAAGCGATCACTGCCAGACTCCCAAACCTGATTCAATACACTTGAGGCAGCAACCAGGAGGCAAATCGATGGCACGCTGACCAACGCCTTCAGCCAGTCCACCGACTCTGAGGACGCCAGCACAAAACCCGCCAAAACCGCCACAGCAGACATGACCACAATTCTGGGCCGCACCATCTGGGCATAATCAGCCAATCGCCCCGGTAACGGCGTTGCAACAACCCCTTCCACTCCGCCAGCAACCACTGCGCTCATGCGACGCTCCCCCCTCGCAAGGGTTCAACGCCCGTGATTCGCGTAGAGGCCAGCAGCCCACGGCAATGCAACCGAAACACAATCACGCTACTGCAACAACAGGTGGCCAGCAGAAACATCCCCGCAACAGTGTGAAGACTGCAGATAATCGCCTGCTCAAGAGATCCCGTCACCGCCACGTAACCGACGCTCTTGAAACCGAATCTTGCCACCAGAGAACCAAGCCCCAGCAGCACCTGCAAACCAACAGTCGCCAACACGCAGATGCCAGCCACACGCAGAACTCGCGAACCACTGCTCACAAGCGAGATAGCCGCCAAAAGACAGGCAATCAAGGTGATCACTGCACCAATCACATGCTCCGTTCGCAGCCCATGCAAATGACGAAGAACCCCACCCAGGCCGTACTGCAACAGAACAATCACAGGCAAAATCATCACCAAAAAGGCACCAACAGCCGGCAAACGCTCTTCACTCCGTGCCAGCCAATGATTCCAGCTGCGGTTCAAAAGCAGCCGAAAGACCACGCAACTGGAGAAAAACAAGCCACCGGTGATGCTGTGCGTCATCGCCAGCACCTGAGCATTCAGCACAACACGAGCACCGCCGAGCAACCCCTGGCAAATGACGGCGACGAGAATCCCCAACGTCCAATTGCGCACAGATCGGTCGCCGCAACGAAAACCAAACCACGCCAGCAGAATCGCGACGAACCCGATCAACATGCCGGCCAGCCGGTGTCCGTGCTCAACGAACTTTTCCGTGTTGACTGCGAAGTCGCTTAACCAGGGATACAGCAGCATGTTCTGGCCGTCCGACGACGGCCAGTCCGCAAATGCCATCCCGGCTTTCAGTGTCGTCACAACCGACCCCATGCCAATAGGCAACAAGGCAACCGCGCAGGTTACCGTCGCCCATCGACGCACTGAGGACAAATTGTCACAGGACACACTCACCGCACTACTCCCAGACCGCTGCAACTTAATCTTCAGTGGTGAACCGCCACACGCTGTACTCCGGCCGGGGGAGCAGTCGTCTGCAGAATAAAGTCCTGGCCGAGCGCCTCTGCTTCCGGAGAGGAATATTCGTAAGGTCCACGGTAACAGACGGGAGGCACGTCAAAATTGCCGTGTCCCGGAGGCGAAGGTGCACTCCACTCAAGACCATTCGCGCCCCACGGGTTCCGACCGGCCTTCTGTCCACGGAAAATGCTGTAGAAGAAATTACCCAGGAGCAGAAACTGTGCAAACCCCATGATGATCGCCGAGATCGTCATGAACTGGTTCATCGGCAACAGGTGCTCCAGATAACCATGCAGGTAAGGATCCGCATACCGACGCGGCATGCCAGCGATTCCCAGCAAGTGCATCGGGAAAAACGTCCCATTCATACCGATGAACGTCAAAACAAAGTGCACTTTGGCAACCGTGTCGTTCATCAAGCGTCCGAACATCTTCGGGAACCAGAACTGAATGCCAGCAAAGACACCAAACAACGTGGCCCCAAACAGCACATAGTGGAAGTGAGCCACAATAAAGTAGGTGTCGTGGAAGTAGATATCCACCGGAACCGCCGCCATGAAGATTCCGCTCAACCCACCAACGATAAACAAGGCAACAAACGCAGCACAGTTCAGAAACACTGCATTAAACTGAATGTTTCCGTCCCAAATCGTGCCAATCCAGTTGAACACCTTAATGGCCGAAGGCAGGGCGATCATCATCGTCGACGTCATAAACGTCATCCCCAGAGCCGGGTTCATACCGCTGGTGAACATGTGGTGTCCCCACACGATGAACCCAAGACCTGCAATTGCCGCCATCGAGTACACCATCGGCTTGTAGCCAAAGACGGGCTTGCGTGACATGCACGCCAACATGTCAGAAACCATACCCATCGCAGGCAGCAGCATGATGTACACAGCCGGGTGTGAGTAGAACCAGAACAAGTGCTGCCACAACAGCGGTTGGCCACCGCCCACAGTCGGAGCAGCATTGTTCACAATAATCCCTGCCGGCACGAAGAACACCGAGTGAATTGTCGTTGGAAGAAGTTCACCGAGTCGGTCAAACACCAACATGAAACCAGCGGCCGTCAAAACCGGAAGAGCAAACGCCTGCAGAATCGCAGTGATAAACATGGACCAGATCGTCAGCGGCATCCGGAACAGGGTCATCCCCGGTGCTCGCATGTTGATAATCGTCGTCATGTAGTTCACTGAACCCATCAT
>CAIYBH010000451.1 GCA_903924405.1 uncultured Planctomycetaceae bacterium | reverse complement strand
TCGCCCACACGCACTTCACAGGTGATGGCCTGCGTCGCTTCGTTGACGCCACCATCCGGGGCCCTGTGGGAGTGACAGTCGATGATACCGGGGGTCAGATGCATACCGCGGACGTCGATCACCGTGGTCTCAGCGGGAATGACAAGGTCCCTGCCGACGGCCGTGATGCTGCCATTTTCGATGATCAGCGTGGCATCTTCCAGAATTCCGGCGGGGCCACAGGTCCAGATGGTCGCATGGACAAACGCGGTGCGTCCAACCATTGCAGGCAGTGTCGTACGACCAAAAGCTCCCAGCGGATAATTGACCTCGAAGGAGGCTTTTGTGTCTGGCTTGTCGGTCTTATCAGCAATCGGCGTGTCGGTGGCCGGCGTGGTTTGTACCGTGGCAGGCGCTGCCGTTGTCGCGTCAGCTAGCGGTGTGGTTGGTGGTGTAGCGCTGGCCTGCGCAGAATTGGGGTCGGTCGGAGTCGCTG
This sequence comes from uncultured Planctomycetaceae bacterium, assembly GCA_903924405.1. Classification (GTDB taxonomy): domain Bacteria; phylum Planctomycetota; class Planctomycetia; order Planctomycetales; family Planctomycetaceae; genus SXXK01. The sequence goes on along the minus strand of CAIYBH010000451.1, from coordinate 2,614 downwards.
GTGGAGCAGCAGCGGGCTGTTCAGTCCGCTGTACGACGGCGGTTGCTACAGAGCCATCAATCCAGAGGACGGTACCAATTCCCGCCGGACGATCTCGAACCGCGGAGTTCGGTTCCGTCAGTGTGAGTGAAAGCCGGACTGTACCGTCGATTCCCCATTCTCCCCCGGGAAAGCTGGCAGTCAGCAGAGTGTCGCTCAGCCGCAGGGATTTCAATTCCAGCAAATCCGGTTTGCTGGTTGCGGGGCTGTTCGCGGCGGTTTGCGTGTCCGTAGTGGCCGTTGGCATGTCGCCGGCGGTGGGTGTTGTGGTATCGGTCGATTTCGGATCCCGGCGACCGATGTCTGCGGAGGCGGCTGGAATCGGGCTGCGGGAAATGTGTCCGCGGAGACGCCCATCAGACTGCTGAACGTTCAGATACAGGCGATTGGGAAACTGTCCGGCCTGGGTGAGTTGCAGTTCGTAATGCCCTGCGGCATCACGGACGGCCTGCGGTGTCGCTTCGAATCGCTCACCTGAAACCCAGGTTTCCAGCACTTTTGTTTTCTCGGCAAACAGGTCGCCATCAGTGACGACAAGACTGGCCAGTTTACCGGGTTCGATGGTGCCAAGTCTGGAAGAGACGCCGAACAATTCTGCAGGGGTGATTGTGAGGGCCTGCAGGGCGGCAGTGGGAGACAAACCGCGCTGCACAGCCTTGCGAAGAGCTTTCAGAAAATCGGAGCCGGAGGTCAGACGGTCGGCCGTGAAGGCAAACCGGACACCGGCCGCTTCCAGCCTGGCCGGATTTTCGGGGGCGAGATCCCAATGCAACAGCGTTTCCAGCGTAGCGTCCTGAGTGGCTTCAGGAGTACCCACGGCCGGTGGGCGTGGGAACGAGAGCGGCAGGATGAGCGGACGTTTGGTCGCTGCCACCTCGGCCAGCCGTCGATATTCCCGGCCGTTGCCGTGGATGATCAGGGACAGCCCGAACTCTGCCGCAAACTGTTCTGCGCGCAGGACGAACTGTTCATTGGACGTGGAGATAATGACCGGTATGCGTCCCTGGATCACCGGCTGCAGCGCCTGCAACGCATCATTCTGTTCAATCGCCGGCAGCGATCGGTCGGCCTGCATGGCAGTCTGGGCATCGCGAAACCATTGAGCATCAAGCATCGCCTGGCGAGCGAGCGCGACGGCGCCCATTGGACTACCGGGAAAGCCTCCGCGACTACGACGTGGCACGGTAAGCAGAACATGCTGGGCAACATCGCGCATCAGCAGGGTCGTGTTGAGTTCACCGCTGCCGGTGGTCAGCAGGGCACTGCGGCCCCGAATTACGCCATCAGCTGGTGCAATCAATCTGGCCACAAAGCCCTGTTGACGCAGCGCAGAGGTGTCCGGCAGGGACACGGCCTGATCAGCGGTGGAAAGCTGCGGAGTGACCTGACCATTCCAATAGCGGGCTGTCCCGTTCAGACGGTCACTGCTGAGGGACAGTTCAGCATAGGCATCAATGAAACCCGGGTAGATGGTTCGGCCAGCGAAGTTGATTTCATGAGCGTCAGCGGGAACAGGAATGCCGACCCCCACAGCTTCGATCACGCCCTGCCGCACGATGACAGTCGCCTGTTCCAGAGTTTTCTCCGGATGCAGGACGACTTTAGCCCCGGTGAGGGCGAAGACGGCCGGAGGTTGACTGCGAAGTGGCTGCTGCGGAACGGACGTTTCGTCCGCGCGAACAACAGGCACAAGGCTGAAGACAAGCACCGCAAGCACAGGTACCGAACGCAACATGGTTCACGATCCCGGGTCACAGAAACGGGGCCGCAACGCCTGGGACACACCAGACAGCAGCGAACCTGAGAATGCCGTTTCCTGAGTCCCCCAGCCTACGTCCTGTTCGCAGGTTTTCCAGACTCAAACACCCATTGGGATCGAAAACCCGAAAGTTTTGGTGCGGGGTGCAGCGGCTCGGAGAGGGCGATTGGTTTGGGGAGGGCGATTGGTTTTGGGGAGGGCGAAGTTCCACCTGAGCCGGGAAACCTCAATGCAACCAGGTGCCATGCACCTTTGCCTTGCGGATTCGCCGAATTGCGACGGATCTAACGGACTGTTGATTTCCCGCAACACCCCACTGCTGTGTCCCCGGGTAGGTCGCCGGCTGTGGTGTGTCCCCGGACAACCAGGTGTGGGGAGGGCGAAGTTCCACCTGAGCCGGGAACCCTCAATGCAGCCAGGTGCCATGCACCTTTCCATTGCAACGCAACCAGGTGCCAAACGCAACCAGGTGCCATGCACCTTTGCAGCGCGGATTTGCCGAATTGCGACGAATCTGACGGACTGTTGATTTCCGGCAACACCCGCTGCAGTGTCCCCGGGTAGGTCGCCGGCTGTGGTGTGTCCCCGGACAACCAGGTGTGGGGAGGGCGAAGTTCCACCTGAGCCGCAACGCAGCCAGGTGCCAATGCAGCCAGGTGCCATGCACCTTTGCCTTGCGGATTCGCCGTATTGCGACGGATCTAACGGACTGTTGATTTCCCGCAACACCCACTGCTGTGTCCCCGGTCGGTGCCTGGCACCCGCTGGAACGCTGGTGTGTCCCCGGGTGATTCGAGTTGAGACTCGGGGAGGGCG
>CAIYBH010000450.1 GCA_903924405.1 uncultured Planctomycetaceae bacterium | reverse complement strand
GAGAACGAGAACGAGAACGACCACGGGAACGAGCACGGGAACGGGAACGGGGACGACGCCTCATCACAAAAACGGAGGCGGTCGGCGCGGGCTGAGGAAGTGACTTGACGTGAGTCGAATCGACCGATCGAGTACTTCGACCGCTGCCCCCTGTTCTGGCGCTACTTCGTGCTTGTGCTCAGTCCGCCCGAACGGAAGGTAATTGTGCTCGTCATCGGCCTTCAGAGTGCCAGCAGCCACTGTTATGCACGGCAATCACTGCACGTACAGGAATTCACTGGAGTTCAGCAGTGTATGGCACAGGTCGGTAAAGGCTGCTTCTTCCGGGCTGGTTGCCACGGTTTCCGTCCGCTGAGTTCGCAGGGGCTGATGCCTCTGCATGGAATCCTGAAGCAGTCCCGGCGCAGGTTCAAACCTCCAAAAGGCACGGGTCGTACCGGCAATTCCGTCATGCTGAATTAGCAGCTCCTCCGGTGTCAGAGTACTCCGAGACCAGCGGACGTCATCCAGCAGACCGTCAAACAGGGTCTCTCCGCTTCCGGAACGAAAGCCCAGTGACACAGGGACTTCGTTGCGCAGTTCCCCAACGACATCATGTTCCACCGTTACCACACTCAGCGGCTCGTCATCGTTGGAAAGATTCTTAAGGGTGAAGACGGCAGTGCCTCGCGTCTCTGCGGTTGCGGGACGCACACTGACAGACGCAAAGTACGGGACGTTGAACGAGATGGTGTGATCCGAGAACAGGGCCGCTTCAATCTGCTTTGACTCTCGGTTGCGGCCGAACATCTGCAGCACCAGCGTCTGTGGCTTTCTTCGCGACCCTTTTCCAGTCACACCAAAGACCCAGCCGTCCGTCTCAGGTTGGCCATTCCAGCGGGCTGCGATGGTTCGCACTGCTCCAGACTCATAGATTGATCGCAACTGAAAACAGGCTTCAATTGTGAATTCGCCGTCCGGTTCATTGTCCGGTATGTCAGCCAACAGGCGGGTCGGTTTGTCGTCGGCATTTATCAGCAGGGCCTGTCCCTCGCGAAACGGCAGATTGGCCACCGGCACTGTCGCTGGATCCGTATGATTCAGGTCCTCCCGAATCCTCTGCGATTGCAGCAGAAGAAACTCCCTCGCACTTTGCTGCTCCTGTTCGGAAGGAGTACGTCCGCAGGTGACTGTCCAGACCTGATCCACGACAGCAGACACAGCATCTGCAGACGGAAAAGGAGCCTTTCCCGACACGGACATTTGCCGTTTCACATGACCGGCAAGGTGCCCGGCATGATTGAGCATCATCTGACTGTTGAACAGTAACAACGACTGGACGGGTGATGTCGTTGTGTCACGCGATGCGGTGCTGGAAAAGAACAGTGGCAGGTCGAAGACATCCAGCAGAGGATCCCGCTGATTGCGCATCACTCTGAGATAAATGGATCGCTTGGGAACATCGGATTGTACGCCGGGACCTCCGCCCTGCAGATCCAGCTGTCCGGAAACCATCAGGACGGCGTCCCGAATCTGCTCAGCATCCAGTCGTCGTACGTCAGCACGCCAATACTTCTGATTTCGCGGATCCAGCTGCTGAAATTCTGCCATGCGCGGATGTTCGGACGCCTGCCGGTAGGTGGCTGAGGTCACAATCAACCTGTGCAGGTCCTTCATTCTCCAGCCATTGCGAACAAAACGGGCCGTCAGCCAGTCCAGAAGTTGCGGATGCGACGGAGGGCCGCCCAGAGTTCCGAAGTCGCTGGCATTCTGCGCCAGTCCTCGACCAAAGTGGGACTGCCAGATGCGATTGACGATGACACGGGGTGTCAGTGGGTTCAGAGGACTTGTCAGCCACTTTGCCAGCGCCGCGCGACGCCCCGTTGTGCGGTAAACGCTGCCGGATTCCGGCCGGTCCGGAATGGACAGATCAGACGGATCAAGCAGCGACAAAACCCCAGGTGCCACCTGGGTACCGCGTTTGGCAATCACAGTCGGTGGAGCCTCGGCCCCGACATCCGTGACAACCAACGCTGTGGAAAGACTGGGGGGCTTGAGTTGATCAAAGGCCGCCAGTTCGCGACGCAGCGTCAGCAACTGCTCCTTCTCTTGCCCTTTAATGCGATTATCCAGCACTTCATACTCATAGTCCACCTGACGCCACGCCAGATGGTAAAGCTGTTTCTCCAGCGGAGTCCGGCGGTCTTCAGCCGAGGTCAGGATCGCCTGAACATCGGGCGGGAACATCTGAATGGCTTTTGAGCGGGCCTCGTCACGATGAGGGCGTTCGATGGCTGCGATACGGGAACGGATGTTCTCTGTAGCCTTGTTCCAGACTCTCATTTTTTCGTCAAAGGCCTGTTGTTCGGCCGTCGACGAAACAATGGTAGTATCGGCGGGCAGGATGCTCTCAAAGAAAGCTCGCAGCCTGTAATAATCCTTTTGCAGAATCGGATCAAACTTGTGGTCATGGCAACGGGCACACTGCATGCCCAGGCCCAGAAAGACATCGCCCGTGGTATCTGTAACTTCATTCAGGATTAGATCCCATTGTCCACGCGCATCACGGTTGTTGTATTCATAAATCCAGTGTCGCAAAAATCCGGTGGCGATCAGAGCGTCAGGATTTTCCGGAAACAATTCATCGCCCGCCAGTTGTTCCTGAACAAACTGATCGTATGGCTTATCCTGATTCAGCGACTGAATGACATAGTCACGGTATCGCCATGCATCCGGGCGATAGTGATCAATTCGATACCCATCGGAATCTGCGTATCGCACCACATCCAGCCAGTGACGGGCCCAGCGTTCGCCATATCGCTCGCTGCCCAGCAAACGGTCCACAAGGTGTTCCCATGCATCCGGGCGAGTGTCCCGCAGGAAGTTATCAATCTCCTGAGACGAGGGTGGCAGGCCTGTCAAATCAAACGTGATACGACGTATCAGCGTCCTTCGGTCCGCTTCAGCAGCGGGAACGAGGCCCGACGACTGCATCTCGGCCCGAATAAAGTTGTCCACCTCGTTCCGACACCACGCAGCGTCTGCCACGGCGGGCGGTGTGACATCCGCCACGGGTTGAATCGCCCACCACTGGCGATCTTCAGTGCTGAATCCCTGCCGGACAACCGGCCCACTGGGCCTGTCATGCCCTGGCCACTTTGCCCCTCGCTGCACCCACTCTGTCAGCACCTGAATGTCCGCTTCCGCCAAACGTCCCGACGGCGGCATCTCATAGCCTTCATACCGAACGGCCTTCAGCAGCAGACTTTCGGACGTATCGCCGGGAATCACTGCTGGACCGCTTTCACCACCGGCCAGCATGCTAACCGCAGAATCCAGACGCAGCCCGCCTTTTTGCGCAGCTTCCCCATGACACTTGCTGCAGTGCTGGATTAGCAAAGGCCGTACCTTTGATTCGAAGAACTTGCTGTCTTCCGAGGAAACATCGTCCTGAGTCTCGGGATTACCGACGGAAGCATTTCCTGCTGACGCTGCACCCTGTGTGGCAAAAGCGACAGAAGAAACGGCGGCTGAACAAATCACGAAGGCCACCAGCATCCCTGCGATACGAACGCGGTCTGCAATGCCATCTGGGCCGCAAAAGCCCGGTCGTGTCTGGAAGAGTCCTCGGTTCAAAGTCCGCTCCTCGATAATTATTGCATGGACCAGCGATTCGCCATCGTTCACACGCCGATCCCTGGCCTGTCTTCCCCAATTCTGACGCAAATTCCGATCAAATCCCAGTCGGAAATACCGCGAAAAAACAACGAGATCGGGATTCGGAGAATTGCATCGATTGTTCACAGCACCACAGCTCTCGGTTGTCACACACGTTGTGCTGGGTTAAGGTTTTCCGTGTCGCCAGCACTGATAAAAAATCGCACGCACGCGATAACAGGCTGCCGGTGTCGGTTTTCGTTAAACCCCGTCAGCTCGCAATCTCCGACGGTTTTAGCCGAACCACATGTTCCATCTCGCCACAAAACACCAGAGTTGCTGCTATGACTATCCCGGATCGTCGCGAATTTCTGCAAAGTTCACTCGCCGCTGTGACTGCGGGCGTTTTCGCGTCTGAAGCGTCAGCAAACCCTTCGGTCGATCAGCCTCTGAACGTGGGGCTGATCGGCTGCGGCGGCATGGGCAGCAATCACCTGAAACTGCTCTCAGAACGCAAAGATCTTCGCATGACGTGGGTTTGCGATGTGGACCAGCAGCGACTGGCCACCGCTGTCAAGACGGTTGAGATGGCTTCCGGCACACCTCCTCAGGCCACCGGAGACCTCCGCCGACTACTGGAGGATTCCGCATTGGACGCCGTCTTTATCGCAACCCCGGATCACTGGCATGCCCCCGCAGCCATCCTTGCGCTGGATGCCGGGAAGCATGTCTACGTCGAAAAGCCGTGCTGCCACAACATACGCGAAGGGCGTCTACTGGCAGAGGCAGTTCAGCGATCCGGAAAAACGCTGCAGGTGGGGACTCAAAGTCGCAGCACAGCTTGCGTTCGAGCCGGTATTGAGCGGCTTCAAAACGGGGAAATCGGCGAAATCCTTGTGGCAAAGGCATGGAACAGCCAGCGGCGGGGCTCCATCGGCCACACTCAACCTGGGACTCCCCCCGACCATCTGGACTTCGATACCTGGCTGGGACCAGCCCAACCCGTTCCATGGCGTTCAAACCTGCTGCACGGTGTCTGGCGCTGGTGGTACGATTTTGGATGTGGAGACATCGGCAATGACGGCGTGCACGACATCGATGTGGCGCTCTGGGGTTTGGGAGTGCAGTCGCATCCGTCGCGAGTCACCTGTTTTGGCAGCAAATCATTCTTCGATGATGATCAGCAATTCCCTGACACGCAGTACGCGGTTTGTGAATATCCATCGGACGGAGCACCTGCCGGTCGCACAAAACAATTGATCTTTGAACAGCGGATCTGGTCGCCCTATGTTCAGGAAGGTTACGAAAATGGTGCGGCCTTTTACGGCACCGAAGGAATGCTGATTATGGGGCACACAAAGGGTTGGAGCCTTTATGGGCCGCGAAACAAGCTGCTTGCAGAACAAACAGGAAGCATGGACCTGCCGGGCCACCACCAGAACTTTTTCGACGCAATTCGGCAACCGGACGTTAGACCGAATGCGGACATCAATGCCGGCCGTTTTGCAGCGACGATCGTGCACCTTGCCAATATCTCCGCACGGACGGGAGCGGTGGTGAGCTTTGATCCTGCGAAAGAAATCATCACCAGCAGCGAAGAGGCCAACGCACTGACACAGCGGTCTTACCGCGACCACTGGGGCTCCCCGAACAAACGCTGAGCATCGCGGCAGCTCTATGAAGTTATAAAGACCCTATAACCGTTCTGACGTTCCTTTATTATCTTCTCAAATCACTTTCCTAAAATTCACTTCACACAGGATCTTACTGATGATTCGAATGGCATGGCTGGCCTCACTCACGCTGCTGCTGGGCGTTTCCACATCAAATGCGGCACCACCGGAAGAACTCGCCAGGGCGCTGATCTTCCTTGCCCCGTTTG
>CAIYBH010000449.1 GCA_903924405.1 uncultured Planctomycetaceae bacterium | reverse complement strand
TTGTGGCAGCAGATGGCACGTGTGTGGCCGCACCTGTGTAGCGCCGCAAGGTGGGTGGCACCTGTACGATTCGCTTCTATCGGTCCTATCGGTCCTATCAGTCCCATCAGTCCCATCAGTCCCATCAGTCCCAAAATCAACCAGGCAGCCCCCGCCCCCACAGCAGCCCCTCAAGTGATCTTACGGCTGGTCGGATTGGTGGGTTATTCGCCGCGATCCTGGTCCGGATGCTGATTCTGCCAGACTTTTCTTGCAGAGAGTGAATCGGCTTTCGTAGGATGACGATAGTTTTGAGAACGGGGGTTGTCTCTTTTTCCCGACCGGTTGAGTCCGTGCCATGACCAAGAAGCAATTTGTGCTGTCTGCCTTTGCGGCTGCGATTCCCGCATACCTGCTGATCGGGTCGATGGTCTGGTCACTGTTTCAGGGGGGCATGCTGACAGACCAGGCTCGGGTCTCCGTGGCACTTTGGGCGGTCTTTATCGTCGTGGCTCTCGGCGGATTGTTGATCGCTGTGCTGCCCTTTGCGGTCCTGATTTTCCCCGGTTTGTATCCGGTCGCTGCAGCTGGAACGGTAGCACCGGGAAATTCCGGGGCGGCGGCTGGCTCCACCGACAACTCCACGACTCCCGATTCCTTTGACGAGGACGCAGAGCCGAGTGGACTGGACGATGCCGGGGACACGGACTTCGTTGATGAGTTCAGCGACGATTACGAAGAGAGCAAATAGACGACGGACACAGGTTCTGAGTACGTACTCCGGCTTGCGCCGTTTCCTGAAGTGAGTCGCGTTGCTGTACCGTGCGTCTTTCCTGCCATTGCGTTGGGGTCCGGTGGAGTTGGTGGACTGATCCGACGGGTCCCGGGTAAGATCTGACTCAGTGCGGTCCGGCGATGGAGCGATGGTTTCCGGTTGCGGGCCGTCGTTGCTGTGCAAGTCAGCGTCCGGCTCCTGTTTTGACGCCGCCCGCCGCTGTGCAGTTCGTGGGCGATTGTTTCGCCCCGGTGCGCCAGTGCAGTGAGTTTTTTCGGCAGGGCCTGCGGGCCGCCCCGTGTTGGACTCGGTGGGAGAACATGTTGTGATTCAGCCAGTCACTTGTCCGGTTTGTCGGCAGACTGTGGATGATCCTTCCAATTGTCGTACGATGCCGTTTTGCAGTGATCGCTGTCGTCGCGTCGATTTTTTTCGCTGGTGGGACGGGCGATACGCGATCGTGGAAAACCTGTCATCGGACGCTGTTGAGTCTCTGCAGAACCCGGATTTGGGTGACGACCCGACTCTGGTGGACTAGTGAGGTCAGGTTTCGCTGAGAAACCTTCGAGTCACGTCATGCTCCGGGGCGTCAAAAATCTTCTGTGGTGTGCCGGATTCAAGAATGCGGCCAGCGTGAAGAATGTGTACGGAATGTGCCACCGCGCGTGCGAACTGCATGCCGTGTGTCACGACAATCATCCCCTGACCATTTCGAGCCAGGTCCTGCATGACTGCGGTGACTTCGCCGGTGGTGTGCGGGTCGAGGGCACTGGTGGGTTCATCGAACAGGATCGCGGCCGGTTTCATGGCCAGGGTTCTGGCAATCGCTACGCGTTGCTGTTGTCCTCCGGAGAGCTGATCGGGGCGTGAGTGGGCTTTACTGGCGAGACCGACGCGGTCGAGGAGCTGCAGTGCGAGGGCTCTGGCTTCGTCCAGAGGCTGCTTGAGAACATGCACGGGGGCTTCTGTGATGTTTTGCAGGACGGTGAGGTGGGGGAACAGGTGAAACTGCTGGAAGACCATCCCGATCTGCCGCCGAATTTTCAGGATCGCTGCCGATTGATCGGGACCGGGTGTGGCCGTCAAACGGATGTTATCCACCATAATCTCGCCGGAATCGAAGGATTCGAGACCGTTGATGGATCTCAGGAGTGTGCTTTTTCCGCTGCCGGAGGGGCCCAGCAGGACGCAGACTTCACCTCTGGCCACTGCCAGAGTAATTCCGTTCAGGACCGTGTGGACCTTGCCTGGCTCGGATCCGGAATGGTCTACAAACCGTTTGACGAGTTCCGTGATCTGAATCATGGGAAGCATTCTGTCTCGGTGACTGGAAAGATGTGGCCTGGCCGGGGAGGACGTTACCGTGGCTCAGGCCCATGAGGCGAGCCGAGAGCAGATGGTAGCGTGGCAGGGACGGAATTCGTAGTTGAAGGCGGCTGCCCCGGACGGCCCCAATGCTGGAAACATGGCTGGTTTTGAAAATCGTCCCCCGTTTTCCCGAAACTGCTTGCAAAGCCCCCGGTGTCTAAGGGAGAACATGGGGGATAGACCGTATCCGGGGCTCCGTACCGAAGGTGTTGTATGTTGAACGCTTGTGTCAAACGATCACAACCATGGCTGTGGGCAATTCTGGCGGTCATGTGTTGGGTACCAGGATCGTGTGGATCGTTTGTCGAAGCGCAGGAGACACCAGCGGCTGGCGAGGACAACGCCGCATCGAAATCTGCGGGTGAAGAAGAAGCACGGGAGGTGCTGGTAGAGACGGAGCACGAGGTTGAGATCGATGGCCGCACGATTGGGTACAAGGCCACGGCCGGGAAACTGGTACTTCGCAGTGACGAGCTGAAATCCCGGGCCTCCATGTTTTTTGTCGCCTACACACGACCTGCGGAGAACGCGGCGGAGCGTCCGATCACGTTCTGTTTCAATGGGGGACCGGGATCCTCATCGGTCTGGCTGCACCTCGGAATGCTGGGGCCCCGGCGGATCCGCTTCCCCGAAGACGCTTCCTATCTGAAGCCGCCGTACGTGCTGGAGTCCAATCCGTTGTCGTTGCTGGACATCACGGATCTGGTGTTTATTGACCCGGTCAGCACGGGTTATAGCCGTCCGGAAAAGGACACCAGCAAATCGGAATTTCACGGATACGAAGAGGACGTGCAGAGCATTGGTCAGTTCATTCACGACTACACAACTCGATTTCTGCGCTGGCCGTCTCCGAGGTTTCTCTGCGGAGAAAGCTATGGCGGTGTACGTGCTGCAGGGTTAGCCAGTCATCTGCAGGAGCGTTACAACATGGAGTTGAACGGTGTGGTCGTGATTTCCGGGGCGATCAATTTCCAGACGCTGCGGTTTTCCACATCGAATGATCTGCCCAGCCTTTGTTTCCTGCCGGGTTACACGGCGACTGCGTGGTATCACAAGGCCCTGCCTGCGGATCAGCAGCAGCGGCCGCTTGCGGAGCTTGTGGCCGAGTCGGAGGCCTTTGCACGTGGCGAGTATGCTCAGGCGTTACTGAAGGGATCGGCGTTGCCTGAGGACGAGGAGCGTGCGGTGGCTGAGCGGATGAGTCGGCTGACGGGATTATCAGCGGAGTACATCCGTCGGGCGCGGTTGCGGGTCACAATGGCTCGTTTCGGCAAGGAACTGCTGCGTGAGCGGGGGCTGACGGTCGGCCGATTTGACAGCAGGTACTCGAATCGTGATCGGGACGACGCGGGTGAGACGTACGAGTTTGATGCGAGTGGTGCGGCCATCTTCGGGCCGTTCACAGCCACGTTTAATGACTACGTGCGTCGAGAGCTGAAGTTTGAGGAGGACCGGGTGTACGAGATTCTGACCGGGAATGTGCAGCCATGGAGCTACCGAAGTTTTGAAAACCGGTATGTGGATGCTTCAGAATCGTTGCGGAAGACGATGACGGCGAATCCGTCCCTGAAGGTGTTCGCCGCCTGCGGGTACTACGATCTGGCGACTCCGCACTTTGCCATGGACTACACGCTGGACCATCTGGGGCTGGCGCGGGAACTGCTCCCCAACATCACTCGTCGCTACTATGAGGCCGGGCACATGATGTACATCCACGAGCCATCGCACCAGCAGTTGCGTCAGGACCTGCTGGAATTCTATCGAGACGCGGTTCCGACGGCTCCGTAATCGTCGGGCGCGATATCTGATCGGAGTGGCTGAAGAGAGCCGAGGTGCGTCGGGACCGGAGTGAAGTTTGCAGGGTGGATGAGGTGGGGGAAGTTGCAGTTGCCGCCGTCCCCGGCTAACCTGCTGCGATATGTTCTGCCGTTTTTTCATCGACCGTCCGATCTTCGCCACAGTCCTGTCCGTCGTGATCACTCTCGCCGGAGCGATTGCGGTTTATGCGCTGCCGGTGACTCAGTATCCGGAGATTGCGCCGCCCACGGTGGAAGTTTCGACGATGTATCCGGGTGCCAATTCCCGGGTCGTTGCGGACACGGTGGCGGCGCCGATTGAGCAGTTAGTCAACGGCGTGGAAGACATGCTGTACATGTCGTCGCAGTGTACGAATGACGGCAGTTACACGCTGACGGTGACCTTTGCTCCTGGCACCGATCTGAATCTTGCGCAGGTGCTGGTGCAGAATCGCGTCGCGCTGGCTCAGCCGACCCTTCCGGACGCGGTTCAGCGCCGGGGTGTCACCGTTCGCAAGAAGGCGCCCGGGATTCTGATGATCGTGAATCTGTTCTCCCCGGACGGATCCCGTGACAATCTGTATCTCAGCAACTATGCGACGATTCAGATGCGCGACGAATTGTCACGAGTGGAGGGGGTTGGTGACATTTCCTTTCTGGGGCAGCGCGACTACAGCATGCGAGTCTGGCTGGATCCGCAGCGGATGGCTATGCGGGGCATCGGGACTCAGGATGTCCTGCGAACAATTGAGCAGCAGAACACTCAGGTGGCCGCCGGGCAGATTGGTCAGCAACCGACGACGGAGGGGCAGGTTTTTCAATATACGATGACGACACCAGGCCGACTGGCAAATGAGAGTCAATTTGGCGAGATGGTGTTGAGGACGGACGAGAACGGCCGGATGGTGCGCCTGCGCGATGTGGCTCGTATCGAATTGGGTGCCACGGCCTATGATCAGGTTTGCACACTAGACGGCAGGCCGTCGATCGCGATTTCGATTTACCAGTTGCCGGGATCGAATGCGTTGCAGGTGGCGGACGACGTTCGGGCACGGATGGTCGAATTGCGGCAGCGATTTCCGGAGGGGCTGGATTATTCGATTGTGTACGACACCACACCGTTTATTCGCGAATCGGTTGCGGAGGTGTTTGTCTCGTTGAGGGACGCTGTGATCCTGGTGGCGATTGTGGTGCTGGTGTTTCTGCAGGGGTGGCGTCCGGCCATTATTCCCCTGGTCGCGGTGCCGGTCGCGATTGTCGGGACGTTTGCGGCGATGGCCGCTTTTGACTTCAGTCTGAATGCGTTGACGCTGTTTGGACTGGTGCTGGCGGTCGGGATTGTGGTGGACGATGCGATTGTGGTGGTGGAGGCGGTTGAGCACAACATTGAGCGGGGATTGTCGCCGCGTGAGGCTTCGATACAGGCCATGCAGATGGTTGCGGGCCCGGTGATTGCGGTAGGCCTGGTCCTGACGGCCGTCTTTATTCCTTGTGCGTTTATTTCCGGTGTTGTGGGGCAGTTTTTTCGTCAGTTTGCGGTGACGATTGCGGTATCGACGCTGATTTCGGCGTTCAACTCGCTGACGTTGAGCCCTGCTCTGGCAGTGTTGTTACTGCGTCCGCGGGGTGAGGGTCAACGGCTGGAGACGCTGCCTCGCCCATGGCTGAGCCTGGCGGGCGCCTGGCTGGGATATTCGGTTGTCTGGGGGTTGCTGGAATCGTCGATTCGCGGTAGTGAGCGGCTTGCATGGATCCCGGCAGAGGTTTGGCCATGGGGACTTGCCGGCGTCGGGCTGATTGTGGTCTGGCTGGCGGGACGATTGGTGAATCTGCTGCTGGCGCTTGGATTTTCGGCCTTCAATCGGGCATTTCAGGCCGGGACGAGAGTGTATGTCAGTCTGGTGGGCTTGTTACTGCGAGCCAGTCCGGTGGTGTTGCTGGCGTACGGCGGGATGTTGTACGGCACATGGCTGCTTTTTGCTGACACGCCGGCGGGATTCATTCCAGCGCAGGATAAAGGATATCTGGTTCTGAACGTGCGACTGGCCGATTCGGCATCTCTGGAGCGAACGCAGGCGGTGATGTCCCGTGTGGAGGACCTGGCATCCCGTGTCTCGGGTGTCCGCCATACGGTGGCGATTGCGGGGCAATCCCTGTTGCTGAACACAAATGCCCCGAATTTTGGCGCGATGTATGTGATGCTGGAGAGTTTTGAAGAGCGACTGCAGACGAAGCGGACGGCGGATCAGATCGCTGAAGAGTTGCGGGAGTTGTTTGCTCGCGAAGTGAGTGAGGCGGACGTGAACATCCTCGGGGCGCCACCGATCGAAGGGCTGGGGACATCGGGTGGATTTCGTGTTGTGATCCAGGATCGCGGCGAGAATGGCCTGAGTGTTCTGGAGGGAGTCAGTCAGGCGGTTGTGGATCAGGGAAACAGCAATGGATTGCTGCGAGATGTGTTTTCGGGGTTTCGTGCGGCCACGACGTGGCTGGAACTGGATATTGACCGCGATTCGATCCGGAAGATGGGGTTGTCGATTGGCGATGTGTTTAACGCGCTGCAGGTGAATTTTGGTTCACTGTATGTGAATGACTTCAACCGCTTCGGACGGACATGGCAGGTCAATGTTCAGGCGGATGCACGGTATCGCATGCGAACAGACGATCTGCGTCGCATGTATGTGCGATCTCCCACGGCGGGCAGTGTTCCGCTGGCCAGTTTTGTGCGAGTGCGTTCGGTTCCCGGCCCCTTAATGATCTATCGCCATAATCTGTATCCGGCTGCGTTTGTCAATGCGGACGCGGCGTCCGGCGTCAGTTCGTGGGAGGCCATCACATCGCTGAAGAGTCTTGCGGAACAACAGTTGGCTCCGTCGATGCGTGTGGAGTATACGGAACTGGCCTTCCTGCAGCAGTTGGCTGGCAATACGGCCATGTATGCCTTTCTGCTGGCTGTTGTGCTGGTCTTTCTGGTGCTGGCGGCACAGTATGAGAGCTGGTCCTTGCCGCTGGCAGTGATTCTGGTGGTTCCGATGTGTTTACTGTGCGCGGTTGTCGGGGTACGAGCTGCGGGGCTGGACATCAATATCTTTACGCAGATTGGCTTCGTGGTGCTGGTGGGGCTGGCCTGCAAGAATGCGATTCTGATCGTGGAATATGCACGGGCTCGCAGTTTGGCGGGCAGTCCCGCGTATGAGTCAACGCTGGACGCCTGTCGACTTCGATTGCGTCCGATTGTGATGACCTCCCTGGCTTTTGTCTTTGGTGTGATCCCATTGGTTCTGGGCGAAGGTGCCGGTGCGGAAATGCGCCGAACACTGGGCACGGCGGTGT